>NZ_FPCB01000013.1:0-80491 GCF_900116815.1 Methylobacterium sp. 174MFSha1.1 | reverse complement strand
CGCATCGTGCGACCCTGTCGGATGCCGCATCGTGCGACCCTGTCGGATGCCGCATCGTGCGACCCTGTCGGATGCGGCATCCTCAGGCCCGCAGACCCGGCGCCGTGGTGTATAGAGCCCCGATTCCTCTCCGCACCCGCCCCGATGTCGCTGCGTCCCTCCCTGCTCGATCCCCTGTTCGCCCCCGCCACCGTGCTGCCGGGGGCCGGCCCCAAGGTCGCCGTGCTGATCGACAAGCTCGTCGGCACGCCGGAGCGGCCGGCCCGGGTGGTCGACCTGCTGTTCCACCTGCCCCAGCGCGGCATCGCCCGGCAGCTGCGCGGCTCGATCGCCGAGGCGCCGCCGGGCGAGCCGGTGACGCTCGGCGTGACCGTGGTCGCCCACCGCCCGCCGCAGATGGGGGGCGGGCGAAAGCCGTTCCGGGTGCTGGTCGAGGACCAGACCGGCGACATCACCCTGGTGTTCTTCAACCTGCCCCGCGCCCGCATCGAGAAGATGCTGCCGCTCGGCAGCCACCGCTACGTCTCCGGCCGGATCGAGCTGTGGGACGGCTTCCGGCAGATGGTGCACCCGTCGCGCATCCTCGACGAGAAGGGGCTCGCCGACCTGCCGGCGGTGGAGCCGATCTACGGCGCCACCGAAGGGCTGACCTCGCGGGCGATCGGCAAGCTCGCGGTCGCCGCCCTCGACCGGCTGCCGACCCTGCCGGAGTGGCAGGACCGGTCGTGGCTCGACCGCCAGGACTGGCCGGCCTTCGCCGACGCGCTCTGCACCGAGCACCGCCCGGCGGAAGCCGCCGAGACCGAAGAGGATCTGAAGACCCCGGCCCGCCGGCGCCTCGCCTACGACGAGCTGCTCGCCTCGCAGCTCGCCCTGGCGCTGGTGCGCAGCCGGATGCACCGCCCGGCGGGCCGGACCAATGTCGGTGACGGGACGCTGTCGCGACGGATCGAGGCGGCTCTGCCGTTCGGCCTGACGGGAGCGCAGACCCGGGCGCTCGCCGAGATCCGCGGCGACATGGGCTCGGACCGGCGCATGCTGCGCCTGCTCCAGGGCGATGTCGGCTCGGGCAAGACCGCGGTGGCCTTGCTCGCGATGGCCTCGGCGATCGAGGCCGGGCGGCAGGCCGCGATGATGGCACCGACCGAGATCCTGGCCCGCCAGCACGCCGAGCGCCTGCGGCCGATGGTGGAGGAGGCGGGGTTGAAACTCGCACTGCTCACCGGCCGCGACCGGGCGGCGGAGCGGCGCGCGACCCTCGCCGGCCTCGCCGACGGCAGCATTCACGTCGTGGTCGGCACCCACGCGCTGTTCCAGGACGACGTCGCCTTCCACGATCTCGGCCTCGCGGTGGTGGACGAGCAGCACCGCTTCGGCGTGCATCAGCGCCTGGCGCTCGGGGGGAAGGGGGAGGCGGTGGACATCCTGGTGATGACCGCGACCCCGATTCCCCGCACCCTGGCGCTGACCTATTTCGGCGACATGGAGGTCTCGGTCCTCGACGAGAAGCCGGCCGGCCGTCAGCCGATCAAGACCGTGCTGGTCTCGACCGACCGCATCGAGGAGGTGACGCTCGGCCTGGAGCGGGCGCTCGCCAAGGGCGACCGGGTCTACTGGATCTGCCCCCTCGTCGCCGAATCCGAGTATGTCGACCTCGCCGCCGCCGAGGAGCGGTTCTCGGGCCTGCGCGAGCGCTTCGGCGACGCGGTCGGCCTCGTCCACGGCAAGATGCCGGGCAAGGACAAGGACGAGGCGATGGAGCGCTTCGTCAGCGGCGAGACCAAGATCCTGGTCTCGACCACGGTGGTCGAGGTCGGCGTGGACGTGCCGCAGGCCACCGTCATGGTGATCGAGCATGCCGAGCGCTTCGGCCTGGCGCAATTGCACCAGCTGCGCGGCCGGGTCGGCCGGGGATCGGGCGCCTCGACCTGCCTCCTGCTGTTCAAGGGGCCGCTCGGCCAGGTCGCCCGGGCGCGCCTCGAGATGATGCGCGAGACCGAGGACGGCTTTCGCATCGCCGAGGAGGATTTGCGCCTGCGCGGCGAGGGCGAGGTGCTGGGCACCCGGCAATCGGGGCTTGCCGCCTTCCGCCTCGCCCGGCCGGAGGCGGACGGCGACCTGATCGTGGCGGCCCGCGACGACGCCCGGCTGATCGTCGAGCGCGATCCCGGGCTCAAGACGGAGCGGGGCCACGCCCTGCGGGCGCTGCTCTACCTGTTCGAGCGGGACGCGGCGGTGAAGCTGTTGCAGGCGGGGTGAGGGCACGCGGCCGGCAGACGGACGGCCAGCGAATACTGTGCTCCCAAACACGACCTCATCCTGAGGCGCGAGCGCAGCGAGCCTCGAAGGAGGCCTCCAGCGACCAGCGAGGTTTCTGGATGCCTCCTTCGAGGCTCGCTGCGCTCGCGCCTCAGGATGAGGTCGAGGGAAGGACAACCCGGGATTCGGCGATCCCGGCAGGCCTGGTTCAGAATTCCGGCTCGTTCAGCACCCGCGTGCCGATGCGGCTCTGCAGGTCGATCGGGGCGCCGGTCTGCTGGCCGGCGGCATCGACCTCGATCACCGGGACGCCGGCACCGCGCATCTGCTCGCGCAGGCGCTCCGACAGCATGCGGAAGGCGCCGCCGGTGTCGCGGGGCGGGACATGCAGAAGCACTGCCGCCGGACGCGGCATCATCGCCAGGACGTCGTCCGCCGCCTCCAGGGAGGCGGTGACGCTGGCATAGCCCAGCTCGGCCAGTTCGGCGGAGAGGGCCCGGTCGACGGCACGGTGGCCGTCGTCGACGACGAGAACTTTTTGCAGCGCACCCATGGTCAAGCGTTAGCCGATCGCGTGCCTCTCGTGAAGGCACCGGAGCAGTAACGCTGTGAGCCGACGAAGGTTCACCGCCGTCGCGCGGACAAGACCGCCCGACCACCCCGGACCGGGCCCGGTGATGAGCCGTCAAACGACTGGCGCACCTGAGCTTTTCGCAGTTGCGAAAGGGTCAGAAAAATTTATCGGGTGCTACGCGATCTCCGTGACGGCGGTGGCGACCCCGGCGAAGAGCGAGGCGCGGAACCGCGACTCCATCCAGCCGTCGGGATTTTCGTCCTGAGTGATGCCGCGCCGCAACATGCGGGCGGCGCAGGCCGGCCCGCGGAAGCTCAGGCGGCCGTCCGGATCGCGACGCAGCTGGATCAGGCCGCCGCGGTCCGTGGCGAGCGCGGCCCGCTCCGGGGCCGCCAGAACGAGGCCGACATCCTGGGCGTCGCGCCGGCCGCAGAGCAGGGCGACCTCGTCGAAGGTGACGATGTCGACCACGCCGGGGCGGCCCGGCAGGCGGGAGCTGAGGCGGCAGGGTGCCCGGTGGACGTAGGCGAGGGTGCGCAGGCGGCCCGGCACGGTGGTGCGGGCGAAGCCCGCTTCCATCCAGGCCGGGGCGACGAGATGGGTCGGCACCGGCTGGTCGAGGGCGGCCGAGAGGGCGCCCGCATCGAAGACCGGGTGGCATTCGAGGGTCGCGCCGGCGAGCAGCGCGGCGGTGAGGCCGGTGGCGAGGCCCTTGAGGTCGCTCGGCGGCAGCAGGCTGAGGATCCGCTCGCCCGGCTCGACCCGCAGGGGCACGAGGCAGCCGGCGGCGGCGGCCGTCAGCGCCTCGGCCTCGCGCACCACCGCCAGGGGGGGACCCTCGGGCTCGGGCGGGGGACCGGCCGGGCGGGCCGATGCGGGACCCGGGGCTGCGCCCGGAAACGCGAAGGTGACGAGGCCGCCGGCCGACCCTGTGCCGAGGGACGCGGCATCGCCCCGGTGGTCGAGCACGACCTGATCGAGGCTGAGCACCCCGTCGGGCACGTAGGGCCCGAAGGCGGCGACGAAGCGCAGGGGGAAGTAGCGCAAGGCGACCCGGCACATCTTTTCCGCCGGCCGCTCCGCGCCGAGCACCCCTTGCGTCAGGACGGCGAGGATCTGCGCCGCCTCGACGGCCTGAAGGAGGCGATCCTCGTCCCAGGTGACCGGCAGCGGGCAGGGGACGTGGCCGGCCTGCTCGATGGCGAGGAAGGCGAGATGCGCCTCGGCCATGCCGGCCATGCACAGGCCGACGGGGCTCCGGGGTGGCAGCCGCAGCATCTGGAGGCCTTCGGCCAGCCGTGCGACGATCTCGCGGGCGGCGGCGTAGGTCCAGGCGATGGCCGGGCGGCCGCACCAGGCGGGCTTGCTCGCCTGGTCGACGAGGGCGATGCGGGCGGGGTGCCGGTCGGCGACGGCGGCGAGCAGCGCGCCCAGCCCCATGGCGGGAGGAGCCTCGGGGGCGGGAGCCGGGGCGGCCGCGAGGGTCGCCCGCGCCGAATCGGGGAGGGACGACGCGTCGTCTCGTCTCATCGTCGCCTGAGCCGCCACCGTCGCCACCTTCGTCCGCCTGCCGCATCGGGCATCCTGCCCAGGCATGGTTAAGGGCGTTTTAACCGTGCCGGCCCCTCGCGGTCCGCGAAGGGATCGGCTAAGGGGCGCCTGCGGTCGGCGGCCGAGGCCTTGCCTTCGCCTCAATCCGGGGGAAAGCAGGCGCCCCGGAGGCCGGGCGGAGCCCTTCGGCCGCGCTCCGCTTGCTGCCGGCGCACCCGCATCCGCGCGGGTCTCGCGCGCCAAAGGCCACCGACGTCCTGCCGTTTGAGGGGTCCACTCCTGATGTTCTTCGCGAATCGTCCCGCGCGCCCGAACCAGGCCGCCATTGCCTTCGCCCTGGCCGGCCTCGGGCTCGGTCTCGCGACCGCCCCGGCGCTCGCCCAGCCCAAGAAGCCCGCCGCCCCGGCGCCGGCCGCGCCCGCCCCGGCGGCGCCCGCCGGCCAGGCCCAGCAGACCGGCCCGATGGTCGTGCAGGTGAAGCCCGAGCCGTCCCAGGCCGACTGGACCAAGGTCTGCGGCAAGGACCAGGGCAGCGGCAACGAGGTCTGCTACACCACCCGCGACTTCGTCTCCGACCAGGGCCAGGCGGTTCTGGCCGTGGCCGTCTACGACATGAAGGGCCCGCAGGGCGCCAAGGTCGTGCGCTTCCTGATGCCGCTCGGCCTGCTGCTGCAGCCCGGCATCCGCTTCGCGGTCGATACCGGCCAGGCGACCCCCGGCCGCTACGCCGTCTGCTTCCCGAACGGCTGCTTCGCCGAGGCGCCGGGCCTGAAGGACGACGTGGTCAACGCGATGAAGAAGGGCACGACCCTGAACGTCAGCGTGCAGAACCAGATGCAGCGCGAGGTCACCTTCGCGGTGCCGCTGACCGGCTTCGGCAAGGCCTTCGACGGCGCCCCGATCGACCCGAAGGTGCTCGAGGAGCAGCAGAAGAAGCTCCAGGCCGAGCTGGAGAAGCGCAGCGAGGAGATGCGCAAGCAGCTCGAGCAGAAGGGCGGCGCCCCGACGGCTGCGGCTCCGGCGAAGTAAGGATCACGCCAGCGTCGCGGGCCGGACGGCCCGCGACCGGATGCACGAAGGGCCGGGCGGTCGACGCCCGGCGCTTTCGTCGTTCTGCCCGACGGACGCGACATCCTCCATCGTCGTTCCGGGGCCGCGCAGCGAAGCCCGGAATCCGGAACCGCGGGGGCTTCAGGACGGAGCGGATCGGATCCCGCTTTGTTTTTCACCGTCCGAGCTTCTGGATCCCGGGCTCCGCTGCGCGGCCCCGGGATGACCCTGTGATGGGTCGAGGACGCGCCGTCTCGACGACGTCCCGAACCTCAATTCGCCGCGTCGCTCCGCAGGCGGTAGCCGCCCTCCTCGTCGCGCTCGAACATCTCGGCGATGCGGGCGTGGCGCAGGGCCTCGCCGGAGCGGTCGGGCACCAGGTTCTGCTCCGAGACGTAGGCGACGTACTCGGTGTCCTGGTTCTCGGCGAGCAGGTGATAGAACGGCTGGTCCTTGGACGGCCGCACCTCCTCGGGGATCGCCTGCCACCATTCCTCGGTGTTGGCGAAGACGGGGTCGACGTCGAAGATGATGCCGCGGAACGGGTAGATCCGGTGGCGCACGACGTCGCCGATGTTGAACTTGGCGAAGCGGATGACCGCACCGGACGGCACGGCGTCGGGCTGCGGGGCGGGCATGGCGGAGGAGGTTTGTCCGGAAGGCATGGGCGTCACATAGGATCACGGGGGCGGGAATGCACCGGCGCAGGGTCTGCGCACAAGGTAGCCCCCGTCCCCGAAGGTCTCACGATACCGGGAGCCGAGGATCCCGGTTCCAACGATCCCGGCTTAAGCCTCCAGGCCGTAGGCCCGGGCGAGGTCGGGATCCTTGGTGGCGACGAGGCGGGCGAGGTTCACGATCACGCTGGCCTGCTTCCAGGTGGCGTCGTCCTGCATCTTGCCGTCGAGCATCACCGCGCCGGTGCCGTCGGGCATCGCCTCCAGGATGCGCTTGGCGAAGCCAACCTCGGCCGGATCCGGCGCGAAGACGCGTTTCGCGATCGCGACCTGGCTCGGATGCAGGGTCCAGGCGCCGGCGCAGCCCATCAGGAAGGCGTTGCGGAACTGCACCTCGCAGGCCGCCGCATCGGAAAAATCGCCGAACGGGCCGTAGAACGCCTTGATGCCGTTGGCCTGGCAGGCATCGACCATCCGGGCGATGGTGTAGTGCCAGAGATCCTGCTGCACGCTCGCCCGCTCGGCCGAGCCCGGCGCCGGATCGGCGATGACCCGGTAATCCGGATGGCCGCCGCCGACCCGGGTGGTCTTCATGCCGCGCGAGGCCGCGAGATCGGCCGGCCCCAGGCTCATCCCGTGCATGCGCGGCGAGGCGCAGGCGATGGCGTCGACGTTGGCGACGCCCTCCGCCGTCTCGAGGATGGCGTGGATCAGGATCGGCTTCGTAACCCCGGCCTTCGCCTCGAGCTGCGCCAGCAGCTGGTCGACGTAGTGGATGTCCCACGGCCCCTCGACCTTCGGCACCATCACGACGTCGAGCTTGTCCCCGACCTCGGCCACGATCTCGATCAGGTCGTCGAGCAGCCACGGCGAGTTGAGGGCGTTGACGCGGGTCCACAGCCCGGTGCCGTGAGCGGCGAAGTCGGTGTCCCGCGCCATGGCGATGAAGCCCTTGCGGGCGTTCAGCTTCTGGTCGGCCGGGACCGCGTCCTCGAGGTTGCCCAGCACCACGTCGACCTGGGTCGCCAGCTCCGGCACCCGGGCCCGCACCTTGTCGTTGTGCGGCGGCACGAAGTGGATCATGCGCTCCAGGCGCACCGGCAGCTCGCGGAACGGGGCCGGGGCTCCGGAGGCCAGGGGCTGGAAGAAGCGGCGCGGCAGTTTCATGGGGGTCTCTCCAGCCTCCGTCGCGGCCGGCCTCGCGGAGGTCCGGCCGTGACGGAGGGTTAGTGCAGGCCCGGCGCGGCCGTAAAGGGGCCGCGCATCGGCAGATCGTCGGGCGGGGCGGGAGCCGGCGCCGGAGGGGCTCCACTTTCGGGCGGGATCCCGTCGCCTTTCGGGGAGGCGGAGCGCGCCTTTGCCCGCCGGGAGGCGGGCATGACGTCACCCGACTTGTTTCGGATTCTTTTCCTCAAGTCATCGCATGTCGACTTGCGGCACTTGATTTTGAAGCTATCATCGAGAGTGCCGGGAGGGGACAGCAGATCCCGGCCGGCACGGCGGCCGGATTGATCATCGGCCGGAGACCTCGGCGCCACGACCTGGCGGGCACAACGGAAAACCTGTGCGCAGGTGCTTTTTCGCACATGCGGGATGGAACGTGCCCCGAGCCGCGGCGTTCAACGGCCGAGGCGGGCGGCGGAGGACAAGAACCATGTCCCGAGAGATGAATCGGCGCGGGCTTGCCGGCGCCGCGATGGTCGCGCTCGCCCTGGGAACCGTCCTGCCGGTGCAGGCCGGGACGGTGGCGGACCGGCAGCGCTCGACCGTGCGGGCGAGCTTCACGGCGGGGGACCTCGCGGCGGCCCGGCCCGAGGGGCTGCCCGCCTCGGTGCGGCTGCCGGGCGACGATCCGGCGGCGTTCCGGACCTTCCTCGACGGCGCCGCCATGGCGTCACGCGAGCCCTGGCTCGCCCTGTCCGGCGGCGGCGAGAACGGCGCCTTCGCCGCCGGCCTGCTGAAGGGCTGGACCCGGGCCGGCAACCGGCCGGATTTCGGCGTCGTCACCGGCGTCTCCACCGGCGCACTCATCGCCCCCTTCGCCTTCGTCGGCGCCTCGCAGGACGCGGCTCTGGAGAAGGCCTACACCGAGACCTCCGCGGCGGACGTGTTCGAGTTCGGCGGCGGCCAGGAGAGCCTCACCGACACCTGGCCGCTCAAGCGCGGCATCGAGCGCAGCGTCACGCCCGCCCTGCTCGAGGCGGTGGCGGCCGAGCACCGCAAGGGCCGGCGGCTCCTCGTCGTCACGACCGAGCTCGATTCCCTGCGCCCGACCCTGTGGGACATGGGCGCCATCGCGGCAACCGGCGGCCCCGCGGCGCTCAAGCTCTTCCGCGAGGTGATGCTGGCCTCGGCGGCGATCCCCGGCATCTTCCCGCCGGTGATGATCGAGTCCACCGGCCCCGGGGGCAAGCGCTTCCAGGAGATGCACGCCGATGGCGGCGCCACCGCGCCGTTCTTCGTCGCCCCCGGGCGCATGCTGCTCGAACCCCTGGCGGGCGCCCCCGCCGGCGAGGATCACCTGCCGGCGCCGGCGGTCTACGTCGTCGTCAACACCTCGCAGGCGCCGGATTTCCAGGTCGCGCAGCGCTCGATGCTGAGCATCCTCGGCCGGTCGCTCTCGGCGATGATCAAGGCCCAGACCACCGGCGCCATCGCGGTGACCAAGGCCTTCGCGGCGCGCACGGGGACGGTCCTCCACGTCGCCACCATCGACCAGCGCTTCCCCCAGGTCTCGCAGGCCCCGTTCGAGCAGGGCTACATGCGGGCTCTGTTCGCCCATGGCGAGCGGCTGGGGAAGGCCGGCACCGCCTTCGACTGGTCGCCCGATGCCCTCACCACCAGCGCGACGGGGCGTAGCGCCAGCAACGCGCCGTGACATCCGTGGCCGGGACCTCGCGGTGACGCAGAGGATTCCGGCGCCGCGCGGTCCCGGGACGAGGCGCAGGGCATGTCCCACGTGTCTTTTCGATGTGTCTTTTCCACGTGCCGTGGAGCTCCGTTTGCCTCTATGATCGAAGCAACGATCAGGGACGCGGAGGAGCGCCGGATGGCCGAGGGATCCATGAGGAAGGGGTCCGACCTGCTGGTGGCCGCCCTCGAGAACGAGGGCGTGGACCGGATCTTCGGCATCCCGGGCGAGGAGAATCTCGACGTCGTCGAGTCCCTGCGCTCCTCGAAGATCGAGCTGGTGCTGACCCGCCACGAGCAGGCGGCGGCGTTCATGGCGGCGACGCACGGCCGGCTCACCGGCCGGCCCGGCGTCTGCATCTCGACGCTCGGGCCCGGCGCCCTCAACTTCACCACCGGCGCCGCCTACGCCCATCTCGGCGCGATGCCGATGTTGATGCTCACCGGCCAGAAGCCGATCATGAGCGCCCGCCAGGCGCGGTTCCAGATCGTCGATGTGATCGCGGCGATGCGCCCGCTCACCAAGATGACGCGCCAGATCGTGTCCGCCGCCTCGATCCCGACCATCGTGCGCGACGCCTTCCGGGTCGCCACCGAGGAGCGGCCCGGGCCGGTCCACCTCGAACTGCCCGAGGACATCGCCGCGGAGGAGGCGGACGTCGCCCTGGTGCCCTCGCACCCGATCGACCGGCCGGTGGCGAACCCCGCCGCGATCGAACGCGCCGCCGCGATGATCCTGCAGGCGAGGCGCCCGCTGATCATGATCGGCGCCGCCGGCAACCGTCCGCGCCTCGTCGACCCCCTGTCCGACTTCGTGCGCCGCACCCGGATCCCGTTCTTCAACACCCAGATGGGCAAGGGCGCGGTCACCGGCGGCTCGAACCTCTATGTCGGCACCGCGGCTCTGTCGGAGCGCGACTACGTCCACGAGGCGATCGACAGCGCCGACCTGATCCTCTCGATCGGGCACGACACGATCGAGAAGCCGCCCTTCCTGATGGGCCGGGTCGCGGGCGGGCCGCGGGTGATCCATGTCGGCTACGTCTCGGCCAGCGTCGAGCAGGTCTTCCACCCCGATGCCGAGGTGGTGGGCGACATCGGCGCCACCGTCACGGCGCTCGCCGACCGGCTCGGCGGACGGCTCGATCCCGAGCCGGCCCTGCTCGACATGCGCCAGCGCATCCTCGCCCGCATCAACGACCGCGCCGAGGAGGACCGCTTCCCGGTGACGCCCCAGCGCCTCGTCCACGACGTGCGGGCGGTGATGCCGGAGGACGGCATCGTCTGCCTCGACAACGGCATGTACAAGATCTGGTTCGCCCGCAACTACCGCACCCACGTCGCCAACACGCTGCTCCTCGACAACGCGCTGGCCACGATGGGCGCCGGCCTGCCCTCGGCGATGATGGCCAAGCTCGTCCACCCGGAGCGCCGGGTCATGGCGGTCTGCGGCGACGGCGGGTTCATGATGAACAGCCAGGAACTCGAGACGGCGGTGCGCCTGAACCTCGACCTCGTGGTGCTGGTGCTCGACGACCGCGCCTACGGCATGATCCGCTGGAAGCAGGCGGTCGACAAATTCCCCGATTACGGCATGACCTTCGGCAACCCGGATTTCGTGGCTTACGCCGAATCCTACGGCGCCAAGGGCCACCGGGTGGAATCCGCCGCGGCGCTGGCGCCGACGCTCGAGGCCGCCTTCGCGGCGGGCGGGGTGCATCTGGTGGCGGTGCCGGTCGATTACTCCGAGAACACGAGGGTGCTGGTCGACGAGCTCGGCGGGCACGCGCCGCAGGTCGAGCCGGGCTAGCCGTGGCGGGCCCCACGGCGGATCCGCGCTGGCGCCGGCGCGCGGCCGGGGCGCTCCTGCTGCTCGGGGCCGCCGGCCTCGCGGCCTCCGCTCCCGTCCTGCTGCCGGAGACGGGGCGGGCCTGGCGCCTGCGCGCGGCAGCCGACGATCCGGCGGCCCTCGCCAGCTTGCGCCTCGCCGCGGTCGCGGATCCCGAGCGGATCGGCGCCGGCCTCGATGCGGCGGTCGCGGCGGGCGACGAGGACCTCGCCCGGAGCTTCATGGCGCTCGCCGAGGAGCGGAACCTGCCGGTCTCGCCCGAGCGGCGGGCGGCCGTGCAGGCGCTCACTGATGCCGCGCCGCGCCGGGCGCTGGCGGAGGCCGCGACCGGCTTCGTCAGCGGCGAGGGGGCCGGCATGGCCGGGCTCGCCGGCGCGGTCGCGGGCGACCTCGTCGGCTACGGCGACCTGCGCGACCTGTGGCGCGAGGGCGGGCGGCTCGCCCGGGGCGAGGCCTACGACCCGCTGCTGCTGGGCCTCGCCACCGCCGGGCTGGCGCTCACCGGCGCCACCATCGTGTCCCTCGGCACCAGCGTGCCGGTCCATGCCGGCACCACGACCCTGAAGCTCGCCGCCCGCACCGGCAAGCTGTCGCGTCCGCTGGCCGCCCGGCTCACCCGCAGCGCCGGGGCCGCCCTGGACCGCGAGGCCCTGGCGCTCGCCACGGCGGCGGCCGGCCGGCTCGACCTCGCGGCCCTGCGCCAGGGCGCCAGGAGCGTGCTGCGGCCGGGGGCGCTGCGGGAGATCCGCAGCGTCGGCGAGCAATCGGCCCGGATCCAGGCGCGGCTCGGCGCCCGCGGCACCCTCCAGGCCCTCGCGGTGGCGGAGAACGCCGACGACCTGCGCCGGGTCGCCCGCCTGTCCGAGGGTCTGGGCGGACGCACCCGCGCGGTCCTGGCGCTGCTCGGCCGCGGAGCCCTGGTGCTGGGCTCGGGCCTGCTGGTCGTCCTGCAGGGCCTGTGGCTCGGCCTCGCCTGGTTCCTCGCCGCCGCCCTGTTCTGCCGCCGCGCCGGCACGGCCCTCGGCCGCCTGATCTGGCGGCGGCCGCGCCGGGCACCGGGGGTGCGGCGCCTCGCGGACGCACCCGCCTGATCCCATCGTACAGGCTGCTGCACCGCATCGTCCTCTCGCCGCACTGCCGCAACGAATGAAATTCCTGCGCTGCGGCAGACGGCCGTCGAACTGCGCCATTCCATAAAGTTAAGGGACTATCGACTGTTTGGATTGTCGATCATCCTTTGTCGAGCGCTGGGATTAGCTCTAGAACTTAAGAGCGGTGGTCCATCTTCCCCACGCCTCGACCATGCGGGCCGCGTCGAGACCCGGCGCTCGACCTGCCGACGCTGCGCACCCCCCTCCAAAAGAATGATGCCAATCCCGACCACAAGGCAGCGGTCGATTCCGGACGCAAGCATCCGGCCTAGGCCGGATCAATCATGTCAGACTTAACCTCGGCGTCGAAACCGCGATGAACAATCTTGTGCTGCTGAGGTTTTGGTACTTATATGGATCCGGACGGGTCGCGGCCCGCTCGATCGCTGAGGTTTGCCGGGGGGCGACGATGCACGCGTGCAGATGGGGCGAGCGCGGTCCGGGCGAATCTGCGCGGCCAGGCGACGGGCGGCGGCGCAGCCGCGTCACCGGGACCACCGCGCCGTGACCGCCTGGCAGCCGGCGGCGGCGGCCGCCCTCGACGCGCTCGCCCTCGCGGTGCTGGTGGTCGACCGGCAGGGGCACATCCTCCACGCCAACCGGGAGGCGACGGACCTGCTCGACCGCCCCGACGGGGCCTTGTCGGGCCAGCCCGCCGGGGGCCACGGCTCCCTCGGAACCAAGCCTCAGGGGTTCAAGCATCTCGGGGCGCGACAGGCGGAGGGCCGCTCCCGGCTCCACGCCCTGATCCAGGCGGCCTGCGACGGGCGTTCCGGCGACGCCGGCGGCTTCCTGCAGCTCGAGAGCGGCAGCCCGGACGAGCCGGGCGTCTCGGTCTGCGTCTCGCCCCTCGCCGATGTCGAGGCCGAGACACCGGGCCGGGCGGTGGTGGTGGCGCGCCTGCTGCGGGCGCAGGGGCGGATCGAGGTGCAACTGCGCACCCTCTTCGGCCTCACCCGGGCCGAGGCGCAGGTCGGCGCGGCGCTCGCCCGCGGCGGCTGCCTCGCCGAGATCGCCGCGGAGCTCGGCATCAGCGTCACCACGGCGCGCACCCACGTCGCCCGCATCTTCCTCAAGACCGGCACGAAGCAGCAGAGCCAGCTCGTCGCCCTGGTGGCGGCGGTGCAGTTGCCGGTCGCCTGCGCGGAGGCCGCGCAGGCTCCGCTTCACGCCCTGAGATCGAGCCGGTAGGCGTAGGCGTCGCCGCGAAAAAGGCCCTCGACGTACTCGATCATCCGGTCGTCCCGGTCGTAGGAGCGGCGCTTGATCAGGAGGCAGGGAAGGGCTTGCGTGAAGCCGAACACCGCGCACTCGGCCTCGTCCGGCGTCGCCGCCTCGATGGTCTGGCGGCAGCGCACCAGGGCCGCCCCGTGCGCCCCGAGGAAGGCGTAGACCGAGCCGTCGAGCTCGCCCTCGGCGAGGGCCGGCACCGCCGTGAGGTCGTACCACGCCACCTCCCGCGACAGCGGCATGCCGTCGCCGCAGCGGATGCGCACGAGCTTCAGGAACGGCGCGGTCGAGGGCAGGCCGAACAGCGAGGCGATCGAGCGGTCCTGGACCACGCGGCGCTCGACGACCTGCGTCGAGGGCACCCGGCCGAGCTCGCGCATCTCCTCGGTGAAGCCCTTGAGCCGGTCCATGCCCGGGCTGAGGCGGGTACGGCCGGGCGCGACGATGAAGCCGTGCCGGCCATGCGCCGTCAGGTAGTGCTGGCGGCGGAGGGAATCGTAGCAGCGCTGCACCGTCGTGCGGCTGACGCCGAGCGCCTCCGCGAAGGGGCGCTCGGCCGGCAGCGTCGTGCCGCCTGCCACCGTCCCGTCCTCGATCAGTGTGCGCAACTGCTCTTCCAGCTGCTGATAGAGCGGCTTCGCGGTATCGTCCCGCAGCCGCACCAGGCTCGTCAGGGCAGGGGGGCCCGGGCCGGGCCCGGACGGGTGCTCGGGCATCGGCGGGTCAGCCGATGCGGGACGCGCGCGCCGGGGCGGCGGAAGCGACGGGACGGAGAGGGGATATGAGCGTCGAGGGTAGCGTCGACATGGTGGCCGATCCGGCTCTCTTCGTGCTCGGGAGCTTCGTGATTGCCTGTTCTGCCACGGTTGACCGCCTGCCGCGAGCGGGCGAATCACTGAGGGCACAGGCTTTCCTGGTCGAGCTGGGGGGCAAGGGCCTCAACCTCGCGGTCGGGGCCCGGCGCCTCGGCGCCATTGTCGACGGCCTGCTGGCGATCGGGGACGACGCGCTGGCGGCGCTCGCCGGGCCGGCCCTCGCCCGCGCCGGCCTGCCGGCCGGCATGCTGCACCGCTTTTCCGGCCCGACCGGGGCCGGCATCGGCTTCACCGACGCCGCGGGCGAGAACTGCCTCGCGGTCCATCCCGGCGCCAATGCCCGGCTCGGGCGCACGGAGGTGCGGGCGGCCGCGGAGAGGATCGCCCGCAGCACCCTCGTCCTGGCGCAGTTCGAGGCCGGGGACGAGGCGGTGGCGGAGACGTTCCGGATCGCCCGCGCGGCGGGCCGGCGCACCCTGCTCAACCCGTCCCCGTTCCGGATGCCGGCGCCGGAGATCCTGGCGGATACCGCGATCCTGGTCGTCAACGCGGTCGAGGCGGCGGCGTTCGGCGCGGCCCTCGACGTGCGATCACCCGGACCCTGGCCGGAGGGGGCGACGGAGCCGGCGGCCTTCGAGGCCCTGGCCGGCGCGCTCCTCGCCCGCGGGCCGGACCTCGTCGTGGTCACCCTCGGGGCGTCCGGGGCGCTCGCCTTCGAAGCCGGCCGTCCGGCCCTGGTCCAGCCGGCCCTGTCCGTGGCGGCGGTCGACACGCTCGGCGCCGGCGACGCCTTCACGGCGGGGCTCGCCGTCGGCTTGGCCTCGGGGCGCCCGCTGCCCGAAGCCCTGCGTCTCGCCGCGGCGTGCGGCGCCTGCGTGGTCCGCCACAAGGGCGTGTTCGACGCCCTGCCGGATCGGGCTGCGGTCGCTGCCCTGCTCGCGGACGCCGCGTGAGGCACCACCCGCGGAAAGATGTTTTGCGAGGATGCGGAGACTTCGGGCTACGTGAACAGGCCCGCCAGCAGACTGCCGATCATTGCGACCGTCGCGAGGGTCACGAGGAACCGGATGTCGTCGAGTCTTTCCCTGATCATCGCCGAACCTCCTTCGCCGCGTGACCGGGCGACGTGTAGGGCCAGGCGAGCGCCGGTGCAGTGCGCAGTCGCACCTGTGCTTGACGAATGGTGAACGAGCCCTGCCCGGCACTGCCGGGACTCGCGCCCGCCCGACGCGAGGCCTCGTGCGGAGACGCGGAACGGCGTGAAATGAGGCGTGATCGCGGCGGCTTGGCCGTTGACAGATGCCCTCGCACCTAAGAAAAAAGGCCACACGCGAGGTGTGGCCCAAGTCTAGGGAGGAAACGCCCAAAGAGGGCAGCAACGCTGCGACGCCATCGCCGCGTTGCCACTCAATAGCTAAGCCCTGCCCGCTTCGCTGGCAAGGGCTCGCTCGCGTTTTGTGGCATCCGCGACGCAGGTGATGCCGCGACGCAACGCCTCACGCAGCGTCAAGCACCGGGATCCGCGACCACCGCGTTTCGCTCTCGCCCGTCGAGACACGTGTCGGGACACGTAAGGAGCCACCGCGATGACGCCGACCGACCCGACGACGCGCCGCATCCCGGTCCGCGGCCTGACCCTCAACATCGCCGAATCCGGCCCGGCGGACGGGCCGCTCACCCTGCTGCTGCACGGCTTCCCCGAGACCTGGTGGGCGTGGCGGCACCAGATCGGTCCGCTCGCGGCGGCGGGCTTGCGGGTGGTGGCGCCGGACCAGCGCGGCTACGGCCAATCGAGCCGGCCCGAGGGTATTTCCGCCTACCACCTCGACCGCCTCGCCGAGGACGTGATCGGGCTCGCCGACGCCCTGGGGCAGGATCCCGAACACGGAGCGCGGTTCCGCCTCGTCGGGCACGATTGGGGCGGCCTCGTCGCCTGGTGGGTGGCCTCGCGCTATCCCGACCGCGTCGAGCGGGTGGCGATCCTCAACGCGCCGCACCCGGACGTCTTCGGCGCCTATGCCCGCCGACACCCGAGCCAGGCGCTGCGGAGCTTCTATGTCGGGCTTTTTCAGCTCCCCGGCCTGCCCGAGGCGCTGCTGCGCGCCGGCGATTGCGCTGCGCTCCGCCGCGCCCTGACCCGGTCGAGCCGGCCCGGCGCCTTCTCGCCCCACGACCTCGACCTCTACGCCGCCGCCTGGCGCCGCCCCGGCGCGATCACCGCGATGCTGAACTGGTATCGCGCCCTGCGGCTGCCCCGGGATGCGGCGACCGGGCCGATCCGGCTGCCCACCCTGGTGCTGTGGGGCGAGCACGACACCGCGCTCGAACGCGGCCTCGCCGCCGAGAGCCTGCGCCTCTGCACGGACGGGGCAGTGCGGTACTTCCCCGCCGCCACCCACTGGCTCCAGCACGAGGAGCCGCAGGCGGTCAACGAAGCCCTGATCGGCTTCCTGACCGCCGGGAGCGCCTAAGCAGGTTTCGCGAAAGTGGCCGCCGGTTTTGTGATAAAAACCTGCGAAAAAACAAGAACCTAACAAGAACCTAAGCGGACGAAGCGTTGGCGTGCCAACGCAAGTCTGCTTAGTCCTTCGGCTCAGGCCTGATCGCCGAACAGCAGCCGCTTCGTCGCCGCCGTCACGTCGTCCTGCCGCATCAGGCTCTCGCCGACGAGCAGCGTGCGGATGCCGGCCCGGCCCAGCACCTGCGCGTCGGCATGGCTGCCGATGCCGCTCTCGCCGACCAGGATCCGGTCCGCCGGCACCAGCGGGCTCAGGCGCACGGCGTTGTCGAGGGAGACCTTGAAGGTGCGCAAGTCGCGGTTGTTGACGCCGATGAGCCGGGTGCCGAGCGGCAGGGCGCGGGCGAGCTCGGCCTCGTCATGCACCTCGACCAGCACGTCCATGCCGAGGTCGTGGGCGGTCTCGACGAGCGCGGTGGCCTCCTCGTCGTCGAGGCTCGCCATGATGACCAGGATGCAATCGGCGCCCCAGGCCCGGGCCTCGACCACCTGGTAGGGCTCGAACAGAAAGTCCTTGCGCAGGACCGGCAGGGCGCAGGCGTCGCGGGCCGCCGTCAGGTACTCGGGCTTGCCCTTGAACGACGGCTCGTCGGTGAGCACCGACAGGCAGGTGGCGCCGCCCGCCTCGTAGGCGCGGGCGAGCGCCGGCGGGTCGAAATCCTCGCGGATCAGGCCGCGGGACGGCGAGGCCTTCTTGATCTCGGCGATCAGCGCGAAGCGATCCTGCGCGACATGCGCGGCGATCGCGTCGGCGAAGCCGCGCGGCGGGGCGGCCTTCGCGGCGCGCTTCTCGAGTTCGGCGAGCGGCACGCGCAGCTTCGCCGCGGCGATCTCCCGCCGCTTGTAGGCCTCGATATGGGCGAGCACGTCGGCCGGGCGCGGCCGGTCCTCGCCGTCGGGAGACGTCGTATCGGTGTCGGACAAGGCCGTATCCTCCCCTCGGGAGCGTATCGGGGACGTCATGCATCACTGTGCCGGTCGTGACCGCCCGGTGCCGAAGGAGTCACCGGTTCGGCGACTCATAAGATGCAAGACCAAGACGTGAGCAGAGTTGCACCGGGCACCTCCGCTGAGCGAGTACTGGGTTTCCGCCGAATCGGCGGGTGGCTCACGCGTGGGAGACGGCCGCCAGGCGCTCCAGGACCGCCCGCGCCGCGCCGGTGTCGATCGCCTGGGCGGCGCGTGCCATGCCGTCCTGCAGGCTGTCGACGCGCCCGGCGACCATCAGGGCCGCCGCGGCGTTGAGCATGCCGATGTCGCGATAGGGCGTGCGGGCGCCGTCGAGCACGTCGCGGAGCGCCCCGGCATTGTGCGCCGGATCGCCGCCGCGCAGTTCCTCGGGTTGGGCGAGGCGCAGGCCCAGCTCCCGCGGGTCGATGGTGAAGCGGCGGATCGCCCCGTCCTCCAGGGCCACCACGGCGGTCGGGCCGGTGGTGGTGATCTCGTCGAGCCCGTCCGAGCCGTGCACGGTCCAGACCCGGCGGCTGCCGAGCTCGGCCAGCACCCGGGTCATCGGTTCGGCGAGCGAGGCCGCGTAGACGCCCAGCAGCTGCGCCGGGACCCCGGCCGGGTTGCAGAGCGGCCCGAGCACATTGAACAGCGTCCGCGTGCCGATCTCGACCCGCACCGGCGCGACGTGGCGCATCGAGGCATGGTGCGACTGGGCGAACATGAAGCACAGGCCCGCCTCGGACAGGCAGCGGGCGAGGTGGTCGGGGGCGAGGCCGATGCCGACCCCGAGGGCCGAGAGCACGTCGGCGGCGCCGGAGCGCGACGAGGCGGCGCGGTTGCCGTGCTTGGCCACCGGCACGCCGCAGGCGGCGGTGACGATCGCCGCCAGGGTCGAGACGTTGTAGCTGCCCGAATGGTCGCCGCCGGTGCCGACGATGTCGATCGCGCCCTCGGGCGCCGCGACCCGGGTCATGCGCTCGCGCAGTGCCCCGGCGGCCCCGGTGATCTCGTCCAGAGCCTCGCCGCGGACGTGCAACGCCATCAGGAAGGCGCCGGCCTGGGCGTGCGTCACCTCGCCGGAGAGCAGGTGGTCGAAGGCGCGGCGGGCCTCCTCGCGCGTCAGCGCGGCGCCCGTGGCGACCTTCGCCAGGTAGGGCTTGAACGAGTCCATGACGTGTACGGGCCTGATCTCAGCGCGGGCTTACCGCCCGACCCCGTCAATGCACATCTGGGCCGCGCTTGTCACCCCGGGCCTCGCCATTCCAGGCCGCCGCGAGGTCGAGGAAATTGCGCACCATGGTCTCGCCATGCTGCGACAGGATGCTCTCGGGGTGGAACTGCACCCCGTGCACCGGCCGTTCCGCGTGCTCCAGCGCCATGATGAGGCCGTCGGCCTCCGCGGTCACCACGAGGTCCTGCGGGCAGGTCGCCCGCTCGACGATCAGCGAGTGGTAGCGCGTCGCCGCGAATGGGCCGTTGATGCCGCGAAACAGCCCGCTCGCCCGGTGCTGCACCTGCGAGACCTTGCCGTGCATCGGCGCCGGCGCCCGCACCACGTCGCCGCCGAAGGCCTGGCCGATCGCCTGGAGGCCGAGGCAGACGCCGAGCATCGGGATCTCGCCGCTCAACTCCCGCACCACGTCGAGGCAGATCCCCGCCTCGCTCGGCGTGCAAGGCCCGGGGGAGAGCACCAGGGCGTCGGGCGCGCGGCGGCGGATCTCCTCGACGGTGATCGCGTCGTTGCGCACCACCTCGACCGAACCGGCGAGCGGGCCGATCAGGTGGACGAGGTTCCAGGTGAAGGAATCGTAATTGTCGATAACCAGGATGTCGGACATGGGGCGCCTCTCGCGGGCGCGGTGTGGGGCTTGGGGCGGCGGGAGGTCAAGGGGGCGGCGTGCGCCGGGGCGCCGGGATTCTATCGTGAGGACCATCCGCAAGTCCGTGACGGCTTCGGCACGCTGCTCCCGTCTCAGCGCGACGGACTTGATACCCTCCGGGTCATTCCGGGGCCGCGCAGCGGAGCCCGGAATCCAGAACCTCAGTTCGTCCCGGAAGAAGCGGATTGTGTACCGCTCTGTTCTGAACTGTCCGCGGATCTGGATTCCGGGCTCCGCTGCGCGGCCCCGGAATGACACTGAGGGCTTCAACACGGTTTTGGCTATCGACGGATCTATCCTACGGAAGAGCACTGTCACTTCGTCGTGCCGGACGAACAGGTCGTCAGGCGCCGCCGCACACAAAAAACCCGCCCATCCCTCGCGGGACAGGCGGGTGAAGTCGAGGGTCCGTCCGTGGTGGAGGGAAGGGGCTATTCCCGCTCGCCGGTCAGGCTCAGCAGCATCTGGAACAGGTTGATGAAGTTCAGGTAGAGCGACAGCGCCCCGAACACCGCGAGCTTGGACGTGGCTTCCTCGCCCCAGTTCTCGGCGTATTGCTCCTTGATCGACTGCGTATCGTAGGCGGTGAGCCCGGTGAAGATCACGACGCCGATGAGCGAGATGGCGAATTGCAGCGCGCTCGAGGCCAGGAAGATGTTGACCAGGCTGGCGATGACGAGGCCGATCAGGCCCATCACCAGGAACGAGCCCATCCGCGACAGGTCGCGCTTGGTGGTGTAGCCGTAGAGGCTCGTCGCCCCGAACATCGCCGCGGTGATGAAGAAGGTGCGGGCGATGCTGGTGCCGGTGAAGACCATGAAGATCGAGGCCAGCGACAGCCCCATCACCCCGCAGAAGGTCCAGAACAGGGTGTGGGCGGTGGCGGCCGAGATCCGGTCGGCGCGGAACGACAGCACCATGATGAAGGCCAGCGGCGCCAGCATCACGACGTATTTCAGCGGCGTGCCGAAGAGCGGCTTGTAGAGCGCCGGGGTCGAGGATACGCCGAGCGCCACCAGGCCGGTCAGGGCCAGGCCGAGGCCCATCGTGTTGTAGACCCGCAGCATGTGCCGCCGCAGGCCCTCGTCGAAGACCGCACCGGCGGGGGCCGCGTGGGTCTGCCAGGCGTAGGGGGTGTTCATCGGGGAGAGTGCTCCGGGATGGTGGCGGGTGACATCAGTGGCGGAGCGCCGCCAGGGTGGCGGCGGCGCGGCCGAGATCGGGCTCGTTCCCCGACCCGCTGAGCGCGTAGGCGCCGCGTCCGACCTTCCAGTAGACCGTGACGGCCTCCGGCGAGCGGACGATGGCGGGGGCGCTCGCCTCCGCATCCGCGCTGCGGGTGGCGAAGAGCGCGACCTTGCCGAGGGTGCCGGCATCGATCGCAACCTCGACGCCCGCGCCGCTGCGCGAGGGGAAGATCTGCATGTCGTCGACGCGCCAGTCCGACGGCAGGTCGGGCAGGGCGATACCGGTTGCCGCCTCGACCTCGCGCCGGTCATAGGCCGGGGTCGGGCGCTGCGAGGTCACCCGGGCACGGACCAGGGCGGCCTGGCGGGCCTGGAGCGCCTCCTCGACGAAGGCCGGGGAGTGCGTCGACGCGATGGTGTTCTGCACGCCGAAATCACCGGTCTCGTTGTGCAGCAGCCAGCCGGTCCCGACCAGCATGGCGATCACCGCGGCGCGCTGGAGCCGCGCGCCGATGCGGCGCCAGGTCAGCGCCCGGTCGAGGCGGCGGGCAGCGGCGGCGAGGCGCTCGGGGGAAGGCCCGGACCGAACGGCCGCGCCCTCGGCCGGCCCGAACGCGGCGCGCAGCGCATCGCGGGTGTGCAGGTCGGCCATCACCCGGGCCGCCACCTCGGGCCGCGCCGCGAGGTGCTCCTCGACCTCGATCCGGCGGCCGAGATCGAGCTGGCCGTCGATATAGGCGTTCAGGTCGGCCTCGGTGATCGGATCCATGGTCGCCTCCGGTGACTGCTCGCCATGCATCACGACGCCCTCGCGGTATTTCCGCCCTCGACAACGCGCAGGCGCGGCCGCTCCGGCGCGTCCTCCGGGGCCGGCAGGCGCGAGCCGCCGCCGCTCTCGATGGTGCGCAGGGCCGCCCGAGCCCGCCCGAGGCGAGACATCAGCGTGCCGATCGGGATGCCGAGCACGTCGGCGGCCTCCTGGTAGGCCAGCCCCTCGATCGTCACGAGGTGCAGGGCCTCGCGCTGCTCCGCCGGCAGGCGCTGGAACGCCTCGCGCACCTGGGCGAGGCGCACATGCCCTTCCTGGGCCGGCGGCGTCGCCTCCTCGACGATGTGGCCGAGGGCGTCGGCGTAGCGCGCCTCGACCTTGCGGCGGCGCTGGTCGTCGATGAAGGCGTTGTGCAGCACCGTCATCAGCCAGGTGCGCAGGTTGGTCCCCGGGCGCAGGGTACCCTGGCGCTCGAGGGCGCGCACGAGGGTGTCGTGCACGAGGTCGTCGGCCTGCGCGGGATCGCGCGTCAGGGACCGGGCGTAGCGCCGGAGCGGCACGAGAAGGTCGAGGACGTCGGGGCGCTTGCGAAGCATCATATGAGGTGAACGATCACCGGCCCCGGTCTAATCCCGCGTTCCTCGCACCTCTTGCCGGACGGGATCACATCCGCGTGATCGGCGATGGATCAGCTGGGTGCGGACAGGTGGGCATCAGAGATGCGCCGCTCCAACCCTCCCCCCTCTGCGGGGGAGGGTGGCCCCTGCGTCAGCAGGGGTCGGGAGAGGGGACGCCGCTTCCGGAGAGGTCGCGCACGCCATAACGGGCGCAGGCTGGATCAGCGTCGCGCTGCCCCTCTCCCGGCTCACTGCGTTCGCCACCCTCCCCCGCAGAGGGGGGAGGGGTTGTTCCGCGCGTCTTCAGTGCGACAGGATCCGCGACAGGAAGGTCTGGGCGCGCTCGCTGCGGGGCGAGCCGAAGAACTCCTCCTTCTGCGCGTCCTCGACGATCTCGCCCTTGTCCATGAAGATCACCCGGTGCGCGACCTTGCGGGCAAAACCCATCTCGTGGGTCACGACCATCATGGTCATGCCCTCGCGGGCAAGCTCGACCATCACGTCCAGCACCTCGCCGACCATCTCGGGATCGAGGGCCGAGGTCGGCTCGTCGAACAGCATCACGATCGGGTTCATGGCGAGCGCCCGGGCGATGGCGACGCGCTGCTGCTGGCCGCCGGAGAGCTGGCCCGGATACTTGTGGGCGTGGGCCTTGAGGCCGACCCGCTCCAGCAGCGCCAGGCCCTTGGCCTGCGCCTCGTCCTTCGACCGGCCGAGCACCTTGCGCTGGGCGAGGTTCAGGTTGTCGGTGATCGACAGGTGCGGAAACAGCTCGAAATGCTGGAACACCATCCCGACCCGCGAGCGGAGCTTGGGCAGGTTGGTCTTCTTGTTGGCGATCTGCGTCCCGTCGACGGTGATCTGGCCCTTCTGGAACGGCTCGAGGGCGTTGACGCACTTGATGAGCGTCGACTTGCCGGAGCCCGAGGGGCCGCAGACCACCACCACTTCCCCCTTGGAGACGGAGGTGGTGCAGTTCGTCAGCACCTGGAAGTCGCCGTACCACTTCGAGACGTTGTCGATGGCGATCATCGACCCGCCGGTGGCCGCCACCGGCGGCGGATCGGTGAGCAGGGTCCCGACGGGGCCGGAGGCCGGCGCCGCCGCGGACGTGGCCTGCGGCTCCGAAGCGGGGCTGACGGGCGGATTCGCGGAAGAGGTCATGGCGGCAAACCCTATCGGATGATGGCGACCCGGCGCTGCAGGCGGCGCACCAGGAGCGAGGCGATGAAGCAGACGGCGAAGTAGACGACCGCCGCGAACAGGTACATCTCGACGAGGCGGCCGTCGCGCTGCGCCACCTTGGACGCGGCGCCGAGGAAGTCGGTGATCGACAGGACGTAGACCAGCGAGGTGTCCTGGAACAGCACGATGGTCTGGGTCAGCAGCACCGGCAGCATATTGCGAAAAGCCTGGGGCAGGATGACGTTGCTCATCGACTGCCAGTAGGTGAGGCCGAGCGCCGAGGCCGCCGCCGCCTGTCCCTTCGGGATCGACTGGATGCCCGCCCGCATGATCTCGGAGAAGTAGGCCGCCTCGAACAGCGTGAAGGTGATGAGCGAGGACGAGAAGGCGCCGACCTGGATCGGCCGCTCCGCCCCGATGATCCACTGCCCGATATACGGCACCAGGAAGTAGAACCAGAAGATCACCAGCACCAGCGGCAGCGAGCGCATGAAGTTGACGTAGGCCTTGGCGACCTGCGGCAGCACCGGCAGGCCGGAGAGCCGCATCATGGCGATCAGCGTGCCGAGGATCACGCCGCCGACGGCCGCCAGCGCGGTCAGCGTCAGCGTGAAGGTCATCCCGTCGAAGAACAGGTAGCGCCAGGAATTGAGGATGACGCCGAAATCGAAATTCGAGAACATCGCAGGCCCGTATCCGATAATCTTGCTCGAAAACTCAGACGATCAGCGGCCCGGCACCGCGACGCGGCGCTCGATCAGCCCGGCGGCGGTCACCACCAGCAGGTTGATGATGATGTAGATGATCGTCGCGGCGGTGAAGGCCTCGAAGACCTGGAACGAGAATTCCTGCATCGCGCGGGCCCGGGCGGTCAGCTCCAGGAGCCCGATGGTCAGCGCCACCGACGTGTTCTTAAGGTTGTTGAGGAACTCGGAGGTCAGCGGCGGCAGGATGATGCGGTAGGCGTTGGGCAGGAGCACGTAGCGGTAGGTCTGGGCGGTGGTGAGCCCGAGCGCCGTGCCGGCCATGCGCTGGCCTCGCGGCAGGGCCTGGATGCCGGCCCGCACCTGCTCGGCGACGCGCGAGGCGGTGAAGAAGCCGAGGCAGACCACCGCGGTGTAGAACGGCGCGTTCGGCAGCTGCTTCAGCCAGGTGCCCCAGGATTCCGGCAGCACCTCGGGCAGCACGAAGAACCACAGGAACATCTGCACGAGGAGCGGAATGTTGCGGAACAGCTCGACATAGGCGTTGCCGACAGCCTGCGCAGCCCGGCTCGGCAGGGTGCGCAGCACGCCGATCACCGAGCCGACCGCGAAGGCGATGACCCAGGCGCAGAGCGCCGTGACGATGGTCCAGACCAAGCCCGACAGCAGCATGTCGCCGTAGGTGCCGGTCCCCTCGGGCGACGCCTCGAAGAAGATGCCCCAGTTCCAGTTGTAGTTCATGCCCTGTCTTCCGGGTGCGTTCGGCTGCGTCTGTTCGGCTTGGTCGAGGCTGTCTTGGCGGCGATGGTATACGCTTTTCCGGCCCGGGCGAGGGTGGGCGCGGTCGAGGCACAGGGAAAAGTGCCGGGGGAGGAGGATTTCGGGGAGGCGCCGCCTCGTTGAGCGGGGCGGCGCCCGGCGTCAGGTCAGTAGGCGGCCGGGTCCGGGCTGTCGCTCGGCTTGGCGAAGGCGCTCTTAAGCGCGTCGCTCATCGGCAGGTTCAGGTTGATGTCCCGCGGCGGGATCGGCTTCATGAACCACTTGTCGTAGGTCACTTGAGCCTCGGGGCTCTTGTAGAAGGCGGCGGTGGCGGCGTCCGCGACCTTCTTGAACGGCGCGTCGTCCTTGCGGAGCATGATGCCGTAGGGCTCGGGCTTCGACAGGGCGTCGGTCGAGATCACGTAGGCGCCCGGCTCCTTCGAGCCGGCGGCGAGCGAGGCGAGCAGCACGTCGTCCATCACGAAGGCGGCGGCGCGGCCGGTCTCGACCATCAGGAACGCCTCGGCGTGGTCCTTGGCCGGCAGGATCGTGATGCCGAGCTTCTTCTCGGCGTTGTACTCGTTGATCTGCTTGATGTTCGTGGTGCCCGAGGTCGACACGACGGTCTTGCCCTTCAGGTCCTCGAACTTCGTCAGGCCGCTCGACTTCTTGGTGACGAAGCGGTTGGCGGTGAGGAAGTGGGTGTTGGTGAAGGCGACCTGCTTCTGCCGGTCGGCGTTGTTGGTGGTCGAGCCGCATTCGAGGTCGACGGTGCCGTTGGCGATCAGCGGGATGCGCGTCGCCGAGGTCACCGGGTTGAGCTTGACCTCGAGCTTGTCGAGCTTCAGCTCGGTCTTCACCGCGTCGACGATCTTGTAGCAGATGTCCATCGCGAAGCCGACCGGCTTCTGGTTGTTGTCGAGGTAGGAGAACGGCACCGACGCGTCGCGGGTGCCCAGCGTGATCTGCCCGGTCTCCTTGATCTTCTTCAGCGTCCCGGTGAGGTCCTGAGCCGAAGCGGCGCCGGCGGAGGCCGCCAGGCCGGCGAGCAGGACGGGAAGCAGGCTTCTCAAACGCATTCGTGCTCTCCTTTTGGGCACAGACCTAGTCCGTCACGGCGATCTTGGCGTCAAGGGTCGGGTTGGGGATGGTGCGGCGGCCGGACGGAGCCTGATTGCGCAGACCGGGGGTTGTGCCCGCTGCGCCCCGGGCAAGGCGCGGGCCAACCGGGGCCGCTCGCCGGCACCGCCTCGTCCTGGCAGTCCCTCGCAGCGGGCTGTTGCACCCTGCAGCCACCCGCGCGAAGGTGCCGCCGCCGGGCCCGACCGCCTTCGGCCCGACTCTTGCCCGATCCCCGCGACGACGGACCGACGAGACCGATGCAGATCGCCACGCCCTACCTGATGTTCCTCGGCGACGTGCCCGACCGGCTCGCCGCCAAGACCGCCTACGGCATCGTCGACTGGCGGCCCGAATGGTGCGTCGGGCAATTGCGCCTGCCTGCCTGCGCCGCCGATCTCGGCATCCCGGACCTGACGATCCAGGAGGGCGTCGCCAAGGGCGCCCGCACGCTGATCGTCGGCGTGGTCAATGCCGGCGGCGTGCTGCCGCCGCACTGGATCGCCACCATCGTCCAGGCGCTGGAGGCCGGGCTCGACGTGGCGAGCGGCCTGCACACCCGCCTCGGCTCGGTGCCGGAGATCGCCGCGGCCGCCTCCCGCCACGGGCGCCAGCTCCACGACGTGCGCCATTCCGACCAGCTTTTCGACACCGGCAAGGGCACGCGGCGTCCGGGCCGGCG
Organism: Methylobacterium sp. 174MFSha1.1; assembly: GCF_900116815.1. Lineage (NCBI taxonomy): Bacteria > Pseudomonadati > Pseudomonadota > Alphaproteobacteria > Hyphomicrobiales > Methylobacteriaceae > Methylobacterium > Methylobacterium sp. 174MFSha1.1. The sequence goes on along the minus strand of NZ_FPCB01000013.1, from coordinate 54,054 downwards.
GCTCCTCACCGTCGGGACCGACTGCTCGGTGGGCAAGAAGTACACCGTGCTGGCGCTCGAGAAGGGGATGCGCGACCGCGGCCTCGACGCCGATTTCCGCGCCACCGGCCAGACCGGGGTGTTCATCTCCGGCCGCGGCGTCGCCATCGACGCGGTGGTGGCCGACTTCATCTCCGGCGCCGTCGAGTGGATCGCGCCGGCCGCCGCGCCGCACCACTGGGACCTGATCGAGGGCCAGGGTTCGCTGTTCCATCCGAGCTTCGCCGGCGTCAGCCTCGGCCTGCTGCATGGGGCGCAGGCCGACGCCTTCGTGGTCTGCCACGAGCCGACCCGCACGACGATGCGCGGGGTCAAGCATCCGTTGCCGAGCATCCGGGAGGTGATCGACCTCACGGTGCAGCTCGGCCGGCTCACCAACCCGGACATCCGGCCGACCGGCATCGCGGTCAACACCCAGGCCCTGGCGGAGGGGGAGGCGCGGGCGCTCTTGGACAAACTCGCCGCCGAGCACGGCCTGCCTGCGACCGATCCGGTGCGGTTCGGGGTCGAGGGACTGGTCGACCGCCTCGTGTCGGAGTTCCCGGCGTGATCCGGCTCGCGACGACGATCGAACGTTGGCCGATCGCCGGCACCTTCACCATCTCGCGCGGCAGCCGGACCGAGGCCGTGGTGGTGACCGCCACGGTCACCGACGGCAGCGTCACCGGCCGGGGCGAGTGCGTGCCTTATGCCCGCTACGGCGAGACCGTGGAGGGCGTGCGCGATCTGATCGACCGGCAGGCCGAGGCGCTGGCCGCCGGCCTCACCCGGCAGGAACTCGCCGGGCGGATGCCGGCGGGCGCCGCCCGCAACGCCCTCGACTGCGCCCTGTGGGATTTCGAGGCGAAGCGCGCCGGCAAGCCCGCCCATGAACTGGCCAATGTGCTCGCCGGGATCCCGGCGCCGGTGCCGGTCACGACCTGCTACACGCTGAGCCTCGGCAGCCCGGAGGAGATGGCGGCGGCGGCCCACGTCGCGGCTTCCCGCCCGCTCCTGAAGGTGAAGCTCGGCGGCGCCGGCGACCCGGAGCGGATCGCGGCGGTGCGACGGGGGGCGCCGAATGCGCGCCTCGTGGTCGACGCCAACGAGGCGTGGTCGCCCGAGACGATCGAGGCCAACCTCGCGGCCTGCGCGGCGGCCGGCGTCGAGCTGATCGAGCAGCCGCTGCCCGCGGGCGACGACGGGCTGCTCGCCCGGATCGCCCGGCCGATCCCGATCTGCGCCGACGAGAGCCTGCACGGCGACGTCGACCTCGACGCACTCAGAGATCGCTACGATGCGATCAACATCAAGCTCGACAAGGCCGGCGGCCTCACCGAGGCATTGCGGCTGGCGCAGGATGCGAAGGCGCGGGGGCTGTCGATCATGGTCGGCTGCATGCTCGGCACCTCGCTCGCCATGGCCCCGGCGATGCTGCTCTCCGGCTTCGCCGACTTCGTCGACCTCGACGGCCCGCTGCTGCTGGCCCGCGACCGCGAGCCCGGATTGGTGTTCGAGGGCAGCCTGATCCATCCGCCGGAGCCGGCCCTCTGGGGATGAGCGACCTTTGGGCAGGTTTCGGGCGCTTGCACCCGGGACCGAAACGGGGCTCACTGCGTCGTCGTCGGGTTCGATCGACGGAGGCGACACCCTCCGGGTCATTCCGGGGCCGCGAAAGCGGAGCCCGGAAAGACATGGCGGATGTCGATTCCGTCAGGAAATCGAACCGACGTTCATACGAAGGGACCGGGAACGGGTCCCACCTCCGGGAGAGACGAGAACGCCATGATCCTGGTCAGCGTGATGTATCCGGGCGGCGCCGACGCCCAGCCCTTCGACCTCGACTACTACCTCAAGCACCACATGCCGCTGGTGCGTGAGCGCTGGTCCTCGATGGGCCTGGAGAAGGCCGAGGTGGTCAAGGCGAGCGGTACGCCCGACGGCAGCCCGGCGCCGTTCCAGGTGATCGCGCTCCTGACCTTCCGCTCCCTCGACGATTTCAAGCAGGCGGGCGCGGCCCACGGCAAGGAGATCTTCGGGGACATCCCGAACTTCTTCAAGGGCCAACCCGTGGTGCAGATCAACGAGCCGCAGAGCTTCTGACGCGTCGGTCATGATCGACATCGTCAAGGTCCTGCGCGAGCAGCACCCGGATCTCGGCCCCTACGTCCTGGCCCTGCGCGAGCGGTCCGGTCTGGTCGCGCCGGACGATCCCGACGCGCTCGCGCCGGAGGTGCGGGACTGGGCCGCCGCCGAGGCGCCGAGCACCGCGTTCAGCCGGCGCGCGCTGACCTACGCGCCGTTCCCGGGCTGGCCGGAGGAGACCCGCACCCTGGGGGTCGTCGCCTTCGGCAGTGCCGCGGACCTCGCCCGATTCGCGACGCGCTGGACCTGAGGGTCCCGCATCACCGGCCCCGCACGGCGACGTCGCGCGGGACCGCGGGACCGGAGGTGAGGCGCGCGCTCACGGTCAGCCCGAGATCGATGCAGAGCACCAGCAGGATGCCGGCGAGCAGCGCGATGACCGTCGCCTGGGCGCGGGGACTGAACCCGGCCACCGTGGGGCGGGGCGCCTCCGTTGCGGCCCGGTCTCGCTGCACCGGCGGGGGTGGGTCCCCGGGCTCCGCCTCGACGGAATCCTCCGGGGTGGGCGCCGCCGCATCCGTGAGGCCGAACCGCGGCCGGTAGCCACCGACCGGGACGGTGATGCGCACGTCCAGCCCCGCCGGGTGCTGGGCGTAGGCGTCGTCGAGCGCCCGCCGCAGGCGCCCGGCCTCGACGCGCACGCTGGGATCGAGGCTCGGGTCGAAATCGGGGTTCCGGCCGAGGGCCTGGGTGGCGATGGTATAGGCCTTGATGGTCGCGCCGCGCCCGGCCAGCTCCTCCTCCACGACGAAGCGCAGGAAGCGCGCGAGCTTCGGCGAGCGCAAAAAGGGCGGCGCGTGCAGAAGGATCTCCAGGGTCTCGACCACGCGGCCGGCCGGAACCTCCTCCTCGGTCTCGAACATCGAACGGCCTTCCCGGCGCGGCCGGACACGCTCCGGCCCGTCGCAGGCCGCCACCAGGGGCAGCCGGATCCACAGAACTCCCATTGAGTATAGGGACGGAGCTGTCAGATGTTAGCCCCTGTGCTCCGGGAAGGCGATCCGTCCTGGGGATAGACCGCAGAAACATCGCCGCGAGGGCTCAGTCGCTGCGGGGCGGGAAGGGCACGGTGAAGACCAAGTCCCGCGCCTCGTCGCGCACCTCGACGCGCCAGGCGCGCCAGTCGATCCGCGTCGCCTCCGGGCCGTTCATCGCGTCGGCGATCAGGATCCGCGCCTGGTTGTGCGCCTCCCCGAGGTCGCGGCAATCGAGCCCGGCCTCGTCCGGCACGCTCTGCGTCGAATCCATGATATCGAAGAAGTAGCGCGGCACGGCGGATCGGACTCGAAGTGTTGTCAGGACATGGATGAGAAAAACCATCGCCTTGCCGGTCGACCGCCCGGGGCCGCGCAGCAATGGCAATGACCACTTGTTAGCTTCACAATTCAGAAACGGAGGGAGCCGGCCAAAGTTCCGCTTGCGATTTGCCGCGAGGCATAGGCCTTTCGGTCTAGTAATTTGCCCAGTAAAGGACTATGCCGCTGGATCCTTGCCCCGCGATGGTCGCCGCGTCGTCCCGGGATCGCGCGGAGGTCAATGGGTCTCCCGCTCGGCGGCACCGCGCCAGGCGGGCTGCCGGTCGTGGGCCGTGAGGGTGTCGCGGGAGGGCGACCGGCCCGCCTCCGGAATCGCGGCGCGCAGGCCCGTCCCGAGGGCGCGCCCGGCCTCGGCCATTGTGGCCTCGACCATCCGGGCGCGCATCTCGCCGGGCATTGCGGCGAGGACCGGCCCGGCGATCTCCCCGAGCGTGGAGTCCTGGAGCGCAGTCGCGCCCTGTGCCCGGGCTGCCTGCGCCGTCCGGGCGGGGGCGGGCGCCTCGTCGAGGCGCAGCGGCGACAGGTAGTAGATCGCGCCGATCACCAGCCCGGCCCGCAGCCAGAAGGCCATCCCGTTCCCCCTCTCACCCCGACGACGGCGCCACTCTGGGGGGCAATCGTGAAGCGTTTGCCGACCGGCGCGGCCGATCTGCCGACATGCCTAACGGCCCGGCGACGGCCCTCTGCCTCACCCCGGATCCTGTTCGCAACCGCCGCGAGGGGCTTCAATTTTTCTGAGCATCCTGCTCAAGCGATTTGATCTTTTCGACAAGGGCGGCCTCCGCCTAGAATCCTTGCCACGCCAAGCCGCCCCCCTCACGGCTCCAGAACAACGATCGGGACCCAATGCCGACCGATATCGAGATCGCCCGCGCAGCCACCCTGCAGCCGATCACCGCGATTGCGGAGCGCCTCGGCATCCCCGACGAGGCCCTGCACCCCTACGGCCGGCACATCGCCAAGATCGACCACGCCCATATCCGGAGCCTCGAAGCGAGAGCGGAGGGCAAGCTGATCCTGGTGACGGCGATCAGCCCGACCCCGGCCGGCGAGGGCAAGACCACCACCACGGTGGGCCTCGGCGACGCCCTCAACCGCATCGGCCGCAGGACCGTGATCTGCCTGCGCGAGCCCTCGCTCGGGCCCTGCTTCGGCCAGAAGGGCGGGGCGGCCGGCGGCGGCAAGGCGCAGGTGGTGCCGATGGAGGCGATCAACCTCCACTTCACCGGCGATTTCCACGCCATCACCTCGGCCCACAGCCTCGCGGCGGCGCTGATCGACAACCACGTCTACTGGGGCAACCCGCTCGGCATCGACCTGCGCCGGGTGGCGTTCCGGCGCGTCCTCGACATGAACGACCGGGCCCTGCGCAGCATCACCCAGAGCCTCGGCGGCGTCGCCAACGGCTACCCGCGCGAGGACGGGTTCGACATCACCGTCGCCTCCGAGGTGATGGCGGTGTTCTGCCTCGCCCGCGACCTTCCCGACCTGGAGGCCCGCCTCGGCCGGATCGTCGTGGCGGAGACCCGCGACCGCAAGCCCGTGACGCTCGCCGACCTCAAGGCCACCGGCGCGATGACGGTGCTGCTGAAGGACGCGCTGCAGCCGAACCTCGTCCAGACCCTCGAGGGCAGCCCGGCGCTGATCCATGGCGGGCCCTTCGCCAACATCGCGCACGGCTGCAATTCGGTGATCGCGACCCGGGCGGGCCTCAGGCTCGGCGACTACGTGGTGACGGAGGCCGGCTTCGGCGCCGATCTGGGGGCGGAGAAGTTCTTCGACATCAAGTGCCGGCAGGCGGGGTTGAGCCCCTCGGCGGTGGTGATCGTCGCCACCGTGCGCGCCCTCAAGATGCATGGCGGCGTCGCCAAGTCCGAGCTCGGGGCCGAGAACGTGCCGGCCCTGGAGCGGGGCTTCGCCAACCTCGCCCGCCACGTCGAGAACGTGCGCCGCTTCGGCGCGCCGGTGGTGGTGGCGGTCAACCACTTCCACGCCGACACCGAGGCCGAGCACGCGGCCCTCAAGGCGCTCTGCCGCGACCGCCTCGACGTCGAGGCGATCACCTGCCGGCACTGGGCCGAGGGCGGCGCCGGGGCGGAGGGCCTGGCCCACGCCGTCGCGAACCTCGCCGATGCCGGCCCGGCTTCCGCGCCGCGCTTCGTGTACCCGGACGCGATGCCGCTCGAGGACAAGATCCGCACGGTGGCGCAGACGCTCTACGGCGCCGCCGACATCCAGGTGGAATCGAAGGCGGCGGGCAAGCTCGCGGCGTTCGAGCAGGCCGGCCATGGCGGCCTGCCGGTCTGCATGGCCAAGACCCAGTACTCGTTCTCCACCGACCCGACCTTGATGGGCGCGCCGAGCGGCCACGTGGTCGCTGTGCGCGACGTGCGCCTCTCGGCCGGGGCCGGCTTCGTGGTGGCGATCTGCGGGGAGATCATGACCATGCCCGGCCTGCCGAAGGTGCCGGCGGCGGAGGGCATCCACCTCGACGCCGAGGGACGCATCGAGGGGCTGTTCTAGGACCGCCGATCATCGCTTTCGGCCTGCTCAGATCTCGGCCCGCAGGGGCCGGCTGAGCAGGTCCGCGATCGCCGCGTCGAGGCTGAGCGTCCCGGAGAGCAGCCCGGCCACCGCCTCGGCCACCGGCATCTCGACCCCCCGCTCCCGGGCGAGCGCCACCAGCCCCTGCGCGGTCAGCGCCCCTTCCGCGAGCTTGCCGCCCGCGGCCTCCTCCAGGCTCGCCCCCCGTCCCAGGCGCTCGCCGAAGGCGAAGTTGCGCGACTGCGCCGAGGCGGCGCTGAGCACGAGGTCGCCGAGGCCGGAGAGACCCATCAGGGTCTCGGGCCGGGCGTCCCAGGCGCGGGCGAAGCGCATCAGTTCGGCGAAGCTGCGGGCGACCAGGGCCGCCCGCGCGCTCTCGCCGAGGCCCCGGCCGATCGCCGCCCCGCAGGCGATGGCGAGCACGTTCTTGGCCGCCCCGCCGATCTCGACCCCGCGCGGATCGCTGCCGTGATAGACCCGGAAGCTCGGCCCGGACAGGGCGGCGGCGAGCCGCGCCGCCAGCGCGCCGTCGCGGCTCGCCAGCGTCACGGCGGTCGGCAACCCGCGGGCGACGTCCGCCGCGAAGCTCGGGCCCGACAGGACCGCGATCGGCGCCCCCGGCGCGGCCTCGGCGGCGACGTCGGTGAGGAAGGCGTGGGTGCCGCGCTCGATGCCCTTGGCGCACAGCACCAGGGCGGCGTCCGGCTTCAGGTGCGGATGCAGGGTCCCCAGCACGCCGCGCAGGGTCTGAGCCGGCGTCACCACCAGCACCGCCTCGGCGGCGGCGAGGTCCGCCGCGGAGGCGGTCGGGCGCACGCCCGGATGCAGCACCACGCCGGGGAGGTGGCGGGCATTTTCGCGCGAGCGGGCCATGGCGGCGGCGCCCTCGGCGTCGCGCATCCACAAGATCACCGGCCGCTCCGCCGCCGCCGCGGCGGCGTTGGCGAGGGCGGTGCCCCAGGCACCGCCGCCCAGGACCGCGATCGGGCCGATGGCGGTCATGATGTCCGCCCACCGCGAGCGTGAGCGGGGCCGCTGCTCGGCAGGGCACCGGCGAGTCCGAGGAAAAGCAGCACGGCTTCGTCGAGCCGTCTCATGTCTGCCGGATCCAGGCGGCCGATCAACGTCCCGATCTTGTGCCGCGGCACGGTCGTGATCTTGTCGACCATCAGTCGGCAAGGCGCCCGCAAGCCATTGCCGTCGTTCGGAGTGATAGGAAGTCGGAACAAAGGTGCGTCCGTAGGGTCTGTCGTGAAAGCGCAGATCGTGACGGAATCGGTTGCCGCGAATGCATCATCCTGGAGAATGACGGCAGGGCGCGGCTTGCCGGCGTAGTCCTTGCCGCCTGAGACGGTCCAGATATCCCCTCGCGTCACGCCGACGTCGATCAATGTTCGGGATCGGCTGAAATCGCGTCGATGAAATCCTGGTCGTCTCGCGCCTGCCGGCTCGCGGCAACCGCGGCCGCCTGCCGCTGTGCTTCATGCCGGAAGGCCGGTGCACGAACGTCCGGCACGAGGATCTCGAGGCGCCGCTGATCCGGACCGGGGCTCGCCCGGCGGGGCGGTCTCGAAGGCTTGGGGTGGGACATGGCTGGGTTCCAGATCGTTCGCGCGGTCGGAGGGGCGAACGGCTTCTCGCGAGACATGCCGAAGCTTGAATCTCAGAGCGCCGCGCGAGCAAGGCCTATCGTAGGCGACCGTCGACCGTCCCGCCACCGCTAAGGAAATCCGCCGCCGTCAGCCGGTACAGCCGGTGCGGCCGGAGCTCGTGCCCCTCCGGCAGCCCGGGATGGGCGAACCCGCCGACCTCGCTCATGCCGAGGCGCTCCATCACCCGGCGCGAGGGCGCGTTCACGTCGGCGGTGTAGGCGACGACCTCGGGAAGCGCGCAGCGGGAGAAGACGTCGGCGAGCGCCAGGCGGGCGCCGCGCACGGCGAAGCCCCGGCCCCAGGCGGGCCAGGCGAGGCGCCAGCCGATCTCGACGAGGCCCGTCGCGTTGAGGCTCGATTCTCGGCCGATCAGGTCCCCGAGGGGCAGCGGCCGCGCCGGGCGCCAGCAGCCGACGAATCCGACGAAGCCCTCCGGCGCCTCGACCACCCAGGGACCGAACCCGTCCTCGTCGAAGCGCCGGGCCAGCGCCCGCGCCTCGGCCTGGCTCTCGCGGGCGGTCTTGGGCGCGGGGAAGAACCGCATCACCTCCGGATCGGCGCAGAGCGCCGCGAAGGGCTCGTCGTCGGCGAGCCGCCAGCGCCGCAAGGTGAAATCGTCGCCGGGCAGGCGCGCGGGCGGCGGCGGCCGCCGGACCTTGCGCCGCCACAGGAGCGAGCGGTGGTTGAGCACCGCGAGGTCCTGCCGCCCGGCCAGCACCGCCTCGCCGAGGCCGAGGGCGACGGCCAGGCGCTCGGGCGGCATGTTGGCCCAGGCGGGCGGGGCGACGCTCTCGCGCCAGGGCCCGCCGCAGGCGTTGTCGAGCAGGATGCGGGCGAAGCAGTGGTTGCGCGAGACCGGCCAGTCCGGGTGCGCGGCCGCCGCTGCGGGCAGGCGCTCGTCGACCAGGTCTCGCCAGCGGCGCTGCTGCGCCTCGGCCTCCGCGGGGGTCATCCGGCGGCGGTCTCGGCCTGGGCGGAATCCTTGGCCGGGTCCTTGGCAATCTCCTTCGCCTGGGCGAAGGGCCAGCGCGGCCGGGCCGGGGCGGTGATGTCGTCGGTGAGGCCGAGGCGCAGGCGCTCGATGCCGGCCCAGGCGATCATCGCGCCGTTGTCGCCGCAGAGCGGCAGGGGCGGGGCGACGAGGGGCAGCCCGGCCTCGCCGGCCTGGTGGGCGAGGGCGCGGCGCAGGGCGCCGTTCGCCGCGACGCCGCCGGCCGCCACCAGCGCGGTCGGATGGCCGGCGACGGGGCCGAAATCGCGCAGGGCCACCCGCACCCGGTCGACCACCACGTCGACCACCGCCGCCTGGAAGCTGGCGCAGAGGTCGGCAACGTCCTGGTTGGTGAGGGGCGCGATGCGCTCGGCCTCGATCCTGAGCGCGGTCTTGAGGCCCGACAGCGAAAAGTTCGGCTCGCGCCGGCCGAGCATCGGCCGCGGCAGGGCGAAGCGCTCCGGGTTGCCGCTCTCGGCGGCGCGCTCGACCTCCGGCCCGCCCGGATAGGCGAGCCCCAAGAGCTTCGCCACCTTGTCGAAGGCCTCGCCGATGGCGTCGTCGATGGTGCCGCCGAGGCGCACGTACTCGCCGACGCCCTTGACCGCCACGAGCTGGGTGTGGCCGCCGGAGGCGAGCAGCAGCAGGTAGGGGAAGGCGAGGCCGTCGGTGAGCCGGGCGGTGAGGGCGTGGGCCTCGAGGTGGTTGACGGCGATGAGCGGCTTTCGCGCGACCAGCGCCAGGGTCTTGCCGGTGACGAGTCCGACCAGCACGCCGCCGATCAGCCCCGGCCCCGCCGCGACCGCGATGCCGTCGAGGTCGGACAGCCGCATGCCGGCATTGTCGAGCGCCCGGGCGACGAGCCGGTCCAGCACCTCGACATGGGCGCGGGCGGCGATCTCCGGCACCACGCCGCCATAGGCGGCGTGCTCGGCGATCTGGCTCAGCACCTCGTTGGAGCGGATCGCGCCGCGCCCGTCCTCCTCCACCGTCACGATCGCGGCCGCGGTCTCGTCGCAGGTGGTCTCGATCCCGAGGACGTTCATGGTGTGGGCTTGGTCTCGCGAGGGGGCTGGCACGCCGCGCGGCGGCCGGTATGGTGCCCTTCAGATAACCCGCCGGCGCCGGGTCGGCCAAGGGGTCGGTTTCACAAGGGGTCGGATGCATGAGGGAGGGCGCATGAGGGGAGGGTGCGTGACGCCGGCGACGGCGTGCGGGACCGCCCTCAGGGTCTGGGTCGCGCGGCCGCTGCCGGCCGGGGCGCGCACGGCCGCGCGGGTCGCGGCCCTCGGCCACCGACCGCTCCTCGCCCCCGTCCTCGACCTCGCGCCGAGCGGCGCGCCGGCCCCGGAGGGCCCGTTCGACGCCCTGGTCCTGACCAGCGCGAGCGCGGTGCCGGCCCTCGAGGGGTCTCCTCTCGCGGTGCTGCCGGCCTACTGCGTCGGCGCCCGCACGGCCGACGCCGCCCGGGCGGCGGGGCTCGCGCCCGTCCACGAGGCGGGGGGCGACGCCCTCGCCCTCGCCGACCTGATCGGCCGGTCGCTGCCGCGGGGCGCGCGGCTCCTCCACGCCGCCGGGCGCGAGCGCAAGGACGAACCGGGCGACACGCTGGCCGCCCGCGGCTACCGGCTCACGGTCTGGGTCGCCTACGCGGCCCGGGCCCTGCCGGCCCTGCCGGAGCCGGTGGCGGAGGCGCTCGGCCATGACGGCCTCGACGCGGCCCTGCACTATTCCCGGCGCAGCGCCGCGACGGCGCTCGGCCTCGCCCGGGCGGCGGGGCGCGAGGCGGCGTTTTCGCGCGTGGCGCATCATTGCCTGTCGGCGGACGTGGCCGCGCCCCTGGTCGCGGCGGGGATCCTGTCCCATGTCGTCGCGACGCGGCCGGACGAAGAGGCCCTGCTGGCCGGCCTGCACCCCATTCGACAGGACAGTGACGCAGAGGCGTCGCCGGCCCTTCGCCCGGGCCGGGAGCGATGCTAAGGGACGATCAACCCATGCGCGGCCCGGGCGGGATCCTGCCCCGCGGTCGCGCTCACGCCGCGCCGATCAGGCCGCCGTCCGGCGCGCCCCGGCCCGGACCCACAGGTGAGGATCTTCGGCCGTGACCCCCTCCGACAAGGACCAGAAGGATTCGCGCAACCGTCCGGGCGGGCGCGGCGGCAACCCGGCGGATGGGCCGATCATCGACCTGAAGGCCACCCGCGTGCCCGACGCGCCCAAGAGCGAGCCTGGCAAGACCGAGCCGGGCAAGGCCGAGCCGGGCAAGACGGAACCCGGCAAGACCGGGCCCGGCAGCACCGGACCGGGCAGCACCGGACCCGCGAAGCCGGCCGAGGCGGCCAAGGATGCGTTCAAGACGGATGCTGCCAAGACCGAGGCGGCGAAGCCCGGCACGACCGCTCCCGCGACCGCGGCCGTGAAGCCCGGCGAACCGCCGAAGGCGGCCGAGGTGAAGCCGACCGACGTGCCGAAGCCCGGCCCGACCGGTGCGGCCTCCGTCCCGGCCTCGCCGCTCGGCGCCTCGGCGCCGAAGCCGGCCGGCGGCGTGCCCGCGGGCTCCGCGACGCCCACCGTCGGCGCGACGGCGACCACGACCGCGAAGCCGGGCGAGGCCAGGCCCGCGGATATCAAGCCCGCGGATATCAAGCCGACCGACGCGAAGCCGGGTGACGGCAAGACCGGTACGCCGCCCTCCGCGACGGGTCCCGCTTCGGCCACGTCCACAGCCCCGTCCGCCACGGGCGGCGCCCCGAAGCCCGCGACCGGCACCGTCGTCACCGGCCCCGGCAGCGGCCCGCTCAAGGTCGGCGACGCCAAGCCGGGCGATGCAAAGCCGGCCGATGCGAAGCCCGGTACGCCGGTGACCGGCAGTCCCGGCGGCAAGCCGCCGGAAGCGGGCAAGCCCCTGGACGCGAAGCCCCTCGATTCGAAGCCCGTCGACTCGAAACCCTCGGACACGAAGTCGCCCGCCGCCGGCACCGGCGCGACGGCGGGGGCCGCCTCGGCGGGCTCGCGCCCGAACCCGGCGAGCCCGGCCGGCGCGACGCTCTCGGCGGTGCCCAAGACGGGCCCGCAGACGAGCGGGACCGGCACGACGCCGCCGAAGGACGCACCGAAGCCCGAGGCCGCCCGGAGCACGAGCGCCATCCCGGCCGCCGCCACGGCGCCGCAGGCCAATTCGGGATCAAAGTCCGGCGCCGGGTTCGGCTCGCTGCTCGCCGCCTCGCTGCTCGGCGGCGTGGTCGGCGCGGGCCTCCTCTACGGCGCCACGACCTACGGCCCGCTCTACGGCCTCAACCTGCCGAAGCCGGCGGCGCCCGAGACCGACGCGGCCGGCACCGTGCCGCTGGAGCAGCGCCTGGCCGATCTCGCGCCCCGCGACAGCGTCCAGGCCCTCGACCGCCGCATCGGCTTGCTCGAATCGACCCTGCGCCCGCTGCCGGACGCGGTGCGCGCCGCCGACGCCGCGGCCAAGAATGCGGGCCAGCGCGCCGACGAGGCCCTGCGCAAGGCGGAGGCCGCGCCCGCCGCGGCCCCCGCTCAGGCAGCGCCCGCGGCCCAGGCCCCGAGCCAGACCGCGACGCCGACCGCCGCCGCCGGCATCGACCCGGCCCGCCTCCAGGGCATCGAGAAGCAGCTCGCCGACCTCCAGGGTCGCGCGGGGGGCGATGCGGGCCTGCGCCAGCGCATCGACGGGCTCGACAAGGGGCTGAAGGCGCTCCAGGCCGATCTCGGAACCCGCGCGGCGGCCGACGAGCAGGCGGACAAGGCGCTTGGCCAGCGCCTCGACGAGCTGCGCCAGACCCTCGACGGCCGGGCCAAGGCCGCCGACCAGCGCTTCGACACGCTCCAGCAATCCGTCGACGCCCGCGGCAAGACCGTCGACCAGCGCCTCGCCGACCTCGCCAAGGCGGTGGAGGGACGGGCCGAGGCGAGCAGCGTCCAGGCGGCGCTCCGGGTGGTGGCGTCCGACCGGATCGCCAGCGCGCTCGCCACCGGCGCCCCCTACGCCGACGCGCTCGCGACCCTGAAGCAGCTCGATCCCGGCCAGGCCGGGGCGCTGGCGCCGCTGGAGCCCTTCGCCCAGAGTGGCGCGCCGACCGCGGCGTCGCTCGCCCAGAGCTTCCAGCCCGTCGCCGCGAAGCTGAACGCGGCGGCCCTCGCCGCCCGGCAGCGGGCGGTGGCCGAGCGCGGCAGCATCACCGACAAGCTGACCAGCATGGCCGAGTCGATCGTCTCGGTGCGCAAGGTCGGGAGCGAGGGGTCGGCCCCGGCGCCGAGCAATGCCGCCGACCCGACCGAGGCGGGCGTCGCCAAGGTCCAGGACGCCCTGTCCCGCGGCGCGGTGGCGGAGGCGGCGCAAGCCTTCGACGCCCTGCCGGAGCAGGCCCGCCAGGAGGCCGGCGATTTCGGCAAGCGCCTGAAGGCCCGCGCGGCGGCCGGCGAGGCCGCTCGGGCGCGGCTCGCCGCCTCCTTCGCGGCCCTCCAGGGCCCGGCGACCCGCTGAGGCTCCGCCCGCTTCCATCCTCCGGGATGGGAGCGGCGCCCGTTTCCGGTGCGGCCGCCACGGCGGCCGCCGTGACATCCCGGGGCTCGCTCGACGCCCCCTCGCGCGCCCGGTGCGGCAGCGCGGCTTTCTGGAGTTGATCGACCGATGTGGCGCGCACTCGCCTTCCTGGCTCTCCTCGCCCTCGCCGCCTACGGGGCGGTCTGGCTCGCCGACCGGCCCGGCGTGGTCACAGTGACCTGGGGCGGCTACGAGCTGGCGACCAGCCTCGCGGCCGCGCTCGTCGGCGTGATGGTGCTGGCGGTGGTGCTCGGCTTCGTCTGGGCCTTCGCCCGGGGCATCCTGAACCTGCCCGAGCGGCTGACCCTGTCGAGCCGGCGCCGGCGCCAGGCCCGGGGCTACAACGCGCTCTCGCGCGGCATGGTGGCGGTGGGCTCGGGCGATCCGATCGCGGCGCGCCGCCACGCCGGCGAGGCCGAGCGCCTGCTCGGCCCCGAGCCGCTCGCCCTGCTGCTGACCGCCCAGGCCGCCCAGATCTCCGGCGACCGCGCCGGGGCCGAGCGCGCCTTCCAGCGCATGGTCGACGATCCCGAGACCCGGGTACTCGGCCTGCGCGGCCTGTTCGTCGAGGCCCGGCGCCAGGACGACGAGACCACGGCCCGCGCCTACGCGATCGAGGCCGCCCGCCTCGCCCCGAGCGTGACCTGGGCCAACGAGGCGGTGATGGAGAGCCAGTGCGCCGACCGCGACTGGTCGGGCGCCCTCGACACCGTCTCGCGCCGCGCAGGCCTCGGCCTCTCCGACAAGGCGGCGATGCGGCGCCAGCGCGCGGTGCTGCTGACCGCCAGCGCCCTCGACCTCGAGGCGGGCGATCCCGAGCGCGCCCTGGCGCAGGCCCGGGAGGCGGTGAAGCTCGCCCCCGATCTCGTGCCCGCCGCCGCCGTGGCCGGCCGCCTCTTCGCCCGCCGCGGCGACCTCAAGCGCGGCGCCAAGGCGATCGAGGCGGCCTGGCGCGCCAACCCGCACCCGGACCTCGCCCGGGTCTATCTCGACCTGCGCACCGGCGATTCGAGCCGCGACCGGCTCGCCCGCGCCGAGACCCTGGCCCGGATCTCGTCCTGGCACCCGGAATCGCGCTTCGCCATCGCCCGCGCGGCGATCGACGCCCGGGAATTCAGCCGCGCCCGCGACGTGCTGGCGCCGCTGCTCGCCGACCAGCCGACCGCGCATGCCTACGAGCTGATGGCCGAGATCGAGGAGGCCGAGCACGGTGCCCAGTCGGGCAAGGCCCGCGAGTGGCAGGCGCGGGCGACCCGCGCCCCGCGCGACCCGGCCTGGTGTGCCGACGGCCTCGTCACCGATCGCTGGGCGCCGATCTCCCCGGTCAGCGGGCGCCTCGACGCCTTCGTCTGGCAGACCCCGCCGGACCTGCTGGGCCGCGCCCATTCCGGCCCCGCCCACGAGCCCGAGCCGGCCGCGACCTCGCACAACCCGGGCTCGCTCAACGGCGGGGCCCCCGCGAAGGCCGGCAACGGCACCGCCACGATCGGCACGATCCCGCCCGGCACGGTGACCCCGCCGGTGGTGCCGGTGCCGGTGAAGGTGCCGGAGGTGGTCGGGCCGGGGCGCTGAGGCCCTCACGGCCTGACGGCCGGGATCGGCTCGACACTCGGCGGTAATACCTCTCGACGTCATCCCGGGACCGCGCAGCGGAACCCGGGATCCATAAACGCTAACGTCACAGGATAAGGCGGATCGCTCTCCGCTTGGTTCTGCATCGTCGGCGGTTATGGATCCCGGGTTCCACTGCGCGGCCCCGGGATGACATTGAGGGTTCGAACTCGTTCGACAATCCGAGCACGCTCAGCCCGGCCGCCTCTCCACCCCGGCCCAGCGCCGCCGCACGCTCCATTCGTAGCGCGAATCGCCGTCGAGCAGGTGCAGGTGGTCCTGGAGCCGGTTGCGCTCCAGCCAGGCGAGGGCCGCCTCCAGCTCCTCCGCCGTCATTGCGGCGCGGCTCTTGTTGTTGAAGAGGCGCTTGAGCACCGCGTTGTAGCGGTGGGCGAGCGACGCGCCGCGGGGCAGCCGCAGCTCGGCCTCGTCCTCCACCGCCTGCGCGGTCACCATGGCGGCGACGCGGGCGCGGAGCGCCCGCTCGACCCGCGAGGGCGGGACAGGACCCGCATCGGTGCCGGGCCGTCCGGCCTCCCGCTGGGCCTCGGGCCTTGCCATCGCCATGGAGGGGCCGGGCCGCAGCATCGCGTAGCGCAGGCCGAGCGCGTTGCTCTCCAGCGGCACGATGCCCTCGTCGATCTCGCGCGCCAGCGGTCGCGGCTCGGGCGAGGCGGCTCCCGTCGGGCGCTTGCGCGGTCGGGTCGCGGTCGCCTGCTCGGTCTCGATGCGGGCGCGGAACTGCGCGAAGAGCGGGTCGTCGGGGTGGAAGACCAGGGCGTGCTGGTCGGCGTAGTCGCCCGCATGGGGATCGACCCGGGTCGCCCGGGCGATCATCTGCTCCAGCCAGGGCCGCGAGCGGATATGGGTGAGGGCCGCCACCACCGCGACCTCGGGGGCGTCCAGCCCCTCATAGGCCATCGCCACCGTCACCAGCACGGCGGGCTCGGGGGTGAGCCGGAAGGCGGCGAGCGCCGCATGGGCGTCGGCTTCCGCCGAGGTGGCGATGCGCACGTCGCGGCGCGCCTGCTCCTCCGGCATCCAGGCCTGGATCATGGCGTGGTAGCTCTGCGCGCTCGCCTGGTCGGGGGCGACGACGAGGAGCTTGCCGAGGCCTCGGACCGCCTCGGTGGGGCCAAGGCCGCGCTTGCGCCGGCGCTCGGCCCGCACGCGGCGGGTGGCGAAGAAGGCCTCGCGCAGCAGGTCGCGGGCGAAGCCCGTGCGGAGCGCCGTGAACAGGGCCGGCCGCGTCGTCGCGCTCGGGCCCGCGCCCGAGAGCCGGTGCGGGCCGACCCGGGCCTGGCCGCTGGTGCGTCCGCCCTCGAGCCAGCTCGCCTCGCCGTCCAGCGCCCCGAAATTGACCGGCAACACCGCCTTCTCGGCCAGCGCCTCGGCGCGGGAATAGCCGATCACCGCCCAGCCCGGGGCCTCGATGTCCGGCACCGGCGCGCCGCCCTCCGTCCGGTAGGGCAGCCACAGGATGCGCCGGCCGTCCGCCCGCTCCAGGGTGCCGGAGAGGAGGAGGCGCACGCTCGCCTCGCGGAACAGCGGCAGCAGGGCGCTGCTCCAGGCCGCGGCCTCGCTCCCCGCCTCGCCGTTGGCGAGGGCCGGCAGGTGGTGGACCTCGTCGACGACGAGGAGGGTGCGGTGGCGCCGCATTTCAGACAGGTGCAGGGCGGGGGAAGCCGCCACCGCCTGGTAGGTGGTGACGTAGCCGGCCAGCCCCCGGCTCGGATCGGGCGAGTTGTCGGCCGCCCGCACCGAGAGGGCGTGGCCGAGGGCCGCCCGCCAGGCCGGATCGGCGAAGGCCTCCTCGGCCTGGAGCCGCAGGGAATCCCGCGGCACGATCCAGACCACCCGGTCGACGAGGCCCGCCGCGATCAGCTTCGAGGCCGCGATGACAGGCAGCAGCGACTTGCCGCCACCGGGCGTCACCGCCGCCAGGATGTCGGTGATGCCCGTGGCCTCGCCGCGGGCGAGCGCGCCCACGAGTTCGGACAGGCTGCGCTGGTGGCTGCGCAGGGGACGGGACGGGGCGCTCACGGGCGAGGGGACATCGGAAGGGAATCGCGAACCATTCCCCGACCATGCCGGAGCCCGCCCCCCTTGTGAATCCGGGGGACAAGCAGCTTTTCCGCGTTCCCCACATCACAAAACGCTTGCGCCGGTCTTGACCTCTCAGCCGCGGCCGCGCTCCAGCAGCCGCGAAACCACCCGGGCGGTGAAATCGACCATCGGGACGATGCGGGCGTAGTTGAGCCGGGTCGGCCCGATGACGCCGACGACGCCGACGATGGTCTGGCTGCCGTCCCGGAAGGGTGCCGCGATCATCGACGAGCCGGACAGCGAGAACAGCTTGTTCTCCGAGCCGATGAAGATGCGCACGCCCTCGCCGCCCTCGGCGCGGGAGAGGAGGTCGATCACGTCCTTCTGGCTCTCCAGGTCGTTGAAGAGCAGGCGGATGCGCTCCAGGTCCTCCGCCGCCCGCAGGTCGTCGAGGAGGTTGGCCTGGCCGCGCACGATCAGCTGGCGCTCCTCGCTCGGGCCGACGGAGCGGGCGAGGCCCGCATCGACCAGGCGCCCGGTGATCTCGTCGAGCTCCTGCTTCATCGCCGCCCGCGCGGCCTCGATCTCGCCCCGCACCTCGCCGAGGGTGCGGCCGCGGATGCGGGCGTTGAGGAAGTTCGAGGCCTCCTGGAGCGCGCTGGCCGGCAGGCCCTGCGGCAGGTCGAGCAGGCGGTTCTCGACCGAGCCGTCGTCGGAGACCAGCACCACCAGGGCGCGGCCGGGATCGAGCCGCACGAACTCGATGTGGCGCAGCCGGGGGTTCTGCTTGGCGGTGACGACGACGCCGGCGCCCCGCGAGATGCCCGAGAGCAGCACCGAGGCCTCGGTGAGCGCGCTCTCGAAGGTGTGGCGCGAGGCGGCGGCGCGCATCTGCGCCTCGATCCGGCCCTTCTCCTCCTGGCCGACATCGCCGAGTTCGAGCAGCGCGTCGACGAAGAAGCGCAGGCCGTGCTCGGTGGGGAGCCGGCCGGCGCTCGTATGGGGGGCGTAGATCAGCCCGGCCTGCTCGAGGTCCGACATCACGTTGCGGATCGAGGCCGGCGAGAGCGCCATCGGCAGGATGCGGGCGAGGTTGCGCGACCCCACCGGCTCCCCCGTGGCGAGGTAGCTCTCGACGATCTGGCGAAAGATTTCCCGCGAGCGCTCGTTGAGCTCGGCAATGGCACGGGCCTGTCCGGAGCCGCCGGGCAGGGGTGGAAGGTCGCGCGTGTTCATCAACCCTACGGGAGCCAAACGACCCCTTACTGTGAGGCGAGCCCGCGCTTCGTGCAAGCGGACGCGACGCCGCGCGGCGGTCCGATTTCGCGTCCGCGACGGATGTCGTCACCTGAACGGAAGCCGGCGTCGCGTCTCAGACCGCGTTCAGCCCCCCGGCGCCACTCTCGTCTCCATGGCCGCACGCGTCGTGCGGCGAGACGATCCGGAGGCGAGGATGCTGACGATGCGAAACCCGATGGCGGCCGGCACACGGCTTCTGGCGGCGGCCGCTCTGGTGGCGGGCGGTCTCTTCACGGCAGGCAGCGCCCAGGCGGCGCCCTTCGCGCCAGGCGCCGCGACGGCGCCCGCCGCCGAGGTGGTGCAGGCGCAGTGGGGCCACCATCACGGCGGGGGCCGCGGCCATCACCGCGGATGGGGCCACGGCCATCACCACCACGGCGGCTGGGGCCATCACCGGCGCCACCACGGTCACTGGGGCCACCACCACCATCACCGGCACTGGGGCCACCATCACGGCCGGCACCATCACCGGGGCTACGGCTACTACTGACGGGCGGGCGCGGCCCGGGCGCATGGTGCCCGGGCCCTTCTGCATGGGGTCCCTCTTTGGGGGTGCTCTTGGGGCCTCCCCTTGCCGCCCCCGGCGCCAGCGCCTAAGAGCGCGCGGCCCTCAGGGGATCGAAGCGCCGCGCCGTCAGCGCGCGGCGCCCTGGACAGGAGTTGCCCATGCGCCCCTCGAAGCGCGCCCCCGACGAGCTGCGCAAGGTCACGCTGGAGCGGGGCGTCTCGCGCTACGCCGAGGGCTCGTGCCTGGTCACCTTCGGCGAGACCAAGGTTCTGTGCACCGCCTCGCTCGAGGAGCGCGGGCCGTCCTGGCTGCGCGGCTCCGGCAAGGGCTGGGTCACCGCCGAGTACAGCATGCTGCCGCGGGCGACCCACGACCGCAACCGGCGCGAGGTCAATGCCGGCAAGCCGTCCGGCCGCACCCAGGAGATCCAGCGTCTGATCGGCCGGTCCCTGCGCGCCGTCGTCAACCTGCCGGCGATGGGCGAGCGCCAGATCGTGGTCGATTGCGACGTGCTCCAGGCCGACGGCGGCACCCGCACGGCGGCGATCACCGGCGCCTGGGTCGCCCTGCACGAGTGCTTCACCTGGATGCGCGGCCGCTCGATCATCTCGGTCGACCCGATGCGCGACCACGTCGCGGCGATCTCCTGCGGCATCCACAAGGGCACGCCCGTCCTCGACCTCGACTACGCCGAGGATTCCGGCGCCGAGACCGACGCCAACTTCGTCATCACCGGCGGCGGCGGCATCGTCGAGGTGCAGGGTACCGCCGAGGTGAAGCCGTTCTCGGAGGAGGAATTCTTAGGGCTCCTGCGCCTCGCCAAGGCGGGCGTGGCCGATCTGGTGGCGCTCCAGAAGCAGGCGATCGCCTGATGGGTCGCCTCCTCACCGGGCGGGTCGTGATCGCGACCCACAATGCCGGCAAGCTGCGCGAGATGCGCGACTTGCTGGCGCCCTTCGGCGTCGAGGCGGTCTCGGCCGGCGAACTGAACCTGCCCGAGCCGGACGAGACCGGCACGATGTTCGCCGAGAACGCCGCCATCAAGGCGCGGGCGGCGACGCAGGCCACGGGCCTGCCCGCCTTCGCCGACGATTCGGGGCTCTGCGTCGACGCGCTCGACGGGGCGCCCGGCCTGTTCTCGGCCCGCTGGTCCGGCGGCTCGAAGGATTTTTCCGGCGCGATGGCGCGCATCGAGCGCGAATTGTCCACCCGGGCTGCGACGAATCGCCGGTCGCACTTCGTCTCGGCCCTGGTCCTGACCTGGCCGGACGGGCACGAGGAGCTGTTCGAGGGCCGGGTCTTCGGCGAGCTGGTCTGGCCGCCCCGCGGCGACAAGGGCTTCGGCTACGACCCGATGTTCAAGCCGGACGAGAGCCCGCTCACCTTCGGCGAGCTGAGCTCGGACGAGAAGCACGGCATCGACTGGGCGAAGGGCGAGGCGCTCTCGCACCGCGCCCGAGCCTTCCTGGCGCTCGCCGCCGCCTGTCTGCGCCGCCCGGATTGAACGGGACATTGAACGTGGACTTGGCGCCCGCTCTCGCGGAGGGGCGCCTTCGTGGGAGCGGGGACGGCGAACGCCGCCCCGTCCCGGGTGACCTTGGGTTACGCGACAGTGAGACCCACGTCGACGTTGCCGCGGGTGGCGTTCGAGTACGGGCACACCTGGTGGGCCTTCTCGACCAGTTTCTCGGCGGTCGCCTTGTCGAGGCCCGGCAGCGAGATGGTCAGGTCGGCGGTGATGCCGAAACCGCCCTCGGAGCGCGGGCCGATGCCGACCTTGGCGGTGACGGTGGTGTCGGCCGGGACGGCGATCTTCTCCTGGCCGCCGACGAACTTCATCGCGCCGAGGAAGCAGGCGGCGTAGCCGGCCGCGAAGAGCTGCTCGGGGTTGTTGCCGGCGCCGCCGGCCCCACCAAGCTCCTTGGGGGTCGACAGCTTGACGTCGAGGCTGCCGTCCTGGGTCTGGGCGCGACCGTCGCGACCGCCATTCGCCGTGGCCTGGGTGGTGTACTTCACGTCGACGGACATCGGGCTCTCCTCACAGATCGCGGCGGCCGCGCCGAAGCGATTCCCGGCCGCCCGCGGCATCCTCATAGATCACATTTCGATTGTGCGCAATTTGTTTTTGTGCGCCGTCTTAGCTATGATCGAAGCGGCCTCGGGCGCAGATCGGTCCCGAGCGTCACGGTCAGGCCCCGCGCGACGGAGCCCCCTTGAGAATCGGGACTTGAGGAGCGGGACATGTCCGAGATCGACGCGCGCGGCCCCACGCCCGACCAGCCAGCCGACCGGGCCGACGACCTGCTGCTCTCCAGCCAGATCTGCTTCGCGGTCTATTCGGCGGCTCATGCCTTCAACCGGATCTACAAGCCCCTCCTCGACCGGATCGGCCTGACCTATCCGCAATACCTGGTGCTCCTCCTGCTCTGGGAGCAGGACGGGCAGACGATGAAGACCCTCGGCCAGCGCCTCTACCTCGATTCCGGCACCCTGACGCCGCTGCTCAAGCGGCTGGAGGCGGCAGGCCTGGTGAGCCGGGCCCGCGACACCCAGGACGAGCGGCTGATGCGCATCAACCTGACCGAGGCCGGCGCGTCCTTGCGCGAGAAGGCGACGCCGTTCCCGCACGAGATCGTCTGCGCCGCGGGCCGGCCGGCGGAGCGGCTGGTGGCCCTGCGCGACGAGATCGTGGCCCTGCGCGACAGCCTGCACGCCTGCGCGGCGCCGGATCGCGGGGTGGCTTGAGCGACCTCAGAGCATCGGCAGGTGCCGCGGCTCCCGCCCGCGCGGAAACGCGGCGTCGATCCGGGCGAGTTCAGCCTCGCTCAAGGTGAGGCTGCCGCCGCCGGCATTCTCGGCCGCGTGGGCCGGGCTCGACGCCTTCGGGATCGCCAGCACGCCGTCGCCCCGGGTGAGCGCCGCGAGCGCGACCTGCCGCGGCGTGGAATCGTGGCTCTCAGCGATCTCGGCCAGCACCCGCCCGCCCGGGGTCGCCGGGCCGGGGAAGCTGTCGTGGCCGAAGGGGCTGTAGGCCACCACCGCGACGCCGTTCTGCCGGCACCAGGGCAGGACCGAATGCTCGATCGCCCGCTCCTCCAGGTGGTAGAGCACCTGGTTGCAGGCGATGCGGTCGGGACCCGCGATCGCCAACGCCTCGTCGAGGTCGTCGGCGTCGAAGTTGCTCACCCCCCAGGACAGGATCTTGCCCGCTCGCACCAGATCCTCGAAGGCCGCGAAGGTCTCCGCCAGGGGATGCGGCCCGCGCCAATGCAGCAGGTAGCAGTCGAGCCGATCGGTACGCAGGCGCCGGAGCGAGCGCTCGCAGGCCTCGACCGTGCCCCGGCGCGAGGCGTTGCCGGGCAGGACCTTGGAGACCAGGAAGACCTCGTCGCGCCGGTCGCCGATCGCCTCGGCGATCAGGGGCTCGGCCTCGCCGTACATCTCGGCGGTGTCGACGTGGCTCATCCCGACATCGAGGCCTCGCCGCAGGGCGGCGGCCGCCACGGTGGGCTCGCTCTCGTCGAGGTACCAGGTTCCCTGCCCGATCACCGGCACCGCAGGCTGGTTACGTCCGAAGGGTTGCCGTCGCATCGCGCGCTCCTGCGATCTGTGCCGTCCTGAGCCGTGCGGCGTCCGGAGGGCAAGGGCAGATCCCGGAGAATGCACGGTTTTCTGCGGATCGTCGCGGGGCGGGAGGGTTAGGCGCGGCGGGCAGGGGAGGGAAAACGCCCTTCTCTCCGGATGCGTTCTGCAAAAAGAACATTCCGGTTGACAGAAAGTCCGCTTCCGGGTTCTGTGCCGGCCACTACCCGGCCTGAGACATTCCGCTGAAGGACCCCGATGACCGCTCCCGTCTTCCCGCCCGCCCGGACCCGCGCGCCGTGACGGCCCCCGTCCGCGTGCCGGTGCCGGTGGACCTGAGCGACCGGATCGGCGATCCCGACGCGCTCGTCCGGCTCGAGAGCGTCGCCAAGACGTACACGGCGCGCCGCGGCGCCGGCGCCGTGACGGCCCTGGAGGACATCGACCTCTCGGTGTCCCGCGGCCGGGTGCTCGGCGTGATCGGCCGCTCGGGTGCCGGCAAGTCGACCCTGATCCGCCTCGTCAACGGGCTGGAGCGGCCGAGCCGCGGCCGGGTGATCGTCGACCGCGCCGAGATCTCGGCCCTGTCGGAATCGGCCCTGCGGGCCGAGCGCCGTGGCATCGGCATGATCTTCCAGCACTTCAACCTGCTCTCGGCCCGCACCGCCGCCGGCAATGTCGCGCTGCCCCTCGAAGTGGCGGGGTACGACAAGGCCGCGATCCGCAAGCGGGTGGCCGAACTCCTCGACCTCGTCGGGCTCGGGCCCCAGGCCGACCGTTATCCGGCCGAATTGTCGGGCGGGCAGAAGCAGCGCGTCGGCATCGCGCGGGCGCTCGCCACCAACCCGAAGGTGCTGCTCTCCGACGAGGCGACCTCGGCCCTCGACCCGGAGACGACCCGCTCGATCCTCGACCTGCTCGGCCGGATCAACCGGGAGCTCGGCCTGACGATCCTGCTGATCACCCACGAGATGGCGGTGATCCGGGCGATCGCCCACGAGGTCGCGGTGCTCGATAACGGCCGCATCGCCGAGACGGGCGACGTGTTCGAGGTCTTCACCCGGCCGCGCGCCGCGATCACCCGCACCTTCCTCGACGAGGAGACCGGCCGCACCCTGCCGCCGGCCCTCGCCGCCCGCCTCACCCCCGGCCTGACGGCCGGGGAGGGCAAGGGAGGGAAGAAGCAGGCGGTCCTGCGCATCACCTTCCGGGGACCGCACGCCACCGATCCGGTGCTGGCCCAGCTCACGAGCGAGCTCGGCATCCCGGCGGGCATCCTCTCGGGGACCGTCGACGAGATCGCCGGCCGCCCCTTCGGCACCCTGGTGGTCGGCATCGCTGCCGATCCCGGCACGGTGGAGCGGGCGCAAGCCTTCCTGGCGGCCCGCGGCCTCGACGTCGAGATGCTCGGCACCCTCGACCTCGCAGGCTGGCAGCGCACCGCCGCGCCCGGCTTGACGGATCCTCACCATGTCGCCTGAACTCTTCCGCCTCCTCGTCCAGGCCACCCTCGACACGCTGCAGATGGTGGCGGTGGCGGCCTCCCTCGGCACGGTGATCGGCCTGCCGCTTGGCGTGTTCCTCGCCACCAGCGGCCGCGGCGAGCTCCTGGCCGCCCCCTGGCTCAACCGGGTGCTCGGCCTCGTCGTCAACGCCACCCGCTCGACGCCGTTCATCATCCTGGTGGTGGCGATCATCCCGTTCACCCGGCTGCTGGCCGGCACCTCGATCGGCACCGTTGCGGCCACCGTGCCGCTGACGGTCGCGGCGATCCCCTTCATCGCCCGCCTCGTCGAGGGCGCGGTGCGGGAGGTCGATGGCGGCCTCGTCGAGGCGGCGAGGGCCTTCGGGGCGAGTCCGCTGCAGATCGTCCTCAAGGTGCTGATCCCCGAGGCCCTGCCCGGCATCGTGCTCGGCCTCACCCTGGCGGTGGTGTCGCTGATCGGCTTCTCGGCGATGGTCGGCGCCGTCGGCGGCGGGGGCCTCGGCGATCTCGGCATCCGCTACGGCTACCAGCGCTTCATGCCCGAGATGATGCTCGCCGTCGTGGTGGTGCTGATCGTCCTGGTGCAACTGGTCCAGACCCTCGGCGACCGGCTGGCGCGGCGCATGAACAAGCGCCTGCGCCACGGCTGACCCCTTCTTCTCTGTCCAATCTCCCTCGGAGCGTAAGACGATGCTGCGTACCCTCACCCTGGCGGTCCTCCTCGCCACCGCCAGCCTGCCGGCGCTCGCTCAAGGCCAGCGCGTGCGCGTCGGCGTCACGCCGGGCCCGCACGCCCAGATCCTCGAGGCGGTCAAGCCGATCGCCGCCAAGAAGGGCCTCGACCTCCAGGTGGTCGAGTTCTCGGACTACGTCGTGCCGAACGAGGCCCTGTCGTCGGGCGAGCTCGAGGCCAACTCGTTCCAGCACCAGCCCTATCTCGACAACCAGAAGGCCGATCGCGGCTACAAGATCGAGAGCGTGGCCCAGACGGTGAACTTCCCGATGGGCGTCTACTCGAAGCGCCACAAGAGCTTCGACGCGGTGCCGGCGGGCGGCACGGTGGTGATCCCGAACGATCCCACCAATGGCGGCCGCGCCCTGCTGCTCCTGCAGGACAAGGGCCTCTTGAAGCTGAAGGCGAATGTCGGCTTCAAGCCGAGCGTCGCCGACATCACGGAGAACCCGAAGCGCCTGCGCATCATCGAGGTCGACGCGGCTCAGACCCCGCGCTCGCTCGACGACGTCGACGCCGCGGCGGTCAACACCAACTACGCCACCGCGGCCGGCCTCAAGCCCGGCGACGCGATCCTGAAGGAGGAGCCGAAGGGCCCCTACGTCAACGTGATCGCGGTGCGCAGCGCCGACAAGGACAAGCCCTGGGTCGCGACGCTGGTCGAATCCTACCGCTCGCCGGAGGTGAAGGCCTTCATCGACGCCAAGTTCGGCGGCGCGGTGCTCACCAGCTGGTGAACCCTGCCGTCCGGGCCGCAGGCACGAGGCGGCGGCCCCGCGCCGCGTCTTAT
Source organism: Methylobacterium sp. 174MFSha1.1 (assembly GCF_900116815.1). Taxonomy (NCBI): domain Bacteria; kingdom Pseudomonadati; phylum Pseudomonadota; class Alphaproteobacteria; order Hyphomicrobiales; family Methylobacteriaceae; genus Methylobacterium; species Methylobacterium sp. 174MFSha1.1. The sequence goes on along the minus strand of NZ_FPCB01000013.1, from coordinate 28,766 downwards.
CCACAGGGATGAGACGCAATGAAGCGGGGCCGTGAAACCAAACGAGGCCGTGCGCGTCTTCTCTGCACGGCCCGACTGACGGGCTGGCCTTACCTTTCGAGGTGCCCGATGAAGATCATCACGTCCGCCCTGGTCGCCGCCGTCCTCACCGTCGCCGCCGTTCCGGCCTTCGCCCAGGGCAACTCGCCCTACAACAACTCGGGCTCGCAGGCCGGCGGCCCGCTCGGCGGCACGCAGCGCGAGATGGGCGCCCCCGGCGGCGCGCCGGCCATGGGTGCCGCTCCCCGCGCGACCATGCAGCCGACCATGCGCAAGAAGCGCATGATGAAGCACCGCCGCATGCACCGTCACCACCACGCCCGCTGAGCCTCGCCGCAAGGTCACGGGCTCGCCCGGCGCGCTCGTCGGCGGCTCATGCCGCCCGGCGGGCGCGCGTTCGCGCGTCGTTCCCGCGGATCAATCCACCTTCTCGTCCGGATAGACGCCCCAGAGGCGGTCCTGGCGCATGTAGCCGTCGACGTCGCCGCGTTTCTGCGGCAGCGCCACCACGAGGCGGCACCAGGTCTTGTCGCAGGTCTTGACGCTGCCGATCACCCCGGCCTGGAGCTGGGCCACCACGCCGCTCGCCGCATCGGCCCGGTCGTAGAGGGGCACCGGAGCGCCCTTGTCGGCGCCGCGGTTCAGCACCACGGCGGTGCGCCGGCCGGAGAGCAGCGAGTGCAGCACCCAGCCCTCGGTGCCCTCCGAATCGCGGATGCGGCGCCAAGTCTCGTACTCGGCGATGATCTCCACCGGCAGGCCGGCGCGTTGGAACACCCACAGGGTGCGATGGTCCTTGGACGGGCCCTCGCGCAGGTTCACCCGGTCGGTCTTCAGGCTGACGTAGCGCGGCAGCGGCAGCTTCGTCGTCGGGCCGATGGTGATGCCGATCTCGCCGGGGGCGGGGTTGGCGGCGGGGGTCGGCGGCGCGGCGGCAGCGGGCGCAGCCAGGACGGCGAGCAGCAGGGCGACGAGGAAGCGCGGGTGGAGCATCGGCGGTCGGTCTCCCTTCAGGGAAGCGGCGCGGATTGTCTTCCCGATCACCTCTGCTAGAGAGGCCGCCGGGCATCGCGCCCCGGCCGGATCGAGGGGCGTAACCGCCCCTATCGCCGGACCATGGTTAACGGGTCGTAACGACGCCTGTGGTCCACACCAAGGCGGGGCTTTTCGCCGGGCCGCCGCGTCGCTTACTCTCGGGCGGCGCGGGCGCCCATATCGCGTGTCGGGGCCGCACGGGCAGGCCGGGAGGCCCGCCCGGGGCAGGGGAGGGATCATGTCGTTGAAGCGCAAGCCGCTCGTGGTGGTCACCCGGCGCCTGCCGGACGTCGTGGAGACGCGGATGCGCGAATTGTTCGACGCGCGCCTCAACCACGAGGACACGCCGCTCACCGGCGGCGCCCTGGCACAGGCCCTCCAGGAGGCCGATGTGCTGGTGCCGACGGTCACGGACGAGATCGACGCCTCGCTCCTCGCCCAGGCCGGCCCGAACCTGCGCCTGATCGCCAATTTCGGCAACGGCGTCGACCATATCGACGTCGGGGTGGCGCTCCAGCGCGGCATCACGGTCACCAACACGCCGGGCGTGCTGACCGAGGACACCGCCGACATGACGATGGCGCTGATCCTCTCGGTGGCGCGCCGGGTCACCGAGGGGGCCCGGATCATCCCGGACGACGCCTGGTCCGGCGGCTGGTCGCCGACCTGGATGCTGGGCCGCCGCATCACCGGCAAGCGCCTCGGCATCGTCGGCATGGGCCGCATCGGCCAGGCGCTGGCGCGCCGCGCCAAGGCCTTCGGCCTCTCGATCCACTACCACAACCGCCGCCGGGTCGGCGCCCGGATCGAGAGCGACCTCGAGGCGACGTATTGGGAATCCCTCGACCAGATGCTGGCGCGGGTCGACATCGTGTCGGTCAACTGCCCGCACACGCCGGCGACCTACCACCTGCTCTCGGCCCGGCGCCTGAAGCTGCTGAAGCCCGAGGCCGTGGTGGTCAACACCGCCCGCGGCGAGGTGATCGACGAGACCGCGCTCGCCCGCCTGATCGAGGTCGGCGACATCGCGGGGGCGGGCCTCGACGTGTTCGAGCAGGAGCCGGCGGTGAGCCCGCGCCTCGTCAAGCTCGCGAAGGCCGGCAAGGTGGTGCTGCTGCCCCATATGGGCTCGGCCACCCACGAGAGCCGCGTCGACATGGGCGAGAAGGTCATCATCAACATCAAGACCTTCCTCGACGGCCACCGGCCGCCGGACCGGATCCTGCCCAGCATGCTGTGAGGGACCGTTGTCGGGCACGGTCCGCCCCCGGTCCTGACACCCGCGATGGCATCCCGGGGCTCGCCGCAGGCGGGAACCCGGGATCCATAACCGCTGACGTCGCAAGACCGGGCGGAAAGGCCTCGGCGTCATCCTGAACCGTCGGCGTTTGTGGATCCCGGGTTCCGCTGTCGCGGCCCCGGGATGACGCGGAGGGTGTCACCGACGGAAGGCGCCCGACCCGCGGACCGGACGGTCGCCCTCGCGGGCTTCAGCCCTGCAACGTCGCCTTCAGGCTGATCTTGGCGTTCAGCACCTTCGAGACCGGGCAGTTCTTCTCGGCGATGCCGGCGAGCTCGTCGAACTTCGCCTGGTCGATCCCCGGGATCTTGGCGGTCAGGGTCAGGGCCGAGGCGGTGATGGTGAAGCCGTCGCCGTCCTTCTCCAGGCTCACCACGGCTTCCGTGCGCAGCTCGTCGGCGGTGAAGCCGGCGCCCTGGAGCTGGAAGGCCAGCGCCATGGTGAAGCAGCCCGCATGCGCCGCGGCGATCAGCTCCTCGGGATTGGTGCCCGGCTCGTTCTCGAAGCGGGTGTTGAAGCCGTAGGGGTTGCTCGACAGCACGCCCGACTGGGTGGTCAGCTGACCCTTGCCGTCCTTGCCGCTACCCTGCCAAACGGCGTTCGCCTTGCGGTTCATGCTCGTCTCCCGTGACATGATGCGGTGCCGTCCCGGCGCCCGCTCACGCCCACAGGTAGGTCAGCGCCCCTGAAGGTCATCCTCGGATTCCGCATCGATCACCCGGCGGGCGAGGGCGAACGGGAATCCCGCCCGGGCCATGGCGGCGAGGTCGCGCTCGCGCGCGGCGATCCGGGCACCCGGTGCGCGGTACGGCCCGAGGCGGCGGCGCCTGGCATAGGCGAGGGCGGCCTCGTCCTCGCCGCCCGCATCTTCCTCGGCGAGGGCCGCGCCGACGATCTCGCGGTCGACGCCCTTGGCCGCGAGCTTCGCGCCGATCGCCCGGGCCGAGCCGCCGCGGCGACGCAGGGAGCGCACCTTGGCCGCCGCGAAGGCGGCGTCGTCGACGAGGCCGGCGCCGAGCGCGCGGGCCACCACCGCCTCGACCATCTGCGAAAAATCGTCGGGCTCCTCGCCGCGCAGGCGGCAGCGGGTCTCGACCCGGCGCCGCAGCACCCGGCGCAGCATCTCGGCGGAGGCGCCGTAGCGCTCCAGGTAGTACAGCGCCGCCCGTTCGAGATAGGCCGGCGTGATCGGCCGCGCCGCCCTCAATCCGCCATCGCGTCCGGGTTCATCGGCCCCGTCCCGGATCGCCTCCGTCCCGGCGGGTGCGTCCGGCTCATGCGAGGGGTGATGCCGGCGTTTCTGCACAAGCGTGAATCCTTCTTCCTCCTGGTCGCCCTCGCCCTCGGGGCGGTGGCCGGCGCGGTGCTCTACCTGTCGCGGCCGACGACCTTACGCGTCGCGGTCGGCCCGCGGGACCGGGTCGAGACGCACCTGATCCAGGCCTATGCCGACGCGCTCGCCCGCGCCCGCGAGGATATACGCCTCGAGGTCGTTCCTTACGACGACGTGCGCGACAGCGCCGCGGCGCTCCAGAGCGGGCGGGCCGACCTCGCGGTGGTGCGGCCCGACGTGCGCCTGCCCGAGAACGGCCTGACGCTCGCCGTCCTGCACGACGAGGCCCTGGTGGTGGCGGCCCCCCCGGATTCCGGCATCCAGGCCTTCTCGGATCTCGCCGGCAAGCGCCTCGGCCTCGTCGCCCATCACGGCGCCGACCAGCCGCTGGTCGCGAGCCTGCTCGCCTATTACGCCCTGACGCCGGCGCCGGCCGGCGCAGTACCGGCCCCGGCCGATCCGGGTGGCACGCTGCCGGCCGCCGCCGGCAGCGTCGCCCTGGTGCCGATGCGGGCCTCCGAGGTCGCGGCGGCGCTCGCCGAGCACCGGATCGACGCCGCCGCGGTGATCGCCGCGCCCTCGGCGAAGCCCGCCGCCCGGGTGGTGCAGGCGGTGGAGGCGGCCTCGCCCGGCCACGGCGCGACCATCGTGGCGATTCCCGACGGCGAGGCGATCGTGCAGCGCCTGCCCGAATTGCAGGCCGTGACCATCGCGGCCGGCACCTTCGGCGGCCGCCCGAAGCGCCCGGACGACGAGGTGAAGACTGTCGGCGCCTCCTACCGGCTGATGGCCCGCGCCTCGCTCGGCCGCGACACCGCCGCGAGCGTGACCCAGCACCTGTTCGAGCTCCGCTCGCGCCTCGCCGCAATGGTGCCGACCGCCAACCTGATGAAGGCGCCCGACTTCGACAGCGCCGCCGAGGCGACCAGCGCCCGCCTGCCGATCCATCCCGGCGCGGTCGACTATTACGAGCGCGAGCAGCAGACCTTCCTGCAGCGCTACGAGGACTGGGTCTACCTGGTGGCGTTCTTCGGCGGCGGCCTCGGCTCGGCGGTGGCGTGGATCGGTCAGCGCCTCGCCCGCGAGCAGCGCGCCCGCATCGACGCCGTCCTCGACCGGCTGCTCGGCATCCTGATCGAGGCGAGGGCGACGCAGGACCCGGCCGCCCTCGAGGCCCTGGCGATCGAGATCGACGGCCTCGTCATCGACGTGGTGCGCCACGCCCGCGAGCATTCCACCGACATCCGCACGATGAGCGCGCTGATCCTGGCGGTGGATGCGGCGCGGGCCGCGGTGGCGGATTGCCGGCGGGACGGGGCGCCGGTGCGGGAGCGCGCGGGGCAGGTGCTGTCGCTGCATCCGGCGAGCGGGGCTTGAGGCTCGGATCCGGCACCATTGGCCTGACTGCGCGGCGGGCTGCCGAGGACGGGAGGACGAGCCGTGCACCCGGCATTTGCGGGGACACGCAAAATAGGTCAGTAATAATGACCTTTTATCCGTGGTGGACGCCACATGTTCGACTTGCATGCCTACGCCCTGTTCCTCGCCGCGGCCGTGGTCCTCGTCCTCTCGCCGGGACCTGACACGGTGTTGATCCTCTCGCGCACGCTCGCCTCGGGAACCGCCGCGGGCCTGATGACGCTCGTGGGAACGCAGGTCGGCAACATCATCCACGCCGTACTCGCGGGCGTGGGTGTCTCCACCATCATCCTCCTCTTCCCGGTCGCGTTCACGACCCTGAAGATCGTGGGTGTCCTCTACCTCCTGTACCTCGCCCTCATGGCGTGGCGCGCGCCTGCGACGCTCGATCTTGATCCTGCGCTTCGAGACCAGGCTGGACGTGGTGGACGCTTCTTCATCCAAGGACTCGCCAACAACCTCGCCAACCCGAAGATGATCGCGTTCTTCCTGGCACTGTTCCCGCAGTTCGTGCACCCGGAGGCGGGTTCGCTGGCGCTTCAGAGCTTCGTCCTCGGTTCGACGCTGGCGCTGATGGCGGTGGCCTGGATCGGGTTCGTCGTGGTCGTGGTGGGGCGCTTCAGGGCGGTTGTGGCGTCGAGCACGAGCTTCCTGAAGATTGCCAATCGCCTCGCGGCCGTGACCTTCCTCGGGCTCGCCTGCCGGTTGGCCGTCGACGAGAGCCACTGACAAGGACGGAGGTCAGACGGTCGGCGCGCCTTGCGGTCGTCCTGCTCCTGCGTTGGCGGCCGCTCTGCACGGCACCGTCCGGGATCTGTGAACAGTGAAAAGCGATCGTGCAGGCTCGCCAGAGCACTTCACGATCGTGCTGCCATCGCGAAGCTCTCTAGGTCTTTGATTTCGCCGCGTTTTCTTCGACAAGCCGGTATCCACTTCGTCGGAAGATGCTCCAGGTGATCGCGCGTGTTGCCCAACCCCGCGACAGCGGATAATCTCGCCCGTGTCGCGAAAAACGACGGCCCGGCTGTGGACCGTCGAATACACGCCACCCGTGCATGTCGCATGGGTCGGCCAGCGTCTCCGAAGCAACTGCCCGACGATTTCGGGCAACAGCAGGAGCGCACCCATGCGACAATCGATCATGATCCTCGGCGCGGGTCTCGGCGGCCTTCTGCTGGCCCGCGTTCTATCCCTCCACGGTATCGCGGCGGTGATCTACGAGGCAGAACCGTCGGCCGACGCCAGAGCCCAGGGCGGCCTGCTCGACATCCACGAGCATACCGGTCAAATCGCCCTGAAGGCCGCAGGGCTCCACGACACTTTCCTTCGCCTGGTGCGCCCCGGCGAAGATGCCAAGCGCATCGTCGATCGGAACGGCGACGTCCTCCTGGACCGTCCCGGCAGCCCGCTGGGCTGCCGGCCCGAAGTCGATCGCGGCGACCTACGGCGGATGCTGATCGACTCCCTTCCCGCAGGGACCATCCAGTGGGGCCACCGAGCGACCGCGGTCTCCGGATGCGGGGACGGGCGGCACGCGGTCGCCTTCTCGAACGGCGCGACGCTCACCACCGATCTGCTCGTGGGTGCGGACGGTGCATGGTCGAAGGTTCGCCCCCTGCTTTCGGAGGCAGCGCCTGCCTATGCGGGCCTCTCGTTCGTCGAGACGACGGTTCGCGGCGGCGACGCGCGCCTCAAGGCCAGCGCGCATGCGGTTGGCGGCGGCACGCTCATGGCCGTAGCGCCGGGTATGGGCATCCTGGCCCACCGGTATGCAGACGGACGGCTACACACCTACACGGCTCTGAACAGGGCTCCACCCTGGTTCGACGCCATCGACTTCCGCGATGCACGAACCGCCCTGGCCCGCATCGCGGCGGAGTTCGAGGGGTGGGCATCGCATCTGACCGCCCTCATCACGACCAGCGACACCGTCCCCATCCTTCGTCCCATCCATGCGCTGCCGGTCGGTCACCGCTGGGAACGCTTGCCCGGCACGACCCTCCTCGGTGACGCCGCGCACCTGATGTCGCCGTTTGCCGGCGAGGGAGCAAACCTCGCCCTCTACGACGGTGCGGAACTCGCCAGGGCGATCATCGCCGCCCCCGACGACATCGACACGGGACTTGCCGTCTACGAGCGCGACCTGTTTCCCCGGAGTGCCCGGATCGCGGGCGCATCCGCGCGGAACCTCACTGACTTCTTCGGCGAGGACGCGCCGCACAGCGTCGTCGCGATGCTGGCGCCCAGGCTTCCGTAAGCGTCCGCAAGGGATCGACGCCGGACGCTCGCGGACCGGATTCGGTGCCAAATCCGGCGCAGGCTCTCAGGTGATGAGGTGATCCCGCCGCCGCAGGGCCGGGAACAGCCGCCCCCACAGGGCCGCCACCGCTACCGTCGCGACCCCGCCCACCACCACGGCCGGCACCGCCCCGATGAGCGCCGCGAGCGTGCCGGATTCGAACTCCCCGAGCTCGTTCGAGGCGCCGATGAACACGGTGTTGACCGCCGCGACCCGGCCGCGCATCGCGTCCGGGGTCTCGCCCTGGACCAGGCTCTGGCGGACGTAGACGCTGACCATGTCGGCCGCGCCGGTCACGAACAGGCAGGCCATCGACAGGGGGAGCGAGGTCGAGAGGCCGAACCCGATCGTGGCGAGGCCGAACACCCCGACCGCGATCAGGAGGCGCGGGCCGACCCCGCGGGTCAGCGGGCGGTGGGCCAGCAGGATCGCGGTCGCGACCGAGCCCAGTGCCGGCATGCTGCGCAGGAGCCCGAGGCCGAGGGGGCCGACGAACAGCACCTCCTGGGCGAAGATCGGCAGGAGCGCGGTGGCGCCGCCGAGCAGCACCGCCACGAGGTCGAGGGTGATGGCGCCGAGCACCACCGGCTGCGAGCGGATGTAGGTCAGGCCGGCGAGCAGGGTCGCCCAGGTCACGGCGGGCCGGTGCGTGACGGCCGCCGGCGGCGGCCGGATGCCGGTGATGCTGAAAGCCGCGAAGGCGAAGCAGGCGGCGGCCAGCCCGAACACCACCGCCGGCCCGAGGGCGTAGAGCAGGCCGCCGAGCGCCGGCCCGGTCACCGACGCGCTCTGCCACAGCGACGAGTTGAGCGCGATGGCGCTGCCGAAAAGCTCGCGCGGCACCAGGGTCGGCAGCAGCGCCTGGCTCGCCGGGTTGGCGAAGGCGCGGGCGGTGCCGACCAGCACCATCAGGGCGTAGACCGGCCAGACCGGGGTGGCGTGCGACGCGGCCAAGGCCATCAGGCCGAGTCCGGCGAGCGCCAGGAGACCGTAGGAGATCGCCGCGACCCGGCGCCGGTCGAAGGTGTCGGCGACGTGGCCGGTGATGAGGGCGCCGAGCATCGCGGGGGCGAAGCTCGCGAGGCCGACGAAGCCGAGCGCGAGCGCGCTGCGGGTCAGGTCGTAGACGAACCACCCCACCGCCACCGCCTGCATCTGGTAGGCGAGGCCGGTGAGGAAGCGGGCGCTGCCGAAGAGCCGGAAGTCGCGGTTGCGAAAGAGGGTCCAGCCGGACGGCGCGGGGGAGAGCATGACGGTTCCGTGCCCCGCACGGGCGGCGGGGGTTCGAGGTCGGCGTGAAGCCCGCCCGGGGCGGGCTTCCGGAGGGGATCAGGCGAGGAGCTTGCGGGTCAGCACGGACAGGCCGAAGGCCAGGGCCGAGACGGCGACGGAGATCGCGATGAAGAGCGTGCGCCGCGGCTGCTGGGCCGATTCCGCCCGCACCGGCTCGACGATCATGCTGAAGAACTCGATCTGCCGGTCGGCGATCATCCGCGAGCGCTCCCGCGCGGCGATCGTCGCCGCGTAGTACTTCTCGGCGGTCTTGCGCTCGGCGTCGAGCTCCTCGAACTTGGTCAGCGTGGCCGAGAGCACCCGGCGCTGCTCGGGATCCTGGTTGGCCGCCTCGCGCTCGATGCGGGCGATGGTCTCGTCGAGCTGGGCGATCTGCGCCTTGAGGTCCTGGATGCTGCGGCTGTCGTCGCGCAGGTCGCGCTGGAGCAGGCTGAGCTTGACCGCGAGGCCGATGCGCTGGGAGCGGATCTCGGCGATCATCTTCAGGTTGGTGTCGTTGGATTTCTGGGCGTCGAGCACGCCGTCCCGGTTGCGCAGGTCGCGCACCGCGAGGTGGAGCTTGGTCAGGCGCGCCTCGGCGCGCTTCATCTCGCGCTCGCTCTCCGCCAGGGCGTCGTTGCGGGCCCGCTCGGTGAGCTGGTTCACCAGCCGCTCGCTCTCGGCCAGCACGGCCCGGCTCAGGGCCAGGGAATCGTCCGGGTCGAAGGCGTTGATCGCGACCTCGATCAGGCCGGACGTTGCGACGCTGACCTTCACCCGCTCGTCCCAGTAGCGGGTGAGCTTCTCGATCGGCTTCTCGGGATCGAAGCGGGAATAATGATCGATGTCGTCGCGGGAGAACATCTTGCGCAGCGGCAGGCTGCGCTCGAGGGTCTCGACCATCGTCCGGCTCTTGATGTACTCGCCGACGATCATCGAATCCTGGGCGATCATCTGGGACGGGATGCTCGCGGTGGTGCCGACCGAGTCCGGCGCCGCCTTCTCGGCCCCGCCGATCGCCGGCCGCAGGGCGAAGCGCGCCTCGGTCACGTAGCGGTCCGAGAGGTAGAGGCCGAAGAACACGGCGCTGCCCAAGGACGGGAGCACGAACAGGAACAGGCACAGGAGCGGGGTGACGACGTCCCGGCGCCGCTGCGCCCGGATCGTCCGGATCGTCGACTTGTTCGGGTTCGAGAACCGCGACACCCGGGCCGCCTGCCGCAGGGCCTCGCCGATCATCCGGGAGCGGTCGGCGGGGCTGAGCGCCTTGCCTTCCGGATTGCGGGCGTCGATCGTCATGGCGGTGAGATTCCGGCTGGGGCGGGGCCGCGGCGCGCAAGGCGCCGGCCGGCCGGGAAGGCGGGGAGGGCGTGGAAGGGAGGGGCGACGGGGCGCGTCGCGCTCACTGGTTCAGGCGCTGGTAGACTTCGATCGCGTCGTTGATGTCGGGATAGATCACGGCGCGGCCGTTCGCCAGCACGATCCCCTGCGAGGCGTAGTCCCGGATCGTGTCCATCGAGTGCGAGCACATGATGATGTCGGCATTCTTCCGTCGCTGGCTCCACACCTCCTCGCAGCGCTTGGCGAAGCGCGCGTCGCCGACGCCGGTGATCTCGTCGACGATGTAGCAGTCGAACGGGATCGCCATGCTCATGCCGAAGGCGAGGCGCGCGCCCATGCCCGAGGAGTAGTTGCGGATCGGCACGTTGATGTAGTCGCCGAGCTCGGCGAAATCCTCCACGAAGGCCAGCACCCGGCGCGGATCCTCGCCGTGGATGCGGGCGACGAAGCTCACGTTCTCGCGGCCGGTCATCAGCGGGTGGAAGCCGCCGCCAAAGCCGAGCGGCCAGGAGATCCGGGTGGTGCGGATCACCCGGCCCTTCGTCGGCATCTCGCAGCCGGCGATCAGCCGCAAGGTCGTCGACTTGCCGGCACCGTTGATGCCGAGGATGCCGTAGCTCACCCCGGGCTTCAGGGTCAGCGACGCCTGGTCGAGGATGGTACGGCGGTACCCGTCCGTCTTGTAGATCTTGGTGACGTTGTCGAGGCGGATCATCGGCGGATAAGGACACGCTCGAGAGGGGTGCGGCCGCCTGCACGCGCGACGGGCGGGCCCGGGGGCCCCACCGATCATGCGCCGAGCCGGCATCCGCACGGTTAACGAGGCCGGTCGCGGCGGCCGGCAGGCTAGGAAGTAGCCGCAGAAAGCGGCGAATCTGAGAAGCCGCTCTCCGCCGGGCGGCGCGCGGCCGCTCCGATGAGCGCACGCCAGTTTCAAGTTATTATAAAGAAGAAATGCGGTGCGGCGCTATGTGCGGGGAAGCTTTTGGATTAAACAGCGTCCTTTCTCGTGTCACTTCCGGAAAGACGCCCGTGCTGATTGCGTTCCTGATCATGTTGCGCGAGGGGATCGAGGCGGCCCTGATCGTCGGCATCATCGCCGGCTACCTCGGCCAGACCGGGCGGCGGGCCTGGATGCCGGCGGTGTGGGGCGGCGTCGTGCTGGCCGCCCTGCTCTGCCTCGCCCTCGGCCTCGGGTTGCAGGCGATCGGCGCCGAGTTCCCGCAGAAGCAGCAGGAGATGGCGGAGGGGCTGATCGCGCTGCTCGCCGCCTTCATGCTGTGCACGATGGTGTTCTGGATGCGCCGGGCCGCCCGCTCGGTGCGGGCCGAGCTGCACGGGGCGGTGGACGACGCCCTGAGCCGCCACGGGAAGGCGAGGGGAGGGTTCGCCCTCGCGGTGATGGCGTTCCTGGCGGTCGGCCGCGAGGGGCTCGAATCGGTGTTCTTCCTCCTCGCCACGGTGCAGCAGGATGTCGGCTGGGGCGTGCCCGTGGGCGCGGTCCTCGGCATCGCCCTCTCGGTGCTGGTCGGCATCGCGCTGGCCCGGGGCGCCGTGCGGCTCGACCTGCGCCGCTTCTTCCGCTGGACCGGGGTGTTCATCCTGTTCGTCGCCGCGGGCCTGCTCGCCGGCGCGCTCAAGGCCTTCCACGAGGCGGGCCTCTGGAACCACCTCCAGGCCACCGCCTTCGACCTCGGCCATGTCCTCCCCGCCGACACGGTGCTCGGCACCCTGCTCACCGGCATCTTCGGCTACCAGGAGGCGCCGGCCTGGGGCGAGGTGCTGGTCTATTTCGGCTTCCTGATCCCGGCCCTGTGGGCCTTCCTGGCGGGCGCCCGGCCGAGCCCCGCCGCCCAGCCCCGCCACGCCTGAGGACACCCGACGATGACAGCCCGCCGGCCGGCCGCCCTCGCCCTTCTCCTCCTCTCCACCGTCGCCGCCCTGGCGCAAGCCCCCGAGCCGGTCTCCGTTACGGTGACCGACAAGGGCTGCGAGCCCGCCGCCCTCACCGTGCCGGCCGGCAAGTCGGTGTTCAGGATCAGCAACAAGAGCCGCCGGGTGCTGGAGTGGGAGATCCTCCAGGGCACGATGATCGTCGAGGAGCGGGAGAACATCATCCCGGGCTTCGTGCAGTCGCTCTCGGCGACGCTCCAGCCCGGGTCCTACGCGATGACCTGCGGGCTGCTCAGCAACCCGAGGGGCACGCTCACAGTGACGGCAGCCGCGGCGGCCGCTCCGGGTGCCCCCGACCCGATGGCCCTCGTCGGTCCGCTCGCCGCCTACAAGCTCTACGTGATGGGCGAGGTCGAGGCCTTCCACGCGCAGACCGCCGCCTTCGTCGCGGCGGTGAAGGCGGGCAGGGTCGCCGAGGCCAAGGCGCTCTATCCGGTGGCGCGCCGCCACTACGAGCGGATCGAGCCGGTGGCGTCGCTGTTCAACGACCTCGACAAGAGCATGGACGTGCGGGCCGACGACTTCGAGAGGAAGGAGGCCGATCCGGGCTTCACCGGTTTCCACCGTCTCGAGAAGGGGCTGTGGGCCGATGCCAGCACGGAGGGCCTGGGCCCCACCGCCGACCGGCTGCTCGCCGACGCCACCGAGCTGAAGCGGCGCATCGCCGACCTCACCATCCCGCCGGCCCGGATGGCGGGCGGAGCCGCCGGCCTGATCGAGGAGGTCGCGGCGACCAAGATCTCCGGCGAGGAGGACCGCTACAGCCGCACCGACCTGTGGGACTTCCACGCCAACGTCGAGGGCTCGCGCAAGATCTTCGACCTCCTGCGCCCCCTGGTGGCGCCCCGCGACCCCGACTTCGTCGCCCGCACCGAGAAGAATTTTTTGCGCGTGGACGCGCTGCTGGCGAAGTACCGGACCGAGGACGGGGGATTCGCGCCCTACGACTCCTTGAGCGACCGCGACCGCAACGCCCTCAAGGGCCCGATCACCGTGCTGGCCGAGGATCTCTCGACCCTGCGCGGCAAGCTCGGCCTGGATTGACCGCCCCTCATTGACGACCGCCATGGCCTCCTGCCCGTACTCGACCTCCCGCCGCGCCCTGTTGCGCGGGCTCGCCGCCGGCACCGGCGCCGCCGCCCTCGGCTCGCCCCAGGCCCGGGCCGCCGATGCGACGCCCTCGTCCGCCAGCGACGGCACCCTCGACCGGCAGCCGTTCCACGGCCCGCACCAGGCCGGCATCGTCACGCCGCAGCCGGCCGCCGCCCTGGTCGTCGCCCTCGACGTCCTGGCCGAGGACCGGGGCGAGCTCGCCAAGCTCTTCCGGATCCTGACCGAGCGCTTCGCCTTCCTGAGCGCCGGCAGGCCGGTGCCGCCCCTCGACCCGCGGCTGCCGCCGGCCGATTCCGGCATCCTCGGGCCGCAAGTGCTTCCCGATAACTTCACTGCCACGCTCGGCGTCGGCGCCAGCCTGTTCGACGACCGCTACGGCCTGGAAGGCGTGAAGCCGCGGGCCTTGCGCCCGATGGACCGCTTCCCGAACGATTCCCTCGACGCCAAGCTGTGTCACGGCGACCTGCTGCTGCAATTCTGCGCCAACACCGCCGAGACCAACCTGCACGCCTTGCGCGACGTGATCCGCCACACCCCGGGCCTCGTGTCCTTGCGCTGGAAGCTCGAGGGCATGCTGCCGCCCCACGTGGTCAAGCGACCGGGGAAGGACACTGTCCGCAACTTCCTCGGCTTCAAGGACGGCACCGCCAACCTCGACGCCGCCGACGACGCCCTGATGCGCCGACAGGTCTGGGTGCAGCCGGGCAGGGGGGAGCCGGCCTGGGCGTCGGGCGGCTCCTACCAGGTGGTGCGGATCATCCGGAACTTCGTCGAACGCTGGGACCGCACGCCTCTGCGCGAGCAGGAGCGGATCTTCGGCCGCCACAAGGACAGCGGCGCGCCGCTGGGCGGGACCGACGAGCACGCCCTGCCGGACTACGCCTCGGACCCGGCGGGCGCCCGCACGCCGATGGACGCGCATATCCGGCTCGCCAATCCGCGCACGCCCGAAACGGCATCGAGCCTGATCCTGCGCCGGGGCTACAACTACTCGGCCGGCATCACCCCGTCGGGCCAGCTCGACATGGGCCTGCTCTTCGTCTGCTACCAGTCCGACCTCGAGGCTGGCTTCGTGGCGGTGCAGAACCGTCTCAACGGCGAGCCGCTGGAGGAGTACATCAAGCCGGTCGGCGGCGGGTACTTCTACGCCCTGCCAGGCGTACCGGATCCGGGCGGGTTTTTGGGACAGGGGCTGCTGGTCGGGGCGTGAGCGGGCCACCAAAACCTGCTCTCCCAATAACTAGACCTGCTCAAACTGCACCGCGGGACACATGTCTATCCCACTCACACCCTCATCCCGAGGTGTCAGTCGGTTTTCGATCGACTGACACCTCGGGATGAGGTCACGGCTGGGATCGAACTTGCCGATCCGTCAAACAGGCTTTCACTTCCTGATCGGCACGCCCTTCGTGGTGAAAATCTGCCCGCGGCCCGGGGGGCGCGCCGGCCGCTGCGGGCCCCGCCCCTTGCCGGCACCCGCGCCGAGGCCGGTTCCCGGCGGCTGCGAGAACGGCACGAGCTGGTCCGGCCGCGGCCCGATGAGGTCGGCGCGACCCATCTCCCGCAGCGCCTCGCGGAGGAGCGGCCAGTTCTCGGGGTCGTGGTAGCGCAGGAACGCCTTGTGCAGCCGGCGCTGCCGCAGGCCCTTGATCGCCTCGACCGGCTCGCTGCCGCCGCGCCGCACGCCCCGCAGGGGGTTGATCTCGGTGTGGTACATCGCCGTGGCGGTCGCCATCGGCGAGGGCAGGAAGGTCTGCACCTGGTCGGCGCGATAGTTGTTCTTCTTGAGCCAGAGCGCGAGGTGCATCATGTCCTCGTCGGTCGTGCCCGGATGCGCCGCGATGAAGTACGGGATCAGGTAGTACTTCTTGCCGGCCTCCTTGGCGGCGGCGTCGAACATCTCCTTGAAGCGGTCGTAGGTGCCGATGCCCGGCTTCATCATCTTGTCGAGGGGGCCGCGCTCGGTATGCTCGGGCGCGATCTTCAGGCGGCCGCCGACATGGTGGGTGACGAGCTCCTTGACGTATTCGGGGCTCCGGACCGCGAGGTCGTAGCGCACGCCCGACGCGACCATCACCTTCTTGACGCCCTTGACCTCGCGCACCTTGCGGTAGAGCCGGATCAGGTCGTCATGCGAGGTGTTGAGGTTCGGGCAGATGTCCGGGAAGACGCAGGAGGGCAGCCGGCACGCCGCCTCGATCTTCGGGTCCTTGCAGGCCATCCGGTACATGTTGGCGGTCGGCCCGCCGACATCCGAGATCACGCCGGTGAAGCCCGGGGTCTTGTCGCGGATCCGCTCGATCTCGCGCAGGATCGAGCCCTCCGAGCGGTTCTGGATGACGCGGCCCTCGTGCTCGGTGATCGAGCAGAAGGTGCAGCCGCCGAAGCAGCCGCGCATGATCGTCACCGAGAACTTGATCATGTCCCAGGCGGGGATCTTGGCGTCGCCGTAGGACGGATGCGGGGCGCGGGCGTAGGGCAGGTCGTAGACCGAATCCATCTCCTCGCTGGAGAGCGGGATCGGCGGCGGGTTCAGCCACAGGTCGCGGTCGCCGTGGCGCTGCACGAGCGGACGCGCGTTGCCGGGATTGGCCTCCCGGTGCAGCACGCGCGAGGCGCGGGCATAGGCTTCCTTGTCGTCCTTGACCTCGTCGTAGGCCGGCAGCCGGATCACGGTGTCGCCGGGTTTGCGGGTCGCGGCCTCGTCGGCCGAATCGAGATCGTCGGCGGGCAGCTCCGAATAGTGCTCGGGCACGCGGCGGAACAGGGCGACGCCCCGGACCGAATCGATCTCGTGCGGCGCCTCGCCGGCGGCGAGGCGGTTCGCCACCTCGACCACGGCGCGCTCGGCATTGCCGTAGATGAGAAGGTCGGCCTTGGCGTCGGCCAGGATCGAGCGGCGTACCTTGTCGGACCAGTAATCGTAATGCGCGATGCGGCGCAGCGAGGCCTCGATGCCGCCGAGGATGATCGGCACGTCCTTGTAGGCCTCGCGGCAGCGCTGCGTGTAGACGATGGTGCAGCGGTCCGGGCGCTTTCCGCCCTCGCCGCCGGCCGTGTAGGCGTCGTCGTGGCGCAGGCGCCGGTCCGCGGTGTAGCGGTTCACCATCGAATCGAGGTTGCCGCCGGTGACGCCGAAGAACAGCCGCGGCTTGCCCAGCGCCCGGAACGGCTCGGCCGATTGCCAGTCGGGCTGGGCGATGATGCCGACCCGGAAGCCCTGCGCCTCGAGCAGCCGGCCGATGATGGCCATGCCGAAGCTCGGATGATCGACGTAGGCGTCGCCCGTCACCAGCACGATGTCGCAGGCGTCCCACCCGAGCGCGGCCATCTCGGCGCGGCTCATGGGAAGGAACGGCGCCGCCTTGCCGGCGGACGGCGAAGGGCAGGACAACGGGGCCACGGATCGCGAGAGGGCCGGGGAGAGTTGGGCGGGAGCTTGGAGTTCCATGGGGCCGATGCATAGGCCGATGCGACCGCGCCGCCAAGACCATCGAACACGGAAAAGACCACCGAGCAAAGAACCCGAAGATCAACGTCGGGTGAGCGGGGCGGTTCTTCGTCCGTGCCGGAGAATGGCCGAGCTTTGCTTCCTCGCCTGCCGCAGGATCGCGCCGGCGGGCGGCCTCGTCCGGCATGGCCCACCCATCCCGAACGGCGTCACCGGGATTCCGAGGGGATCGTTAAGGGTCGGCGCCTAGGCTCGCGGATGGTCAACCGTTTCCGAGTATCCGACCGTGTCCCTGCGTACCAACCTCACCCTCGCGACGATCGCGGGCCTCGGCTTCGCCATGGTCTGCGCCGTCTGCTCGGCGCAGCTCGACCGCGAGCCGCAGCGCCCGCCCCAGCTCGTCGCCGCCGTCAAGGCCCTTCCGCCGGACGAGCCGGTCACCACCGGCTCGATCGTGCCGACGCCGGCCGCCGCCAAGGTGGCCCGCCTGGCGAGGCCCGAGCCGAAGCCGGAGCCCCGGAAGGAGGCCAGGAAGGCCGAGCCGGCCCTCGATTCCGAGCGCCTCGCCGCGCTGCTCGCCGAGCCGACGGTGATGAAGCCGAAGCGCTGACGGATCAGCCGCGGCGAAGGCCCCGCGCCGCGGCGGTGCCGGCGAAGGCCGCCAGCCCGAGGGCGATCAGGGCGTTGTAGCCGGCAAGCGAGATCCCGAGGAAGCGCCAGGCCGCCGCGGTGCAATCCACCGGACGGGTGGTCTCCAGGGTCTTGAGGAAGTCGCCGACGCCGGCCGGCGCGGGGCCGGCGCCGCCGCCGCAATCGCTCGGGCCGGGCCAGAAGCCCCACTCGGCCCCGGCATGGTAGGCGCCGAGCCCGGCGCCGACGAGGAAGATCAGCGCCACCAGGGCCAGCAGCCAGGCCGCGAGGCGCCGCGGCAGCAGCAGCGCGGCCGCCAGCAGCGGCAGGGCGAGGTAGTAGGGCTGGCGCTCGGTCAGGCACAGCTTGCACGGCACGTAGCCGAGGCCATGCTGGAAGATCAGTGCGCCGCCGACGGTCGCGGCGGCACCGACGAGCACCAGCAGGGCCGCCGGCCGGGGAGCGGTGAGCTTCGCGGCGAGGGCGTGAGCCATGGAAAGACCCTCAGAACAGGTAGCGGAAGCCGACGAAGCCGAGCACGCAGACCGCCGCGAAGACCGCCGCCACCGCGTTCAGGTGCCGGTCGAGGACGGTGCGGATGCCGACCCCGTAGCGGCCGACGAGGCCCGCCAGGATGAAGAACCGCGCGCCGCGGGTGATCAGCGACAGCACGATGAACCAGAACAGGTCGTAGCCGGCGAAGCCCGACGTGATGGTGACGAGCTTGTAGGGGATCGGGGTGAGTCCCTTCAGCAGGATCACCCAGTGGCCGTAATGGGCGTAGGCCTCGCGGAAGGCGTCGGCGCCCTTGTCGAGCCCGTAGAGATGGAAGAGCCAGGCGCCGAGCGAATCGTAGAGCAGCGCCCCGATGGCGTAGCCGGCGATCCCGCCGGCGACCGAGGTCAGGGTCGCAATCAGCGCGTAGGTCCAGGCCTTCTCCGGCCGGGTCACCGCCATCGGCACCAGCATCACGTCCGGCGGGATCGGGAAGAACGAGCTCTCGGCGAAGGACACCGCGCCGAGCGCGTAGGGAGCCGACGGGCGCGCGGCGAGCGCGAGGATCCACTCGTAGAGGCGGCGCAGCATTGGTCTGGGAGAGCCCGTCTGGCAGGAGGTCCGGCAGGAGTCCGGGGATGAGTTCCGCGCCCTTTGAGCACAGGATTGCGGCGCTGGCGAGGGCGTCCGCGGCACAGGTCCGGCGGCGTCCGCAGTGGGCCGACGCGACGTCCGGGGACTGCGCCGCTCCGACTGGTCGCGGCGGCGGTGCAGTCCGGAACCGCCGCAATACTCGACCGAAAGGACTAGGCCTGATGGCAGGAAGCGATTTCTGCTTGACGGAACTGTATGAATCTGTCCGATCACCGCCACGATCGGCCCCTATTCGTCGTCCTGCATCGATCGTCCTGCACTCCACCGAAGGCCCGCGTGATGCCGTCCCTGCGTTCGCTTCTCGTCCTCACCCTGATGACCGCCGGCGCCGCCCCCGTCCTCGCCGCGGACGACGCGGTCGCGCGCTGGCAGCGGGCGGACGCGGCCTGCGCCCTGCCGGCCTCGCCGCTGGCCAACCAGGCCTGCGAGGACCGCGACCGCTACGCCGCGTCCCTGCGCCGCCAGGGCTGGTGCGAGGCGCGCGCCACGACCGCCTACGACCATTGGGGATGGCAGCGTTGCGCCCCCTCCGCGACGGCGCGGGCGATGCCGCGGCGCCGGGCGCGCCCGCACGCCTGATCCCTCCCGCAAATGAAGGACGCGCCGGCCCCGGGACCGGCGTTAACCTCCCGATCTCTGGACCTCGACTTCGGCCCCGCCCGGCCCCCGCCGGCGGGGCTGCTCTCGTTGACGGACCGGTCCGTCATGCCTCCGGCAGGGCGAACGGCGTCACCTCGTGGCCGTCGTCCCGCAGGGCCGCGACGAGGTCGCCCGGGGCCAGGGTGAGAGTCCGGTTGTTGACCAGCGGATGGACGTTGATCCGCGCCTCGTCGAGCAGGCCGTCCTGGAGGAAGACCTTCACGCTCCCCGGCGCGGCGTTGAGGGCGGCGAGCGGCGAGACGGCGCCGCTCTCGACCCCGAGCTGCTCGCGCAACGCCTCGGCGCTGGCGAAGGACAGCCCGCCCCGCGCGCCGAGCACCGACCGGAACGCCTTGAGGTCGACGCCGGCATCGTGCCGGAGCGTGACGAGGAAGTAGGTCTTCTTGCCGTCGCGCAGGAACAGGTTCTTGGTGTGGGCGCCGGCGATGTCGCCGCACGCGGCCATCATCGCCTCGACCGTCAGGACCGGCGGATGCTCGTGCAGGGCGTAAGGAATGCCGCGCTCGCGCAGGCGGGCCAGCAGGTCGTCGGAGCGGTCGTCGGAGGTCAGGGGCATGGGCTCCTCGGGGAAAAGGGACTACTCGCGGGTGCGGACGGGCGGCGCGACGACGCCGATCCGGCGCAGATAGGCCAGAATCTCCCGCGCCGCCTCCTCGGGCTCCGGATGCACCAGGAGGCGTCCGCCCGCGGCCGCGCCGGATTCGCCCGTCGCGGCCTTCAGGCGCTCCGCCGCCGAGCCGCCGGCGGGCGCGCCCGTCACGAGCTTGGGACGGCGGCGATAGGGCCGCTCCTCGACCGCGCCCGGGGGTGATCCCGCATCGACGGCGGCCTCGACTTGGTCGACCGTGCCGCGCCGGGCCTGCCCGAAGGCGTAGGCGAGGGGAGCGGGCGCCTCCGGGTGCACCGTCGCCACGACCGGGCCGCGCATCGTCAGCCGGAGGCGGGCGCCGCGGCCGAGGCTGCGGTCGAGGCACCACACCCCAGCCTCGGCGCCGACCGCCACCACGTCGGGGATCAGCGGCAGGCCGAGGCGCGCCGCGACGGCGTAGGGCACCATCCCGGTCTCCTCCCCGCCCTGGCCGCGCCGCCCGGCGAGGACGAGGTCGGGCGCCGTCTCCTTCAGCCGCGCGGCGAGCGCCGGCACCGGATCGGCCCCGGCCGCGAGGGCGACGTGCTCGATGCGCGCGAGCCCCAGGCCCAGGGCCTCGGCGACCGCGGCGGCGTCGGGGCCGGCATGCAGGCCGAAGGCCTGCCCAGCCCCACCTGCATGCAGGCCGTGAACTTGCCCGAGTCCGGCGGCGATCCGGACGGCCTGCGCCTCCGGCCGCGGCAGCACGGCCGCGCCGGAGACCGGATGGCGACCGGCCGAGAGCAGCACCGCGATCTTCACCCGACCTCTCCTTCGTCACCCCGTCCGTCCCGGGCGAGCAGGCGCAGCAGCGCCGGCATGACGGCCTGCGCGTCCTGCACGACGGCGAGGCCCGCCCGCTCGATCATCGCGGCGTGCAGGTCAGTGTTGACCGCGACCACGTGCTCGCAGCCGGCTACCCCCTGGAGATGCTGCGGCGCGCCGGAAATGCCGAGCGCAAAGTAGCAGGTGGCGGTGAGCACCGTGCCGGAGGCGCCGACCTGGGTGGAGCGCGGCATCAGCCCGGCATCGCACAGGACCCGGCTGGCGCCCGGGGTTGCGCCGAGCGCCGCGACGAGCTGCCGGAACAGGTCGAGGTCGTGGACGCCGTTGCCGGCGGCGGTGACGAACCCGGCGAGCGCCAGCGGCACCGTCGCCGGGTCGGCCGAGATGAATTCGGCCGAGAGGATCGGCGAGGCGGGCCGGTCGAGGGGGGCGGGGTCGATCGCCAGCGGCCGCGCCTCCCGCCTCGCCCCGGCATGCTCGGCGACGGCGTCCGGCGCCACGGTGGCGAGGAGGCCGGGGGCCGCCCGCTGCTCGACGCGGCGCCCGCGAGCCGGGCGGACGAGCCCGCTCTCCGCCACCACCTCGGCATTGTCGAAGAGCGGCGCATCCAGGAGCAGGGCGACCCGGCGGGCGAGGTCGCCGCCGGCAAGCGATTCGGGAAACAGGACGTGGCGCGGATCGATGGCCCGGAGCGCCGCCGCGATCCCGGCGGCGCGCACGGCCGGGTCGTCGTCCCAAGGGCCGTCGAAGGCGACGTGCCGGTCGGCGCCCGCCGGCCCGCCGCCCTCGCAGGCGCCGACCGAGACGAGCACCACCCCGCCCTCGCGCCCGGCGAGAACCCGGGCGGCGCCCAGTACCTGGCGGTCATGGGCCGAGAGGCGCCCGCCGGCGGCGTCGGGCACGACCGCGACCAGGAAGGCCGGCGCCTCGACGACGACGACCGCCGGTGCTGCTATTGGAGCGGGCGGATGCCGTAGCGTCGCCCCGTCGCGAGCGGCCGGGCCCGGGACGCCTGGGGCGAGATCGTAGCGCGGGCGGTCGCCCGCGGGCACGCGCCGGCCGGCGCGCTCGGCGCGGGGATCGCGGCGCGGGCGGCCCCTCATGGCCGGCACGGTCCGGTCGTAGCGGGGGCGGGCGGCGCCGGCGACCCGGATCGCCGCCCGCTCGGCGCGCGGGTCGCGGCGGGACCGGGTCACCGGCCGGCCTCCACCGCCTGGAGCAGCAATTCGGCGACGTCGCGGATCTCAGGCCCGCGGTCGGTCACGCCTTCCAGCATCGCCGTGCAGGACGGACAGGCCACCGCCACGATGCCGGCGCCGGTCTCCGCCGCCTGGGCCATGCGCAGGTCGGGGATGCGGCGCTCGCCCGGCACGTCGCTCACCGGCGCACCGCCGCCGCCGCCGCAGCACATCGCCCGCCGGCCCGAGCGGGCCATCTCGACTTGGCTGAGGCCGATCGCGTCGAGCACCGCGCGGGGTGCCTCGGTCTCGCCGTTGTAGCGGGCGAGGTAGCAGGGGTCGTGGTAGGTGACCGCGAGGTCGGGGAGCTTCGCCGGGCTGAGCTTGCCCGCCCGGATCAGCTCGAGCAGGAACGCGGTGTGATGCACCACCGCGTAGTGCCCGCCGAAGGCCGGGTACTCGTTGCGCAGGGCGTGCAGGGCGTGCGGGTCGGCGGTGAGGATCCGCCCGAAGCAGTAGCGTGACAGCGTCGCGATGTTGGCCCGCGCCAGCCCCTGGAAGGTCGCCTCGTCGCCGAGCCGGCGGGCGAGGTCGCCGGTGTCGCGCTCCTCCGCCCCCAGCACCGCGACATCGATCCCGGCCTCGCGCAGCAGCCTGACCAGGGCGCGCAGCGTCCGGCCGTAGCGTAGGTCGTAGGCGCCCTCGCCGAGCCAGAGCAGCACCTCCGCCTCGCCCCGCTCGGCGATCACCGGCAGGTCGAGGCCGGCGGCGAAGTCGGTGCGGGCGCCGAGCGGGCGGCCACCCGGATCACCGGCCTGGCGCGTCTCCGTCACCGGGCCGACCGCCTTCTCGGGCAGCGCTCCGCGCTCCAGCACCTCGTGGCGGCGTAAGGCGACCACCGCGTCGACGTGCTCGATCATCATCGGGCATTCCTCGACGCAGGCGCGGCAGGTGGTGCAGGACCATAGCGTGTCCGGGTGGATGCGCGCCTCCGGCCCGATCAGTCCAGCCAGGGGCCCGCGTGGTCCCTGCGCCGCCCGGCCCCCTGGATACGGGGTGCCGGCATAGGCCGGCTCGGCGGGGCTCAGGGTCGCGACGAGGTCGTGGATCAGCCGCTTCGGGTTGAGCGGCTGGCCGGCGGCGAAGGCCGGGCAGGCGGTCTCGCATCGCCCGCAGGAGACGCAGGCATCGTAGGAGAGGAGCCGGTTCCAGGTGAAATCCGCCGGCATCGCGGCGCCGAGGCGCGGGGCGTCGAGGTCGAGGGGCTGGAGCGCGGTGTCGGGCCGGCCCTCGAACCGGCCGGGCCGGGGATGCGCGACGAGGTGGAGCGCGCCGGCCGCCGCGTGGCGCATCGGCCCGTGCCGCACCTCGAAGGCGAGCCCCAGGCCCCCGGCCGCCGCGAGCGACAGGGCGAAGGGGGTGGCGAGCCCGCCGCCGAGCGCGAGCAGCAGGGCGGTCAGCATGCCCCCGGCGGCGTAGGCGAGGAGCAGGACCGGCAGGGCCTGGAAGCGCCCGGCGGAGAGCCGCGCCTGCCTCGCCGGGTAGCGCCGCGCGCCGACGAGGAGCGAGCCCGCCAGGGTCACCGCGAAGGCCAACGCCACGAGGATCCAGTAGGCGCGGGAAGCCGCGAGCGGCGGCAGGATCGCGAGCGCGGTGAGGAGGGACGCCGCGAGCAGCCCGCCGGCCACCACCGCGTGCATGCGCGAGGCGTACGCATCGCGCGCCACGACGGCGTGGACGTCGACGAGGTAGCGGCGGGGCAGCGCGGCGAGGCTCTGGAGCCACGCCACCGGCGCCGCGCTGCCGGCCCGCCACAGGGAGGCGCGCCGCGACACCTGGAGGAGCGCCAGCGCCGCCATCGCCCAGACGAGGCCGGGGAACACCGTGGTCAGGGGCATGAGGGTGGTCATGACGGCAGGCCTGGGGCTGGGCGGTACGACGAAACTTGATCTGGCGAGCCGCGAGCGAACCCTCCCCCCTCTGCGGGGGAGGGTGCCCCACGAAGTGGGGCGGGAGAGGGGACGCCGCTTCCGGAAATGATTGAACCGGTATGAAGGGCGCCATCCGAATCCGCGTCGCGCTGCCCCTCTCCCGGCCCGCTCCGCGGGCCACCCTCCCCCGCAGAGGGGGGAGGGTTCAGGGCGGCGCGCGCCTCCCGCGCTGGAGCGCTCACATGTCCTTGCACAGCCGCAGCGCATCGTAGAGCGCCGCGTGGATGTTCCGACCGGCCACCGCGTCGCCGATGCGGTACAAAGCGTAGCCCTGCGACAGGTCGTAGGGCTGCGGCTGGCCGGCGAGCAGCGCGTCCTGGTCGATCCGGCCGTGATTGACCGATCCTGCCTTGAGCGCGTGGTAGAGCGCATCGACCGGCAGGGTGCCGTGGTCGACCACGATGCGGTCGACGACGCGCTCCTCCTCGGCATCGGTCATGGTGTTGCGCAGGGCCGCGACGAAGCGGTTGCCCTCGGGAAAAATCTCGATCAGCTCCATGTTCGGCGTCATCACCACGCCGAGCTTGTAGAGCTCGCGCAGATGGACCGGCTGGTTGGTGGTGCCGACCTCCTCCGCCACCATGCGGTCGTGGGTGGCGATCTCGACGAGGCAGCCGCGCTTGGCGAGGTGCTCGGCGACGGAGGCCGCGTTGTGCTGGCCCATTTCGTCGTAGAGCAGCACCGAGCCGGTCGGCTCGACCGCGCCGGCCAGCACCTCGGCGGTGGTGACGGCGTGCTGCGCGGCGCCCTTGGCGTCGCCGCGCGACGGCGCGCCGCCGGTCGCCACGATGACGATGTCGGGCCGCTCCGCCAGGATCTTGTCCGCATTCGCCTCGGTGTTGAGCCGCAGGTCGACGCCGGTCTTCGTCACCTGCGCGACGAGCCAGCGCGGGATGCCCGACAAGGCCTCGCGCCAGCCGGCCCGTGCCGCGAGCCCGATCTGCCCGCCGGCCTGCCCGCTCTTCTCGAACAGCACCACGGCGTGGCCGCGGGCGGCGCAGACCCGGGCCGCCTCGAGCCCGCCGGGTCCGGCGCCCACCACCACGACGCGGCGGCGAACGTCGGCCCGCCGGATCTCGTGCGGCATCGTCGCCTCGCGGCCGGTGGCGGCGTTCTGGAGGCAGAGCGCGTCGCCGCCGACATAGATCCGGTCGATGCAGTAGCCCGCGCCGACGCATTGGCGGATGTCGTCGGCCCGCCCCTCCGAGAGCTTCTTGACCAGATGCGGGTCGGCGATGTGGGCGCGGGTCATCGCCACCATGTCGACGTGGCCCTCCGCGACCGCCCGCGCGGCGGTCGCCAGGTCGGTGACGCGCTGGGCGTGGAAGACCGGCACGTCGACCTCGCGCTTGATCGCGCTCGGCAGGAACAGGAACGGCGCCACCGGAAACGCCATGTTCGGCAGCGAGATCGCGTGGGCGATGTGGTCGCGGGCCTGGCCGCCGAGGACGTTGAGGAAGTCGACGAGGCCGCGGCGCGCATACTCGACGGCGATCGCCAGGCAATCATCCTGGGACAGGCCGTCGGCGATCATCTCGTCGCCGGACATCCGGAGGCCGATGACGTAGTCGTCGCCGGCCTCCGCCCGCATCGCCTCCAGCACCTCGATGCCGAAGCGCATTCGGTTCTCCAGGCTGCCGCCGTACTTGTCGGAGCGCCGGTTGACGCTCGGCGACCAGAACTGGTCGATCAGGTGACCGTGGGCGGCCGAGACCTCGCAGCCGTCGAGCCCGCCCTCGCGACAGCGGCGCGCGGCCTGCGCGAACCCCTTCACCACCCGGGCGATGTCCTCCGCCTCCATCTCCTTCGGGACGGTGCGGGAGGCGGGTTCGCGCCGGGGCGAGGGCGAGAGCGTGGGCAGCCAGTGCTCGGTGTCCCATTTGGTGCGCCGGCCCATATGGGTGAGCTGGATCATCAGCTTGGCCCCGTGCCCGTGCACCCGGTCGGCGAATTGCCGGAAGAAGGGGATGACCGAATCGTCGGCGACCGAGATCTGGTTCCAGGGCGCGGCCGGGCTGTCGGGGGCGACCGAGGACGAGCCGCCGAACATCGTGAGCCCGATGCCGCCCTTCGCCTTCTCGGCGTGGTAGAGCTGGTAGCGCTCCTGGGGCTTGCCGTCGCGGCCGTAGCCCGGCGCGTGGCTCGTCGACATCACCCGGTTGCGGATGGTGAGGCCCTTGATGGTCAGCGGCTTCAAGAGCGCGTCGGCATTGGCGATCACGGGACGATCTCCCGACAGCTGTGGCGAGGGCTTTGGGGGGACTTCGACGCGGCGCTCAGCGTTCGATGACGAGGTCGCTCGTCGGCTTGGAGCAGCACAGGAGCGCCATCCCGGCATCGATCTCGCGCTGGCGGATGCCGCCGGCGTGGGTCATCGCGACAGTGCCCTTGGCGACCTTGGACTTGCAGGTGCCGCACAGGCCCTTGGCGCAGGAGGAGGGCAGGCGGATCCCGGCCCGGCGGGCGGCGTCGAGCACCGTCGCGTCCTCCGGGCAGTCGAGCACCCGGCGTGTCCTGGCGAACTCGATCCGGAAGGTCCGCACAGTCGCGGCGGGCGCGGGCTCCGCGTCGAGCGCCCGGCCGGCCTGCGCCGCCGCCTGCTGCTCGGCCTCCGGCAGGGCGCCGAACTCGAAGCTCTCCTCGTGGTGGCGGGTCATGTCGAAGCCGGATTCGGCCAGCATCGCCCGGACCGCCGCCATGTAGGGCTTGGGCCCGCAGACGAAGACCTCGCGCGCGGAGAAGTCCGGCACCGCCTGCCGCAGGATGTCGAGGGAGAGCCGGCCCCTCGGCCCCGCCCAGGTCTCGTCCGGCGAATCCCCCTCGCAGATCGCGTGGAAGCGGAAGGCGGGGTCGAGCCGGGCCATCGTCTCGAGTTCGCCCCGGAACACGATGTCGGCCGGGCTGCGGGCCGAGTGGACGAAGGCGATGTCTCGCGCCACGCCGAGATCGTGGAAGGTGCGCGCCATCGCCATCATCGGCGTCACGCCGCTGCCGCCCGACAGGAAGAGGTACGTCTCCGCCGGATGGGTGAAGCACGAGAACTCGCCCATCGGCCCGAGCGCCCGCACGGTGTCGCCGGCTTTCAGGGTGTCGTGCAGCCAGTTCGAGACCGGACCGCCCGGCACCCGCTTGACGGTGATCGCAAGCGCGTGGGGTCGCGTCGGCGCCGAGGAGATGGTGTAGCAGCGATGGACCGTCTCGCCGCCGATCTCGAACCCGAAGGTCAGGAACTGGCCCGGCGCGTAGGCGAAGCGTCGCGGCTCGGGCGCGGCGAGCACGAAGGTCTTCACGTCGTGCGTCTCCTGGCGCACGGCGAGGCAGACCAGGGTGTCGTCGGCCTCCGCGTCCCAGGGCGCGGCGGCGGCGAGGCGGGCGGCGGCCGGTTCGGAGACCATCGGTCTAGCGCCCCAGATGCGCGGCCATGCGGCCGACATACCAGTTGCAGAATTTCTCCACGAGCATCTCGGTATGCGGCGAGTAGGGACCGGGCTCGTAGGCCGGGCTCGCCACGCCCTGCTGGCAGAAGCCGACGAGCTCGCTGTCCTGGTCGTTGGTCGCCTCCCAGACGCCGATCAGGTTGGCGAGGTCGTAATCGATCCCCTCGACCGCGTCCTTGTGGACCAGCCACTTGGTGCGCAGGAGCGAGCGCCCGGCCTCGAGCGGCAGCACCGAGAAGGTGACGACGTGGTCGCCGAGGAAGTGGTGCCAGGAATTCGGCTGCGTCCAGACCGACAGCCCGCCGAGCTTCGCGTTGGTGAAGGCGCCGAGCAACTTCGTGCAGGCGGCCCTGGTGTCGATCGTGTGCGACTCGCCCTCGCCGTCGAGCGGCAGGCGCTCGGTGCGGAACCCCGTCACCATCGTGTCGAGCTCGTCGATCTCCACGGAGGGCAGCCCCTCGGCCTCCCACTCGGCGTGGCGGGTCGTGCGCAGGCAGGCGTAGCGCGCGGCCTCGGCGCGATCATGCTCGCCCATCTCTTCCGGCGCGAAGCCGAAGCCGTAGGCGAAGAGCGGCACGGTCAGCTCGGGATGGTTCGCGCCGCAATGGTAGCACTCGCGGTTGTTCTCCATCGTGAGTTTCCAGTTGCCGGGCTCGATGATGTCCTTCTGAAAGGCGACCTTCGTGTCGCGCAGGTTGTGCGGCGCGATGTACGGGCCGAGCCGGGCGGCCATCTCGTCGAAATCGGCCGGCGGCTCGTCGGCGAGGCAGATGAACAGGAGGCCGGCGAGCGAGCGCAGGTGCACCGGCTTCAGGCCGTGGCAGCTCTTCTTGAAATCCGGGCCCATATGCTCGGCGTGGATCAGCTGGCCCGTGAGGTCGTAGGTCCAGGAATGGTAGCGGCAGACGAGGTTGCCGACCGTCGACTTCTCCTCGTGGACGAGGCGAGCGCCGCGGTGGCGGCAGACGTTGTGGAAGGCGCGGATGTCGCCGTCGTCGTCGCGCAGGATCGCCACGGAGGTCTTGCCGATGTCGACGACCATCACGTCGCCGGCCTCCGGCACGTCGGGCTCGACGCCGACATGGATCCAGTGCCGCCCGAAGATGACCTCCATGTCGGCCTCGAAGATCTCGGGGCTGAGATAGAACGGCGCCGGCAGGCTGTAGCCGGGGCGGCGCTCGCGCAGGAGGCGCTGCAGCGGGGTCGGCGTCACGTCGAGCATGGGGCCTCGCAAAGCCATATCGAGCGAGGCCGACTATCCGCGCGGGGTGGGGGACGTGCTGCCACCCAGGCGACATTCCGTTGGCTGGCTGCGACGCGCGTGGGGGCCGTGGGGGGATGGCTTTCCGGAGAATGAGATCGCGCAGGACTTCTCCTCTCCCCGCCCGCGGCAGGGCTGTCCGGGGAAAGAAATAGCACATGCTTTCCCCTCCCCCCTCTGCGGCAGGGCTGTCCGGGGAAAAATCTGGTGTGGGTGCATGCCCTGCCACGCCGGAGGTGATCCGGGAGTTGTCCGGTTGTCGAGACACGAACATCCGGGCAGGACATGCACCCGAGCGATGCCCGCTTTGCCCAGCTGCTGGAAGGGCTCGATCGTCAGCAGATCGCCCGGAGCGTCGCCCGCCACGGGGCCGACGCCTACGACAAGTGCTTCTCGTCGTGGGATCACCTGCTCGCCCTGATCTTCGCCCAGCTCAGCCCCGCCGCCAGCCTGCGCGGCCTGGAGGTGGCCTGGAACGCCCATGCGGCGGC
>NZ_FPCB01000041.1:0-55673 GCF_900116815.1 Methylobacterium sp. 174MFSha1.1 | reverse complement strand
GAGGCCGGATACATGACTGCTCCTGAACCGACTGGCTCAAACCGATGCTCACAAACCCTTGCGAAACGGGGGCCGTCCATACATGACGCGGAGGGGTCAGGAAGGCAGGCGCGAATTCGGATCGCCTCTACGATCGAACAGGCCGCGAGGCCGGGAGAACCACCATGCGCCTGTGCGTGTTCTGCGGCTCCAGCGACGGGGCCCGTCCGCTCTACCGCGAGGCGGCGACCGCGCTCGGGCGTCACTTCGCCGAGGCCGGGATCGAGCTGGTCTATGGCGGCGGCAAGGTCGGGCTGATGGGAGCGGTCGCCGACGGCGCGCTCGCCGCCGGCGGCCGGGTGACCGGGATCATCCCGAAATCCCTCGTCGAAAAGGAGACTGCGCATCTCGGGCTGACCGAGCAGCACGTCGTCGCCTCGATGCACGAGCGCAAGGCCATGATGGCCGACCTCGCCGACGGCTTCGTGGCGCTGCCCGGCGGCTTGGGCACCTTCGAGGAGATGTTCGAGGTCTGGACCTGGGGGCAGCTCGGCTATCACGCAAAGCCGCTCGCGGTGTTCAATGCCGGCGGCTTCTACGATGGCTTGCTCGGCTTCCTCGATTCCGTCGTGGCCGAGGGCTTCGTGCGCGCGCCGCACCGGGCGATGCTGATCGTCGGCACCGAGCCGGCGGACCTCGTGGCGCGGATTCGGGCGTATGAGCCGCCGCGCGTGATCAAGTGGGTCAAGGCGGAGGAGCGGTAGGGGCCAAGGAGAGGCTAGATCAGCGCGGGCTTCGCCCGACAGACGGTGCCAAATGCCCTGCGGCGAATCGAATGATCGCCTGCTTCGACACCCCCTCCACGTCATCCCGGGGCTCGACGAAGTCGAGAACCCGGGATCCATAACCGCCAACGGTCCAGAACCCGGCTCGACGCCCTCCGCTTCATCTTGAACCGTCAGCGGTTATGGATCCCGGGTTCCGCTACGCGGCCCCGGGATGACACGGAGGGTGAAACCAGCGAGAGAGTACCCCCCGAACGGAAACGGTCCCCTTCCGGGGCCCGTCGCACATCCGTCTATGCGCGTCGGCTCAGTACCCGTAGCGCGCCCGCGACAGCGGCGAGGTCGGGTCGAGGTAGTCGATCGCCGACAGGTCGACCGTGACGGCGCTGCGCCGTGCGCCGATGAACGGACCGTTGGTGATCGGGTCGGGCAGGATGCCGGCGCCGCCGAAGCGCTCGCGGTTGGCGATGTAGGGCGGCGAGTTCAGGTAGGACGCGGTGATGAAGTGCGGGTTGGTGGCCGGGTTGCCGGTCGCGCCCGAATTGGCCTCGACCACGTTGCCGGCGTCGAGCCAGCTGCGCGGGCGCACGCGGATCGCGAGGCCCTGGCCGTCCCGGGAGCTGCGGATGACGTAGCTATCCTGCGCCTGCGAGGCGGCGGTGCCGGCGCCCAGGGCCGCGAGGGAGAGGAGCCCGGTCAGGGCGAGAGTCTGGAAGCGCATGACGCACCTTTGATGAACATCGCCAGGGTAGCGCCGCACTCGTTAAGAAACGACGCCGTTGTGGAAAGAGACGTGCGAGCGCGGCCGAGGTTCCCGCTCACGGCAAAGCTGGTCGCGAATGCCGCACTCTCGCCGCATTCGTTCGAACCGTCCTGCGGGGCGCCGGCACCGCGGCGGTGGTGGCGGGATCCTCCGGCGGGCAGGCCGCCATCCGGGCTTGCGCCAGCATCGCGGCGACCGGCGCGGCGAGCTGAGCCCCCGGCAGGGCGCCGAGCCGGTCGACCGTGCAGGCGACCGCCTGCGGCTCGGGCAATTGTCCGAGCGGCGCGCAGAGCCAGCCCTCGATCCGCAGGGCGGCGTTGAGGCGGAACGCCGTGCAGGCGCGCCGGCCCTCCGCATTGACCAGGGTCGCGTCGACGGTGTCGAGCGCGCCGAACCGCGTCGCGAGCTGACCGCGCTCGCCGGTGCGCGCCACCGAGAGGCCGCCGGCCTCCGCGGCCCGGCGCGCCAGGGTGACGAACAGGCTCCCCTCCCCGTCCGGCTCCGCCGTCTCGATCGCGACGAGGCGCAGGAACGGCGCCTCCTGCACCGCGAAGGCGCCGGCGGTCAGCGTGTCCTCCCGCAGGCCGGTCATCGTCCGGGCACGGCCGGTCGCCTCGCCGAGGCGGTAGCGGTCGGCCGCCACCTCGGTCCAGACGGGCGGAGCCACCGCGGGGGCGGCGTAGCGAGGCACGAAGGCGACCTGATCACGAAGCGGCGGGTCGGCGAGGCGCCGCTCGCTCGCGAGCACGCTCAGGAGCGCGATCACCGCCGCGGCACCGAAAGTCCGCCCGGCGACGCGCCGGCGCCAGGACCGGCGCGGGGTCGCGCGGGGCAAGGGCCGCGGCACCAGCGGCTCGACCGGGCCAAGATCCCGGCCAAGATCCCGGCCAAGATCCCACGAAAAATCCCGCCTGAGGGCGTCAGCCGCCTGCGCCAGGGCAGCGTCGTCGAAGTCCGGCCTGTGCCGCACGGGGTCGCTCCTCCGGTCGCGCGTGGACGTCGTCCCCGGAGTCGCATCGCATTTTAGCGATTTCGTTGATCCGCGCCGACTTGTCCCCGGGTGGGCCGGGTCAGGGTGAACGAGGCGCTAACGAATGACGGGACGCGAAATCTGTCGCCGGCGCCCCAATCCGGCCCTTGACAGAGCGGCAGGTTCGGGCTGTTGCTTCCCGCGCTCGCGCACCCCATCTCGGGTGTCGCCATTTCCGAGGACTGACCGCGCCATGCGGCCTGTGTCGACCACGACGAAACGCAAAGCCACGACGGCGATTACCGCCGCCGGCTGAAGCCTCGCGTCGTCCTCGGATCCCTCCCCGTCCGTGGCGGGCGGAGGCCGGGCTCCTGAGAGCCCGCCTGAGATCGTCCGGGGAGGGTCAAGTCCGAACTGGAGCGATTGAGATGGGTTACAAGGTTGCCGTCGTCGGAGCCACCGGCAATGTGGGCCGCGAGATGCTCGACATCCTGGCCGAGCGCGCCTTCCCGGCCGACACCGTGGTGGCGCTCGCCTCCCGCCGCAGCCTCGGCCAGGAGGTCTCCTTCGGCGACAAGACCCTGAAGGTCCAGGCCCTCGACCAGTACGACTTCTCGGACACCGACATCTGCCTGATGTCGGCCGGCGGCGAGACCTCGAAGGAGTGGTCGCCCCGCATCGGCCAGCAGGGTTGCGTCGTCATCGATAACTCGTCGGCCTTCCGCTACGATTCCGACGTGCCGCTGATCGTGCCCGAGGTGAATGCCGACGCCGTCGCGGGCTTCACCAAGAAGAACATCATCGCCAACCCGAACTGCTCGACCGCGCAGCTCGTCGTGGCCCTGAAGCCCCTGCACGAGGCCGCCACCATCAAGCGCGTCGTCGTCGCGACCTACCAGTCGGTCTCCGGCGCCGGCAAGGACGCGATGGACGAGCTGTTCAACCAGACCCGCGCGGTGTTCACCGCCGGCGAGGTCAAGGTGCAGAAGTTTCCTAAGCGCATCGCCTTCAATGTCATCCCGCACATCGACGTCTTCATGGAGGACGGCTCCACCAAGGAAGAGTGGAAGATGGTGGCCGAGACGAAGAAGATGCTCGACCCCAAGATCAAGCTGACGGCGACCTGCGTGCGCGTGCCGGTGTTCATCGGCCACTCGGAGGCGGTGAACGTCGAGTTCGAGCGCCCGCTCTCGGCCGAGGAAGCGACCCAGATCCTGCGCTCGGCGCCCGGCATCCTGGTCGACGACAAGCGCGAGCCCGGCGGCTACATCACCCCCCACGAGGCGGCGGGCGAGGACGCGACCTACATCTCGCGCATCCGCGAGGACATCACGGTCGAGAACGGCCTGTCGTTCTGGTGCGTGTCGGACAACCTGCGCAAGGGCGCGGCGCTGAACACGGTCCAGATCGCCGAGGTGCTGGTCAACCGCAAGCTGATCTCGCCGAAGCAGAAGGCGGCGTGAGGGCCCGAGCCCTCCCCTAGGGGAGTGCCGCGCTCCACTTGAGGAGAGCCGGGCTCGTCGAGTGGAGCCTTCGTCCGGCGCGAAGCCCGCCTCGCGAAGCCGCGTCTTTTCTCGAACGCGTCCAATCTGAAAATCTTCCCCTGCGAGATCAAGGGGAGGATCCACGATGACCATGACGTTGGCGGGCGGCCTCGCGCTGCCCGCCCTGCTGGCGGCCGCGACGATCGGGCTATGGGCCTTCGCCCTCCTGCCCGAATTCCTCACCGCCCTGCTGTTCTTCGCCGCCGCCACCACGTTGCGGCTCGCGCCGCCCGAGGTGGTCTTCTCCGGCTTTTCCTCCTCGGCGTTCTGGCTGGTGCTGAGCGGCTTCGTCATCGGGACGGCGATCCGCAAGGTCGGCCTCGCCGACCGGGTCGCCGGCCTCGCCGCGCCGCACCTCGCCGGCTCCTGGCCTGCGCTCGTCGCCGGCACGGTCGGGCTCACCTACGCGCTGGCCTTCGTCATGCCCTCCAACATGGGCCGCATCGCCGTGCTGATGCCGGTGGTGATGGCGCTGGCCGACCGGGCCGGGCTGGCCACGCAAGGGGACGGCAAGGAAGGACGCGGCCGGGCCGGCCTTGCCCTGGCGGTGGGCTTCGGCACGTTCCAGCTCTCGGCCAGCATCCTGCCGGCCAACGTGCCGAACCTCGTCATGGCCGGCGCCGCCGAGAGCGCCTACGGGATCCACCTCTCCTACCTGCCCTACCTCGCCCTGCACGCGCCGGTGCTGGGGCTGCTGAAGGGCGCGGTGCTCG
The DNA here is from genome assembly GCF_900116815.1 of Methylobacterium sp. 174MFSha1.1. NCBI lineage: Bacteria > Pseudomonadati > Pseudomonadota > Alphaproteobacteria > Hyphomicrobiales > Methylobacteriaceae > Methylobacterium > Methylobacterium sp. 174MFSha1.1. The sequence continues at coordinate 50,919 of NZ_FPCB01000041.1, read as the reverse complement.
CCGGCTGCATCATCCGGCTCTTCGCCCCCGGTCCCCTCGTGCCCGCCACGGCCGGCCCGGCGCCCGGCCCGATGAGCGCGGCGGAGAAGCGGCTGGCGATCCTCCTCGTCGCCACCCTGGCCCTGTGGATGACCGATTCCGTGCACGGCGTCCCGGCGGCCTGGATCGGCCTCGCCTCCGCCTGCCTGTGCCTCATGCCGCGGGTCGGCTTCCTGACCGGCGACGAGTTCGCCACCGGGGTCAACGTCCGCACCTGCCTCACCATCGCCGGCATCCTGGGCTTTGCCGCCTTCGTCACCCGCACCGGCCTCGGCGACCAGGTCGGCGAGGCGGTGCTCCCGTGGCTGCCCCTCGATCCGGCGCGGCCGGCCGCGAGCTTCGCGGGGCTCGTCGGCCTGACCACCCTGCTCAACTTCGTCGTGACGGCGAACGGGATCCCGGCCCTGTTCACGCCCCTCGCCCGCCTGCTGGCCGAGGGCAGCGGCCTCTCCCTCGCCACGGTGCTGATGGTGCAGGTGATCGGCTACGCGACCCCGCTCCTGCCCTACCAAGCCTCGCCGATCGTCGTGGCGATGGGGATGGGCCGCGTGCCGGCCCGGGACGGCGCCCTCCTCTGCCTCGCCGTCGCCGCCGTCACCTTCGTCGTGCTGGTGCCCCTCGATTACCTCTGGTTCCGCGCCCTCGGCCGGCTGTGAGCGCGGCTTGCCCTGCGGGCGGCGCTGTCGCAGTGTCCGCGCCGATTTGGAGTTCCGCCGGAGCACGCCCGCATGGCCCCCACCATCCTGTCCGTCCGCGACGACACCCTGGCGGTGCTGGAGCGCCTCGGCGTCCCGGCCGCGGCCTTCGCGGAGGACGGGCTCCCGGCGCGCTCGCCGATCGACGGCGGCGTGGTGGCGACCTTGCGCCAGACCACGGCCGAGGAGGCCGAGGCGGCGCTGGCGGGCGCGGCCCGAGCCTTCCTCGCCTGGCGCCGGGTTCCGGGCCCGCGCCGGGGCGAGCTGGTGCGGCTGCTGGCCGAGGAACTGCGCGCCCACAAGGACGATCTCGGCCGTCTGGTGACGCTCGAGGCGGGAAAAATCCTCTCGGAGGGCCTCGGCGAGGTCCAGGAGATGATCGACATCTGCGACTTCGCCGTCGGCCTGTCGCGGCAATTGCACGGGCTCACCATCGCCACCGAGCGGCCGGACCACCGGATGATGGAGGTCTGGCACCCGCTCGGGGTGTGCGGCGTCATCACGGCGTTCAACTTCCCCGTCGCGGTGTGGTCGTGGAATGCGGCTTTGGCGCTGGTCTGCGGCGATCCGGTGATCTGGAAGCCGTCGGAGAAAACCCCGCTCACCGCGCTCGCCGTCCACGCACTGGCCACGAAGGCGGTGAAGCGCTTCGGCGCGGACGCCCCCGAGGGTCTGCTCGGGCTCCTGATCGGCGGCCGGGAGCTCGGCGAGCGCCTGGTCGAGGACGAGCGGGTGGCGCTCGTCTCCGCCACCGGCTCGACCGCGATGGGCCGGCAGGTGGCGCCGAAGCTCGCCGCCCGCTTCGCCCGGGCGATCCTGGAGCTCGGCGGCAACAACGCCGCTATCGTGGCGCCGTCGGCCGATCTCGACCTGAGCTTACGCGCCATCGCCTTCGCGGCGATGGGCACCGCCGGCCAGCGCTGCACCACCCTGCGGCGGCTGTTCGTGCACGACTCGGTCTACGACACGCTCGTGCCACGGCTGAAGGCGGCCTACGGCTCGGTGCGGATCGGCGATCCGCGCGACCCCGCCACCCTGATCGGCCCGCTGATCGACGGCGCTGCCGCCGACGGCATGGCGCGCGCCCTCGACGAGGCCCGCGCCATCGGCGGCACCGTCCATGGCGGCGAGCGCCTGCGCGACATCCGCGGCGAGGCCGCGGCCTACGTCCGCCCGGCCCTCGTCGAGATGCCCGAGCAGGCCGGCCCGATGCGCCGCGAGACCTTCGCGCCGATCCTCTACGTGACCCGCTACAGCGAGCTGGAGGAAGCGATCCACGCCCAGAACGCGGTCGCGGCCGGCCTCTCCTCCTCGATCTTCACGAAAGACCTCTCGGAGGCCGAGATCTTCCTGTCGGCCTCGGGCTCGGATTGCGGCATCGCCAACGTCAATATCGGCCCGTCCGGCGCCGAGATCGGCGGGGCCTTCGGCGGCGAGAAGGAGACCGGCGGCGGCCGCGAGGCGGGCTCGGATTCCTGGAAGGCCTACATGCGGCGGGCCACCAACACGATCAATTACGGCAAGACCCTGCCGCTGGCGCAGGGGGTGACGTTCGAGGTGTAGCGCGCGAGGTGTAGCGCATTCGAGCGCGCCGCCGCCTCACCAGGACGAGAGGGCGGCGCGTTTCCAGGTATTGGCGGCGACGCAGGTGTAGACGAAGTCGGTGTCGTGCGCCCAGTCGCCGGTCTGGCAAGGGGCCTTGGACGAGGCCGGCGTCGCGAGGGGCGAGTTCAGGCGTGCGGCGGTGAGGATGCCGGCCGGGTTGACGCTCCAGGCTACACCCTCAACCTGGAACTCGCTGTAACGGCCCTCGATCTTCAAGCCGACCGCCTTCTGGCCGGCCGAGCGGAACGCCACCGGGGCGCCGCCGTAGCTGTTGAACGAGATCGCGCTTCCGCTGCCGTCAGTGAAGGCTGAACCGGCATGCGTCCCGAGATTGGCGATGCCGTTGTGGCTGCCGGTATTGTCGAGGATGGTGTTGTCCGAGGCGAGGGTCGCGCAGCATAGGGTCATCGCGTTGACGAGCGAGGCCGCATCGGTTGGCTGGGTGTACTGCCCTACGGCGATCGCGGCTGAGGCCCGGTGGGGCCCGCCGGTGAAGATCTGCAGCGCGGTCGCGTTCGGCCCGGCCGGGCCGAACGCGTAATCGCCCCAGTAGTTGTTCATGTCGAGTTCCAGGGTGAATGCGGTTTTCTTGTTGCCACCTTGTGCGATCTGGTGCGCAAAGGCCCCCGTCCAGGCTCCCCCGGCGTCGGCGTCCTGGTAGGTCATGACGGTAAGGTTCGCCTTGCCGCCATTGCCGGGGGCGTAGTTGGGCTCGTAGCGCCATGTGACGCCGCCGTCGACGATCGCCGACCCCGTTCCCAGCGGGCCCGTCCCGCTCGTGGCGGTCGTGCCGTAATATGTTTTGGCGCCGGACCGCTCCTTGACCCTGTACATCTTGCCGTCGTCGTTGAGGCAGGCGCCGCCCTCGGGGTAGAAGCGCCGGCGGGCACATGCGGTCGGAAACCCGGCCTTGGCAACCATGTTGAGCAGCGTGCCGTACTCGCCCTTGTTACTGTCGCCGCGCGCCGTAAAGTAGCGCACGCTCTGCGCCCGGGTGAGATCCTGTGCCATTCCGTGGAAAGGCCCCAGCGCCGGCTCGGCCTGGAGGCTCGCGGTCGGGCTCGTATAGGTGCCGTTCGCCGGTGGGGCAGTGATGAGATCGAGCGGGGACGGCGCGGCAACGGGGCCCGGGTCGATCACCTGCACGACGCCCCGAGCCACAATCGGCCCGCCGACATCGAGCCGCTCGAGACTGCCCGCGGCCGGTCGCTCCGCCCTGGAATCATCCAGGGCGTATGCCGGCACGAGCGGCGATCCGAGCGCGGCGGATAAGGCGAGCAACGGCGGCAGGCGTGACATCGGGACCCTCGAGCTCTCACGGCGGCACCAGGTGTCTCTCACAAAACTCCCGACCACCATCGTCACTCGCCGTGGCGACGTCAGCGCGGCGGGAGTTTTGCGAGATGCACCAAGGCAATCGTGCCTGCGCTATATGATGCCGCGCGAGCCCGTGGCGAGCGGAGACGGCCGCGAAGCGCCGCGGCCGGAGGTCGTGTCCGGCCTCGAGCCTACGAACCTCGCGCCGACGGCGCGATCCCGTTCACGCCGCCGGCATCGCCCGCTCGATCACCCGGGCGAACAGCGACACGCCGTAGGGCGCCGCCTCGTCGTTGAAGTCGTAGGCCGGGTGGTGCAGGCCGGCGCCGGGGCCGGTGCCGAGGAAGATGTAGGCGCCGGGGCGCGCGTTCAGCATGTACGAAAAGTCCTCCGCGCCCATCATCGGCTGGACCGCGCGCTCGACCGCGCCCTCACCCGAGACCTCCGCGGCGATGTCGGCCATGAACATCGCCTTCGCCGGATCATTGGCGGTCACCGGATAGCCGCGGCCGTAATCGACGGTGGCGGTGGCGCCGAAGGCGGCGGCGACGTTCGAGGCCACTTGGGCGATGCGCGCCTCGCAGGTGTCGCGGACGCTCTCGGACAGCGTGCGCACGGTGCCGTTGAGGATCGCGAATTCCGGGATCACGTTGAAGGCGTCGCCGGCCTTCACCTGCGTGATCGAGATCACCGCCGATTGCACCGGGTCGATGGTGCGGGACGCGATCGATTGCAGGGCGGTGACGATGTGGGAGGCGACCAGCACCGGGTCGATGCACTCGTGGGGCGCGGCCGCGTGGCCGCCCTTGCCGTCGACCCGGATGGTGATCCGGTCGGCCGCCGCCATGATCGCGCCGGGGCGGATCGCGAAGCTGCCGAGCGGCAGCCCCGGCTTGTTGTGCAGGCCGTAGACCTCCTGGATGCCGAAGCGCTCCATCAGGCCCTCCTTCAGCATCACGTCGGCGCCGCCGCCGCCCTCCTCCGCCGGCTGGAAGATGACGATCGCCGTGCCGTCGAAGTTGCGGGTCTCGGCCAGGTACTTGGCCGCGCCGAGCAGCATCGCGGTGTGGCCGTCATGGCCGCAGGCATGCATCTTCCCCGGCACGGTCGAGCGGTGGGGCACGCCGCTCGTCTCCTCGATCGGCAGGGCGTCCATGTCGGCGCGCAGGCCGATCACCTTGCCCGAGCCGGTGTTCTTGCCGCGGATGACGCCGACGACGCCGGTTTGGCCCAACCCCGTCACCACCTCGTCGCAGCCGAAGGCCCGCAGCCGCTCGGCCACCAGGCCGGAGGTGCGGTCGAGGGCGAACAGCAGCTCGGGATGCTGGTGGAAGTCGCGGCGCCAGGCCGTGATCTCGTCAGCGAGGGCGGCGACGCGGTTGATGACGGGCATGTGACAATACGCTCATATCGAGGCGGGAACTTGCGCGCAGGATGCAACAGGCAGAGAGGCGCCCGGTCAACTCCTTTCCACGGCTCGCGAATGTCGCGGACCCGCACGGGGCGCATGGCCCGTGGCCGGTTGGCCCGGGACTTGTTAGGGCTGCGCGATCGCCTCGCCTCCCTCCCGTCGCCTGGCGGGATGGGACGGGATGGTGCATCATTTTTCATCATTCCGGCGTCGCCTGCGGCGCCGGAAGGCTCTAGTAAGAGCCTCGTTCCCCCCGCGGAGTGTGCCCGTCGATGTCGTTCTTGAAGTCCCGTCCGCTGCTGGCCTGCCTCGCCGCCGCCACCGCCCTCGTGGGCTTGAGCGCTGCGCCGGCCTTGGCCGCCAACACGTTCCGGTTCGCCTTCCAGGGCGACCTCAAGTCCCTCGACCCGTACACCCTGAAGGAGACGTTCACGATCTCGGCGCACGGCGCGGTCTACGAGTCGCTCGTCACCCGCGACAAGGACCTGAAGCTGGTGCCCGGCCTCGCCGAGTCCTGGGAGACCCCGGAGCCGACCCGCTACCGCTTCAAGCTGCGCAAGAACGTCAAGTTCCACGACGGCTCGCCCTTCACCGCCGACGACGTGATCTTCTCCGCCGAGCGCGTGCGGGCGCCGGGCTCGAACTTCCAGACCAACGTCCCGGCGGATGCCACCTTCGTGAAGGTGGACGACCACACCGTCGACATGGTGCTGAAGAACCCGAACCCCATCGCCCTGTATCAGTTCGGCGGCTGGTACATCATGTCGAAGGCCTGGGCCGAGAAGCACGACGCCCTGAAGCCCACCCCGGTCTCGGCCTCGACCCCGAGCTACGCGGCTTTGCACGAGAACGGCACCGGCCCGTTCACCATTACCGAGCACCAGCCCGGCGTGCGCACGGTGTTCAAGAAGTTCGACGGCTACTGGGGCAAGGTCGAGTCGAACATCGACGAGGCGATCTTCACCACGATCGGCAACGACGCCACCCGCGTCGCCGCGCTCCTCTCCGGCGAGGTCGACTGGGTCGATCCGGTCCCGCTCCAGGACCAGAGCCGGGTGAGCTCCAGCGCCAACGCCGTGGTGGTCAACGCGCCCGAGCTGCGCACGATCTATCTCGGCATGGACCAGACCAGCGACGAGCTGCGCGGCTCCAACGTCAAGGGCAAGAACCCGTTCAAGGACGTGCGGGTGCGTGAGGCGTTCTTCCGCGCCATCGACGAGGACGCCATCGTCAAGCGCGTCATGCGCGGCCAGGCCACCCCGGCGGCCCTGCTGATCGCCCCGCCGCTCTTCCCCCTCGCCAACGAGTTCAAGCGCCCGGCCTACGACCCGAACAAGGCGAAGGCGCTGCTCACGGAAGCCGGCTATCCCAACGGCTTCGAGGTGCCGCTCGACTGCCCGAACGACCGCTACGTCAACGACGAGGCGATCTGCCAGGCCATCACCTCGATGCTCGCCCGCGTCGGCGTCAAGGTGAACCTGATCGCCCAGCCCAAGGCGAAGTACTTCGCCAAGATCCTCAAGCCCGCCTTCGACACCTCGTTCTACATGCTCGGCTGGACGCCGTCGTCGATGGACTCGCACAACATCCTGTACGAGATCACCGGCTGCCGGACCGACAAGTCCTCGCCGCGCGGCACCACCAACCTCGGGAACTACTGCAACCCGAAGGTGGATGCCCTCGCCGACAAGATCGAGCGCGAGACCGACCAGGAGGCCCGCAACCTGATGATCAAGCAGGCCTACGAGATCGTCATGAATGATTTCGGCTACATCCCGCTCCACCAGCAGGCGCTGGCCTGGGGCGTGTCGAAGAAGGTCAAGCTGGTGCCCCGCGCCGACAACCAGATGATGCTGTACTGGGTGTCGAAGGAGCAGTGAGGCGCCTCACCCACCATTCCGGGTGAAAGGACAAGCGCGGGTCTCCCCTCTCCCGTGTGGGAGAGGGGCCGGGGGTGAGGGTGACACGCTTCAGTGCGAAGCTCTGAGCGTGGTGCTGGCAGCGGCACGGTTCGCGTCTTCTGCGGAACCGTAGCACCCTCACCCCTACCCCTCTCCCACACGGGAGAGGGGATCCCGCGCTTCATTCATCATAATCAAAAGCCCGAGGCCCCACCCTCGGACCACACCAGAACCCAAGAAAAACACCCCATGCTCGCCTTCATTCTCCGCCGCCTGCTGCAATCCGTCGGGGTGCTGCTGGCGGTCGGGCTGATCGCCTTCGCGATGTTCCGCTTCGCCGGCGATCCGGTGAACCAGCTCGTGGCGCCCGATACGCCCTATGCCGAGCGGCTGCAGATCCGCCAGAGCCTCGGCCTCGACGACCCGGTGCTGGTGCAGTTCGCCCGCTACGCCGGCAACGCCGTGCGCGGCCAGTTCGGCAACTCGTACCAGTTCCGCCAGCCGGTCTCGACGCTGCTCGCCGAGCGCATGCCCGCGACCCTCGAACTCGCGCTCTGCGCCACCCTGTTCGCGCTCACCGCCGGCATCCTGATGGGGGTGTATTCGGCGCTCCACCGCCACAGCGCCCTCGCCAAGCTCCTCCAGGCCATCTCCCTCGTCGGCGTCTCGCTGCCGACCTTCCTGATCGGCATCCTGCTCATCTTCCTGTTCTCGGTGACGCTCGGCTGGCTGCCGTCCTACGGCCGCGGCGACACGGTGCGGCTCGGCTGGTGGACCACCGGCTTCCTGACCGTGTCGGGCTGGAAGGCGCTGATCCTGCCCTCGATCACCCTCGGGCTGTTCCAGATGACGCTGATCATGCGCCTCGTCCGGGCCGAGATGCTGGAGGTTTTGCGCACCGACTACATCCGCTTCGCGCGGGCGCGCGGCCTCACCACCCGGTCGATCCATTTCGGCCACGCGCTGAAGAACACCCTGGTCCCGGTCATCACGGTGGCGGGCCTCCAGCTCGGCTCGATCATCGCCTTCTCGATCATCACCGAGACGGTCTTTCAGTGGCCCGGCATGGGCCTGCTCTTCGTGCAGGCGGTGCAGAACGTCGACGTGCCGATCATGGCCGCCTACCTGCTGCTCGTCGCCCTCATCTTCGTGACGATCAACCTCGTGGTCGATCTCCTCTACACCATCGTCGATCCGCGCCTGCGCCTCTCGGTGCGGCGGGCGGCCTGAGGATTCTTTTGTAACATGGCCTCCCCCGCCCCCGCGCCGGTTCTGGCTTCTGCCGGAGCCCCGCCCTCGCGCCTCGCGCGCTTCCTCGATTCCGATCTCTTCGCCAACTTCAAGCGCTCGAAGCTCGCCATAGTGGCCTTCGTCGCCACCGTGCTGTTCATCGCGCTGGCACTGCTCGCCCCCCTGATCTCGCCGCAGAACCCCTACGACCCGGCGCAGCTCGAGCTGATGAACGCCAACCTGCCGCCGCTCTGGTACGCCGACGGCCAGGCGCCGTTCCTGATCGGCACCGACGACCAGGGCCGCGACGTGCTCTCGGCGGTGTTCTACGGCATGCGCCTGTCGCTCCTCGTCGGCGTGCTCGGCGTGCTCTTGTCGGGCTTCATCGGCATCGGCCTCGGGCTGATCGCCGGCTATGCCGGCGGCTGGGTCGACACCATCATCATGCGCGTCGCCGACGTGCAGCTGACCTTCCCGGCGATCCTGATCGCGCTGATCGTCGACGGCGTCGCCAAGGCGGTGGCCGGCGGCCACATGGATGCGGAGGCGCAGATCGCCCTCATCGTCGTGGCGATCGGCCTGTCGTTCTGGGTCCAGTATGCCCGCACCGTGCGCGGCTCGGTGATGGTCGAGAAGAACAAGGACTACGTCCAGGCCGGCCGGCTCATCGGCCTGTCGGCGCCGGTGATCCTCACCCGCCACATCCTGCCGAACGTCACCGGCCCGGTCTTCGTCATCGCCACCATCAACCTCGCGCTCGCCATCATCACCGAGGCGACGCTCTCCTTCCTCGGCACCGGCCTGCCGGAGACGATGCCCTCGCTCGGCACGCTGATCCGCACCGGCAACCGCTTCCTGTTCTCGGGCGAGTGGTGGATCGTCGCCTTTCCGGGCCTGGCGCTGGCCGGCTTGGTGCTGGCGATCAACCTGCTCGGCGACTGGCTGCGCGACGCCCTGAACCCCAAGCTCCAGTGACCACCATGACCCAACCCGTCCTCTCGGTGCGCGACCTGCGGGTCGAGTTCGCCACCCGCCGCGGCGTGCTGACCGCGCTCGACGGCGTCTCCTTCGAGATCAACCGCGGCGAGGTGCTCGGCGTCGTCGGCGAGTCCGGCGCCGGCAAGTCGGTGACCGGCTCGGCGGTGATCGGCCTGATCGACCCGCCCGGCCGCATCGCCGGCGGCGAGATTCTCCTGAACGGCGAGCGCATCGACAATCTCTCGCCGGAGGCGATGCGGAAGGTGCGCGGCAAGCGCATCGGCATGATCTTCCAGGACCCGCTGACCAGCCTCAACCCGCTCTACCGGGTCGGCCGGCAGATCGAGGAGACGATCCGCACCCACACCGACCTCTCGGCCAGGGCCGCCCGCCAGCGCGCGATCGACCTTCTGGCCGAGGTCGGCATCCCGGCGCCGGAGCGGCGCATCGACGGCTTCCCGCACGAATTCTCCGGCGGCATGCGCCAGCGCGTCGTGATCGCGCTGGCGCTCGCCGCCGAGCCGGAGCTGATCATCGCCGACGAGCCGACCACGGCGCTCGACGTCTCGGTCCAGGCCCAGATCATCACGCTCCTGAAGCGCCTCGGGCGCGACCACGGCACCGCCGTGATGCTGATCACCCACGACATGGGGGTGATCGCCGAGGCCGCCGACCGGGTGGCGGTGATGTATGCCGGCCGCGTCGCCGAGATCGGCCCGGTGGCCGCCGTGGTGGGCGATCCGCTCCACCCCTACGCCCAGGGCCTGATGGGGGCGATCCCGTCCCTGTCGCACGAATCCGATCGCCTCGCCCAGATCCCCGGCGCGATGCCGCGGCTCTCGGCGATCCCGCCCGGCTGCGCCTTCAACCCGCGCTGCCCGAAGGTGTTTGCCCGCTGCACGGTCGACCGGCCCGAGCCCCTGACGGTCGGCTCGCATCGGGTCGCCTGCCACCTCTACGACGCGTCCGGACAGGCCGCCGCATGAAGCCCCACATCGCCTTAAAGCCCGTGATCACTCCTCAGCCCGACTACGTCCAGGTCCGCGACCTGCGCCGCCTGTTCGACGTCTCCCGCCCCTGGCTCAACCGGGTGATCGAGCGCCAGCCGCGCCAGTTCCTGCGCGCCGTCGACCACGTCTCGTTCTCGGTCGCCAAGGGCGAGACGCTCGCGATCGTCGGCGAATCCGGCTCCGGCAAGTCGACCGTCGCCCGCATGGTGGTCGGCCTGATGCCGCCCTCCGACGGCGAGGTAACGATCGCCGGCATCTCGATGACCGACCCGCGCCAGGCCGCCGAGCGGCGGCAGCTGCGGCGTCGCATCCAGATGATTTTTCAAGACCCCTACGCCTCGATGAACCCGCGCTGGCGGGTCGACCGGATCATCGCCGAGCCGATCCGCGCCTTCGGGCTCCTTACCGGCGAGCGGGAGATCCAGGCCCGCGTGGGCGAGCTGCTGACCCTGGTCGGCCTGCACCCGGACGACGGCAAGCGCTACCCCCACGCCTTCTCGGGCGGCCAGCGCCAGCGCATCGCCATCGCGCGGGCCCTCGCCTCGGAGGCCGAGTTCCTGGTCGCCGACGAGCCGACCTCGGCCCTCGACGTCTCGGTCCAGGCCCAGATCCTGAACCTGATGCGCGACCTCCAGGACCGGCTCGGCCTGACCTACCTGTTCATCAGCCACAACCTCGCCGTGGTGCGCCACATGGCGAACCGCATCGGCGTGATGTATCTCGGCCGCATCGTCGAGATCGGCGGCGGCCGCGAGCTCTTCACCGCCCCGAAGCACCCCTACACCCGCATGCTCCTCGACGCGGTCCCCGACCTTACGCATGTCGGACGGCAGCGCGTGCCGGTGCAGGGCGAGATCCCGAACCCGATCAACCCGCCGTCAGGGTGCACCTTCCACCCGCGCTGCCCGTTCGCGAATGACCGGTGCAAGGCGGAGGTGCCGGTGTTCCGGGATGGGGTGGCGTGTCATGCGGTGGAGGAGGGGCGGTTGATGCCGGGGGGTGTGGCGGCGGTGGCTTAATTGTCGGGCGTGCGGCGGTCTCAACAGGCCACGCACGCCCATCATATTCATTGAAATACAATATATAAAATCTATTCTTCTAGCAATAATTCTCTCTGCCTTTCCATTTCCGCATGTGGGTCTTGCAAATATCGCACCAAATCATGAAGTATGATAGCTTCAAAAGCGTATAATCCAGATACCGAATGTGTAAAGGAATGTGTTGTTCCATGTATCTTCCTATGATGCACCGTATCTTCGTCCAAAAGACTTGTAACATCAAACATTTCTCGCCATTTCTTACCTATATTCCATGCTACGGCAAGCCCTATGTCATTTACATTTTTTACGCCTGATTGCAATTCCTCAACCAACCCGTCTAAGTTATATTTGTATTCGAGAACTTTTACTTTGCTCACGTATGGTTCATCGCCCGATAAATGATTTGAATCGATGCCGAGCGGATTAATATCATTTCGAACGAATTTTTCAAATGGAGGGTCCATTCTTATTCTATAGAGTCCATCGTATTGATTGTATTGACTACTTGCAATGAGCTGTACACCACGTATGACACCTGAAGAAAGCATCTGATTAAACAAAGCCACCACATCTTGTTCAACTAGCGGTTCGGATCGAATTGGCAATTCCTCCGTTGGAAGAAACAGTCCTGGCCCAGAAATAATCAGACTACATTTCTTTTCATGCTCTTCTTGCATCTTGATCCATTGATCAACTTTTATCTCATCATTAAAAATAGAGGCGACCCCAGGCTTTCGTAGTAGATTGTAGCGCTTGCGAAAAGCGGTCACTGCAGAAACCGATACTTTTTCAGCCAAATGCACGAACTCCGGCTGAAAACCTTTGCGACCCAAATCGGGCTCCGCTTCTTCAAAATGAATTATAACATGCGCTAAGTTTTGAAACCCGACATTATTTGTCATGGGGATAGTTAATGACATACCCTGCGGCATGTGTCGGGTAGCTAGCTGAAGCCCACCTCTGAGAACACGAGACCCCTTTCTCAATTCTAGGTTTTTATCGTTTAAAGCATCCCAAAGATCCGTTGAGAATGCCATATAAATATATATTGATAATCCAGATTTTTCAGCCAAATCACGTTCTGACACGTCTAACTGCAGTCTTATCGGACAAAGACTATTATCTTTGCCTAAAAGCTCTTCTGCTGACCACCTACCCCACAGTCCGTTAAGGCCTTTGAATTTCGGCGGGACTTTTGTTAAATCAGATCTTTGGGCAAATCTTCTATTTTCATCTTTCATAAGTTCGATCATATTTCCACGGCGCACTAGATCCATCAATATATAAGCCGCCAAGAGGCGTAAATATCCGCAACAACGCCAGCCATTGCGTTGCGGAAACAGCTTGATACCAAGAAAGATTTTTCGGCCGTATATTTGCGCCATTGAGCATGACAGCTACGGCAGTACCTCGATCTAAGTCTGAAAACTGCCCATCGATCTGCAAAGCTGGCACAATTTTCGGCCTCGCAATCGTACCTAATCTATCTTCAATCCAATTTCGTCCGTTTTCGAACTTTCCTGAAAATACACCCTCTGGTTGACGGCTGCTGACATGCAAACTGTTAAATCCATAACCTAAATATGTTGCCCCGACTCCCTTGCTGCCCCTGGTTGATTGTCCATTTTTGAATGAAAAACTTGGACTTAGAAACTGTCTAAATTGCTCCAAACTCATTCCGCAACCGTTGTCGGTCACGCGAACTTCGTGTTTTCCGAGGTCTATTTCGATCCAAATACGAGGAGCATATCCTGCCTCATCTTCTTCGAGTCTCCTCTCCACAGCATCTAGAGCATTCTGTATCAGCTCTGAAAACAGGTCATAATAACCAGTATAACTACGGAGAATGTTGGCAATCTCCCTCTTTTTTGCGGCAATGACGAGTCCTAAATCGATCCCCGCGGAAGGCTCGAGCGGATCCCATGCCTCAACAAAGCCCGCATGCGACATTTTGATCAAGGCTCCAGTATGCACCGAATCGCCATAATTCCTACATTTTATCCTAGCCGTTCTACCCACTGATGTCGAATCGACATTTTTCATATTTCATTGCAGCAGCGTTAAATAAAATGACGCTCAGCAACAGCGACTTTTCTATATTGCCAAAATCAGCAGATATTAGAAATTTACGATGCTATCTGTAAGGAATCGCGCTCGAATAAAATCTTTACAATGTAGCTCATGCTATAAATTACCGAAAATAGATATTATGGGCAATATACAAAATAAAATGCCGATCATGAACTTTTCTGTCCATGATCAGCTCAAGATTATTATATGATCACACAACAGTGGTCAGCTCTTCACAGCCCCCGCCGTCAATCCACCCACCATATACCGCTTGAACACATAATAGATCGCGGCTGGCGGCATCGCGTAGATCAACCCGGTGGTCATCAGCAGCTCCCACGGTGAGTCATCCGCCGCCAGGAAGCTTCCCAAGGCCACCGGCAGGGTCACGTCGGTGTCGCGGGAGAGGAGCAGGAAGGCGAACAGGTACTCGTTCCAGGCGAGCAGCAGCGCGTAGACGCCGATCGCGACCAGCGACGGGACCATCAGCGGCAGGTAGACGAAGCGGAAGAGCTGGGGCGGCGAGGCGCCGTCCATGATCGCGGCTTCGTCGAGTTCCACCGGCAGCTTGTCGGAGGCCTGCTTCAGCACCCAGATCGCGTAGGGGCTGGCGATCGTCACCATCGCGAGGATCAGCGCCCACTTGCTGTTCAGCAGCCCGTAGGCGCCCATCGTCTTGTACATCGGCACGGCCAGGAACGCGGCCGGGATGAAGTAGGTGAACAGCGCCATGTTCATCACGGTCCGGCCGCCCTTCACCTTCAGGCGGCTGATCGCGAAGGCCGCCGCGGTGGCGACGAACAGCGTCAGCACGCCGGTCGCGAAGGCGATGACCGCCGAGTTCCAGAATTGCTGCCAGAAATTCGACAGGAAGTAGTGCTGCTGCCCGAAGACGATCTTGAAGTTCTGCAGCGTCGGGTGGGCCGGAAACAGCGCCCCCGACATCGCGTCCTGCTTCGGCGAGATCGCGAACAGGACGAGGTGGTAGATCGGGATCACGGTCCAGAGCAGGACCGGGATGCCGATGAGGAGGAGCTTCGCCTCCGTGCCGGCCGCGCGCAGCCAGTTGGTGCGGGCGGCGGAGCGCTCCTCGGCGGACGGAGCGGCGCGGGCTGTCAGGGTCGTGCTCATTTCGAGAGCCTCTTCATCAGCACGTAGACCAGCGGCAGCACGAAGGGCATCGCGCAGACCACCGCCGCCATCGAGGCGTCGACCTGATCGAGGCGCAGGTACCGGATGCCGAGGGTCGCGAGCACGTGGGTGAGGTCGGCGGGACCGCCGCCGGTGAGCAGGTAGACCGAGTTGAAGTCGCCCAGCGTCCAGATCATCGACAGGATGGTGCAGGTCACGTAGAGCGTCCGCATCGACGGCCATGTGACGTGCAAAAACTTCTGCCACTTGGTGGCGCCGTCGACCGAGGCCGCCTCGTACATGTCGGCCGAGATGGCGAGCCGGCCGGCGAGCAGGATCAGCGTCCAGAACGGCAGCGACTTCCAGATATGGACGCCGATGGCGAGGGTCAGCGCCAGCCACGGGTCGTTGAGCCAGTTCGGGCCGTCCTCGCCGGTGAAGCGGAAGATCAGCGAGTTCACCACGCCCCATTCGGGGTTGAGCATGAACCGGACCGACAGGATCGTCGGGATCGACGGCACCGCCCAGGGCAGGATGAACAGCACCGACAGCCAGCGGATCCACTTCCGCTCGTTGGTGAAGAAGCCCGACAAGAGGAGCGCGATCGCCATCTTCACGTTGATGCCGACGATCAGGAACACCAGCGTGTTGACGACCGCGCGGGCGAAGATTGGGTCCTCCGCCAGATGCACGTAGCTCGCGGGGCTGCGGGCGAGCCACAGGCCGTAGCCGATCGGGTAGATGACGAAGAACAGAAAGATGAGCAGGTAGGGCGCGATCAGGATCAGCCCCCAGGCCTGCCAGGAGGTCAGGCGGAAGGGCTGAGCCGCGGCGACCGGTGCTGACTCAGCGACCGTTGCGGACATGGACTGGCTCCCTGACGAGGCCGGGGTGGGGGTTGCGTGAAAACCGAGAGCGGGCCCCGGCCACATCGTGACCGGACCCCGCTCGGGATGGGGTGGAGCGAGGCATGGATGCCTCTCCTTGTATTCCGCGGGGCTGTCCGAAGACGTTCCGTTGCAGGATGAAGCGCGGGATCCCCTCTCCCGTGTGGGAGAGGGGTAGGGGTGAGGGTGCTACGCTTCCGCAGAAAACTCGGACCGTCGAGCTGCCAGCACGACACTCAGAGCTTCACACTGAAGCGTGTCACCCTCACCCCCGGCCCCTCTCCCACTCGGGAGAGGGGGGACTTGCGCCTCATCCTTCCCCGGACAGCCGTGTCTTCGTTACTGCCCGGCGATCTGCTTGATGCGGGCCAGCATCTCGTCCGCCGCCTTCTCGACCGGGATCTTCTCGCTCACCACCCGGTTCATCGCTTTGGCGAACACGTTCTCGTTGTTGACCAGCGTGAACTTGTAGTTCTTCACGTAGTCGAACGGCTCGGTACCGGACTTGAACTGGTTGTAGACCGCCTTGCGGTGCTTGTCGGCCTGCCAGAACGGGCTCTCGATCGACGCTTTCGTGACCGGGAACCAGCGGCCGATCGCGCCCTCGACGTAGGGACGGAGGTTGTCCTCCTCCATGATGAACTTCACGAACTCCTTGGCCGCCGCCTTGTTCTTGGCGCCCGAGAAGACCACGCCCTGCTTGACGTCGGCGCGGTAGGTCATCGGCTTGCCGTCCGGCCGGGCCGGGAACGGCGCGGTGATGATCGTCTCCTCGTAGGCCTTCTTCGAGGCCTCGCGCTGCTCGGGCGTGTTGTTCGGGTTGACGCTGTCCTCGTACCACTTCGCGGCGATCGAGATGGTGAAGTTGTGCGTCATCACCGTGGTGCGGTTGTGGAAGGCGACGTTGTTGTCGGGGTCCTTCCAGGTCGTGGCCGAGGGCGGCACGCAGCCCTTGACGTAGGGGTCGGTGTAGTCCTTCAGCGCCTTGACCACGCCCTCGCGGGTCTTCGGGTCGTCGACGGTCAGCTTGCCGTCCTTGTCGACGAGCTTGGCGTCGTAGGCGTCCATGAAGGCGTAGAAGGACTGGAAGCTGTCGGTCGATTCCACGCCCATCGGCGCGCCGATGCCGTAGGTGCGGGTGCCCGAGGCCTTGCGATAGCCGGGCTGGACCTTGTCGCACCAGAACGCCCAGTAATCCGACCATTGGCCCGGGATGTCGGACTGCTTGAAGCCGGCCTTCTCCAGCATGTCGCCCCAGATCTCGGTGTGGAGCGTCTGGCGCTTGAGCGGGAAGCCGTAATAGGCCTTCTTGTTGGTCTGCCCGTTCATGAGCAGCACGTGCTCGACCGTCTGCGGCGCGAAGCGCCCCATCATCGGCTGGAGGATGTCGGTGAGATCCTCGAGCTTGCCCTCATAAGCCCACTTGCCGGCGGCCTGGTTGTTGTAGGTGTCGGAATAGCCGACATCGGGCGGCGAGCCGGAATCGAGCGCCGCCACGGTCTTCGGGATCATGTCCTGGATCGCGTATTGCGACAGCTCGACCTTGATCCCGGTCTTCTGCTCGAACTTCTTGATCGTCGCCCAGAGCGACTCGTCCTCGGACCGGTAGAAGCCCTTGCTGAACCAGACGGTGAGCGTCTTGTTGTCCTGCGCCACGGCCGGCAGCGCTGCCATTATCAGGCCGCCCAGCGACAACGCTCCCGCGATCACCCGCTTCATCGAACCGTTCCTCCCCTGCGCCCCGTTGGTCGGGCGGTCTCCCGGCATATCAGCACGGGACGGCGCCTGAAGCAATTCGGCGACAATCAACACATGGTATGAGTCAAGCGAGATCATATTGTGCGCCACGGGGCCAGCCTCTGACAGCCGGCGCGCAAATCGAAAAAATCATCTCATAATAATCACGTCCTCGTCTTCAACATCACTCCGCGTTCCTGTCTTGACCATCCACCGGTTGGATCCCATACAGGGCGCGCGACGAGACACGAACGTGTCGATAAGCGGCCGACGAGCCGTGACAAAAGGGAGGAGCGCCATGCCCCGCGTCGTTTCGCTGGAGGCCGGCTACTACCGCGTGACGCTGGCCGTGACCCTCAGCGACAGCATGCACGGCGACATGCCGGCCTTCGAGCTCAACACCGTGCGCTTACGCGACGCGGACGGCGCGGAGGGCATCGGCTACACCTATACCTGCGGCCGCAACGGTGCGGCGATCGACGCGATCCTGCGGCGCGACATCCCTGAGCAGATCGTCGGGCAGGAGGCCGACCGGATCGAGCAGCTGTGGCAGCGGATCTGGTGGGGCCAGCATTACGGCGGCCGCGGCGGCGCGGCGGTGCTGGCGCAGTCCGCGATCGACATGGCGCTGTGGGACTTGAAGGCGAAGCGCCTCGGCCAGCCGCTCTGGACCCTGCTCGGCGGCCACGATCCCAAGGTGCCGGTCTACGCCGGCGGCATCGACCTTCAGCTTCCGCTCGATCAATTGCTCCGCCAGACCGACGACAACCTGAGGAAGGGCTTTCGCGCGATCAAGATGAAGGTCGGGCGCCCGCGCCTCTCCGAGGATGTCGAGCGGGTGCGGGCGATGCGCGAGCATCTCGGCGACGGCTTTCCCCTGATGGTCGACGCCAACATGCGCTGGAGCGCCGACGAGGCGATCCGGGCGGCCCGCGCCCTCCAGCCCTTCGAGCCGTACTGGCTGGAGGAGCCGGTCATTCCCGACGACGTCGCCGGCCAGGCTCGCGTCGTGCGCGAGGGCGGATTGCCGATCGCCGCGGGCGAGAACCTGCGCTCATTGTGGGACTTCAAGCAGCTGATCGCTTCGGGCGGCGTCACCTATCCGGAGCCGGACGTGACGAATTGCGGCGGCGTGACCCCGTTCATGAAGATCGCCCACCTGGCGGAGGCCTTCAACCTGCCGGTCACCTCGCACGGGGCGCACGACGTGACGGTGCACCTGCTCGCAGCCGCCCCCAACCGCTCCTACCTGGAGGCGCACGGCTTCGGGCTCGACGCCTACATCGCCGAGCCGCTGGCGATCACGGAGGGCTTCGCGGTGGCGCCGGACCGGCCGGGCCACGGCATCGCCTTCGACTGGAAGGGGCTCGACGCCATCCGCGCCTGACGAATTCGCGCCGCGGGCTGGCAGGCCCGCGGCGTCGGATCACCCGCGGGTGAAGCGCAGGCTCTCGCGGCTGAGCTGGTCGATCGCGGTACAACCCATCAGCTTCATGTCGCGCTCGATCTCGGCCCGCATCAGCCCGAGCGCCCGCTCGACGCCGGGCCGGCCGGCGGCCGCGAGGGGGAAGAGGTAGTAGCGGCCTAAGCCCACCGCCTTGGCGCCGAGCGCCAGCGCCTTGAGCACGTGGGTGCCGCGCTGCACCCCACCGTCCATGATCACGTCGATCTTGTCGCCGACGGCGTCGACGATCTCGGCGAGCTGGTCGAAGGCGGAGCGCGAGCCGTCGAGCTGGCGCCCGCCGTGGTTCGACAGCACGATGCCGGTGCAGCCGATCGCGACCGCGCGCTTGGCATCCTCCACCGACATCACGCCCTTGAGGCAGAACTGGCCGCCCCAGTCGCGCACCATCGCGGCGACGTCGTCCCAGGTCATGGCCGGGTCGAGCATCTCGGTGAAGTAGCGGCTGATCGAGAGGGCGCCGCCATCCATGGCGATGTGGTTCTCGAGCTGCGGCAGGCGGAAGCGCTCGTGGGTGACGTAGTTGATGCCCCAGGCGGGCTTCAGGGCGAACTGCGCCATGCCGGCGAGGGTCAGCCGGAAGGGAATCGCGAAGCCGG
Source organism: Methylobacterium sp. 174MFSha1.1 (assembly GCF_900116815.1). NCBI lineage: Bacteria > Pseudomonadati > Pseudomonadota > Alphaproteobacteria > Hyphomicrobiales > Methylobacteriaceae > Methylobacterium > Methylobacterium sp. 174MFSha1.1. The sequence continues at coordinate 31,807 of NZ_FPCB01000041.1, read as the reverse complement.
TGCGCTTGTCGCGCTCGCGGTTGCCGCCGGTGATGCTGTCGACGGTCAGCATCATCACCTCGATGCCGGCCTGCTTGGCGCGGGCCATCATCTCGCGGTTCAGGCCGCGGTCCTTGTGGAAGTAGAACTGGTAGACCTGCGGCCCGCTGCTGATCCGGCGCGCCTCCTCCAGGCTGACCGTACCGAGGGAGGAGACGCCGAACATCGTGCCGAACTGGCCCGCCGCCGCCGCCACCGCCCGCTCGCCGTCGTGGTGGAACAGCCGCTGCAGGGCGGTGGGCGAGCAATAGATCGGGAGCGCGAGGCGCTGGCCCATCACCGTCACCGACAGGTCGACCTCGCTGACGCCGCGCAGGACGCTGGGAACGAGGTCGCAGGCCTCGAAGGCGGCGGTGTTGCGACGGAGCGTGGTCTCGTCGTCGGCGCCGCCGTCGATGTAGTCGAAGATCGGGCCGGGCAGGCGGCGTTTCGCCATGCGGCGGAAATCGTGGAAGCTATGGCAGTCGGTGAGGCGCATCGGGGCTCTCGGATCGGGGCTTATGTCCCGCGGGCGCGGGGGCGGACGGTGGGCTGGGGGCGGACGGCCCCTGATCGGCATGGCAATCGGTGCACCGGCGCGGTGACGGGTGGTGCAGGGTCGGGCGGGCCGCTCCCGCTCTGTCGGGCCACGGGATTTCGATCTTCGCTCTAGGAGGCGGAGGTGTGGTAAAATAATTTTACCGCGACGGTCAATTGGAAAACGCGTTTGCCCGCATTACAGTCCGGCCTACGGCGCGGATGGGGAGGAATGCGCGGGATGGAGCAGGATCCGATCAAGGGCGGCAGTGTCGCCGAGGGCACGGCCCGCCACCTCAAGGACCTAATCCTCGAAGGCTCGCTCAGCCCCGGCGACCTGCTGCTGCCGGAGCGCGACCTGGCGCAGCGCCTGAACGTCTCGCGCCCCACCCTGCGGCAGGGCATGAAGATCCTGGAGGAGGAGGGTCTGCTCGTCGCCTCAGGGAACGGGCGCGCGGTGGCGCCCCTCGGCCGCGAGATCACCGACCCGCTGATCGCCCTCATCGCCTCCCATGCCGAAGTGGTGGACGATTACCTCGAGTTCCGCGCGACGACGGAGCGGATGGCGGCGCGGCTCGCCGCCGCCCGGGCGAACGCCGTCGACCGCGACCGGCTCACCGCCTGCATGGCGCGGATCGACCGCGCCCATGAGGAGGGCGTGCACCAGGAGGAGGCCGAGGCCGACGTCGACCTCCACGTCGCGGTCTACGAGGCGAGCCACAACCTCGTGGTTCTGCACACGATGCGGGCCCTGTCGGGGATGCTGCGCCAAGGGGTGATCGAGAACCGCGAGAAGCTCTTTGCCCGCCCGGAAACCCGCGACCGCCTGCGCACCCAGCACCGGGCGATCTACGACAGCGTGATGGCGGGCGACGTCGAGGCGGCGGGCGAGTCCGCCGAGGAGCATATCCACTACACCCATCAGGCGCTCACCGAGATCAAGGCGGCGGAGGCCCGGCTCCAGGTGTCGTTGCGGCGGTTGAACGGGGGGAGCGTCGCGGTGCGGCGAAAGGCGGTGGGGGCCGAGGAGCGGTGAGCTTCAGGACCGGACGACAGACGACGTCTGTCGATCTGGCAATCGATCAATCTCCCTCTGGGTCATCCCGGGGCTCGACGAAGTCGAGAACCCGGGATCCATAACCGCTGAGGCTGCAAGACCAAGCGGATCGCGTTCCGCTTCGTCCTCAAGCGTCAGCGGTTATGGATCCCGGGTTCCGCTTTCGCGGCCCCGGGATGACATCGAGGGTCTGAATTCGGTCAATCGACTCTGAACAGACTCTCACGCCCGCCGCAGCCGCAGGGCGTTGCCGAGGACGAACACGCTCGACAGAGCCATCGCGCCCGCCGCCAGCACCGGCGACAGGGAGGGCCCGCCGAGCGCCCGCAGGCCCCCCGCCGCCACCGGGATCAGCGCCACGTTGTAGGCGAAGGCCCAGAACAGGTTCTGGCGGATGTTGCGCATCACCGCCCGCGACAGCCTCAAACCCTCGGCGACGGTGGCGGGATCGCCCGCCATCAGCACCACGTCGGCGCTCTCCACGGCCACGTCGGTGCCGGTGCCGAGCGCCAGGCCGACATCGGCTTCGGCGAGCGCCGGGGCGTCGTTGATGCCGTCGCCGACGAAGGCGACCGGGCCGTGCCCCTCGCGCAGGGCCCGGACGGCGTCGCGCTTGTCCTGGGGCAGCACCTCGGCGAGCACGGTGGCGATGCCGAGGGTCCGGGCAACGCCCTCGGCGGTGCCCCTCGCGTCGCCGGTGACCAGCGCCACCGCGAGGCCCTGGCCTTTGAGCGACCGCACGGCCTCGGCGGCCCCGGGCTTGATCGGGTCCGACACCGCCATCACGGCCGCCGGCACGCCGTCGAGGGCGACGTAGAGCGGCGAGCGGCCTTGGGCCTTCAGGTGCTCGGCGTGGGGCGCCAGCCCCGAGAGGTCGAGGCCGGTGAGGTGGCGGGCATTGCCGACCGCGACCGCACGGTCGCCGACCCGGCCGGCGATGCCGTGGCCCGGCACCGCCGCGACCTCGCTCACCGGCGGCAGATTCAAGCCCTTCGCCGCGGCGGCGGCCACGATCGCGCGGGCGACCGGATGCTCGGAGCGGGATTCGAGGGCGGCGGCGGCGGCCAGCACGTCGTCGGCGTCGAAGCCGGGGGCGGGGATCAGATCGGTGAGGTGTGGTCGGCCCTCGGTCAGGGTGCCGGTCTTGTCGAAGGCGACGACGCGCACGCCTTCCAGGGCCTGGAGCGCCTGCCCGCTGCGGAACAGGATGCCGCGCTCCGCCGCCCGGCCGGTGCCGACCATGATCGAGGTCGGGGTGGCGAGGCCCATGGCGCAGGGGCAGGCGATGATCAGCACCGCGACGGCGTGGACCAGGGCCTCGCCGAGGGCGGGGGCCGGCGCCAAGGCGAGCCAGGCCAGGAACGTGGCGAGGGAGAGGGCCAGCACCGCCGGGACGAAGCGGGCGGTGACCCGGTCGGCGAGGGCCTGGATCGGGAGCTTCGCGCCCTGCGCCGCCTCGACCATGCGGACGATCTGGGCGAGCGCCGTGTCGGCCCCGACCCGCTCGACCGCGATCGTGAGCGCGCCGGTGCCGTTGACGGTGCCGCCGGTGACGGGATCGCCCGGCCCCTTGGCCACCGGCACCGGCTCGCCGGTGAGCATGCTCTCGTCGATGCGCGAGCGGCCCTCGACCACCCGGCCGTCCGCCGGCAGGCGCTCGCCGGGGCGGACGCGGACGCGGTCGCCGACCGCGAGCTCGGCCGCCGGCACCTCGGTCTCGACGCCGTCGCGCAGGCGCACAGCGATCTTCGGCGCGAGGCCGACGAGGCGGGCGACCGCCGCCCCGGTGCGGCCCCGCGCCCGCGCCTCCAGGCTGCGGCCGAGGAGGATCAGGGTGACGATGAGGACCGAGGCCTCGAAATAGACGTGCGCCGCCCCCGCCGGCAGGAGGCCGGGGGCCAGCGTCGCGACGAGGGAGAACAGGTAGGCGGCGCCGGCGCCGAGCGCCACCAGCGCGTTCATGTCCGGATGGCCGCGCACCAGACCGGGCAGGCCGCGGGCGAAGAAGCGCCGGCCGGGCCCGACGAGGACGAGGGTGGCGAACACAGCCTGGATGCCGGCGCTCCAGGCGCCTGGGAGTAGGCCGTGGCCGGCGAGGTGGCCCCCCATGTCGAGCACCACCACGGGGAGCGAGAGCAGGGCGGCGAGGATCAGGTCGCGGGTCAGCGCCTCGGCCTCGCGAGGTTGTTCGGGGGCCGCCATCTCCGCCGGCACCGGGCGGGGCTCGTAGCCGGCGTCCCGCACGGCGGCTTCGAGCGTGTCGAACGGCACGAGGCCGGCGGGGTGGCGCACGGTGACCCGGCCGGTGGCGAGGTTGGCGCTCGCCTCGCGCACGCCGGGCACGGCTTTCAGCACCCGCTCGACGCGGCCGGTGCAGGACGCGCAGGTCATGCCCTCGACGGCGAGTTCGCTCACCGCCTCCGGCACGGCGTAGCCGGCGCCCTCGACCGCCTCGGTGAGCGCCGCCGGGTCGTTGTCGGGGGCGAGGTCGAGGGTGGCGCGGCCGGTGGCGAGGTTGACGGCGACCGCCCGCACGCCCGGCACGCGGCTCAGCACCCGTTCGACCCGGCCGGTGCAGGAGGCGCAGGTCATGCCCTCGACGGGCAGGGTGAGGCGGCGGGCGGGTGCGGTCATGGTGCGGTCTCCCGCAGTGGAATGTGGGGTCGGCCGCGGCGGAACGACATGGCGAAGATCGCCGTCGGCCATTGCGCCCCGAACATGGTTTCGCCGCGCTCAAGCCCCAGAGCGCGACGGGCTGCCTCGGGAAACCCCCGGGACACGATCGAGCGCGGGATCCCCTCTCCCGTGTGGGAGAGGGGTAGGGGTGAGGGTGGCGCGCTTCAGGATAGATCTGAACCGTCACGCTGCCAGCACCACGCTCAGCGCTTTACACGGAAGCGCGCCACCCTCACCCCCGGCCCCTCTCCCACACGGGAGAGGGGGGATCCCGCGCTTCATCCTGTTCTCGAAAGGTCTCGCGGGCACGGCGAAGCGGGAGCGGGCGATGATCGGGCGGGTTGTGGCGGCGGTGGCGATGCTGTGCGGCGGGGCGGGGGCGGCGCTGGCGCATCCGCATGTCTGGGTGCAGGCCCGGGCCGAGCTGGTGCTCGACCCGAAGCGCAACCTCGTGGCGGTCCGCGAATCCTGGACCTTCGATCCGGAATATTCCGCCTTCGCGGTGCTGAACCTCGATTCGAAGCGCGACGGCGTGCCCGATCAGCCCAAGCTCGACGCGATGGCGGCCGAGCGCCTGGAGGCGATGGCCGAGACCGCGTATTTCACGCAAGGAAAGCTCAACGGGCGCCCCCTGGCGCTGAAGGGCGGGCCCGCCCCGAAGGCGAGCTTCTCCGGCGGGCGGCTCACCATCGACTTCACCCTGGTGCCGCAAGGGCCCGCCGGCCCGGTGCGCAATCTGGTGATGAGCTTCGACGATCCGGATTTCTACGTCGCCTTCGGCTTCCCGCCCGGCGAGGCCGTCCGGCTGTCGGGCGGATCGGATTGCGTGCTCAAGTTCACCCGGCCGCCCCAGCAGGCGAAGGAGGGTGAGCAGCTGATCCCCGACGGCGAGGCCACCGGCACGCCGGGCGCCGCGGCGGCGGCCGCCGTCGACTATACCGGGCGCCTGCTCGTCGCCTGCCCCTGATCGGGGCCCGCCTCCCTCCGGATCTCGCCATGCGCCGGAAGCTGAGCAGGAAGCAGGGCGGGGATCACGGCGCGGAAGGTCGCCCCCTCCCCCGGCGTGCTCTCGATCACCAGCCGGCCGCGATGACGGTTGAGGATGTGCTTGACGATGGCGAGGCCCAGGCCCGTGCCGCCCTGCTGGCGGCTCGACGCGGCGTCGACCCGGTAGAACCGCTCGGTCAGGCGCGGCAGGTGCTCGGGGGCGATGCCCGGGCCCTCGTCGCGCACCGCGATCTCGACCTGCGGCGGCCGTCCGTCCTCCGCCGGCAGGGTCGCGAGCCGCAACTCGACCCGGCCGCCCTCGCCGCCGTACTTGACGGCGTTCTCGACCAGGTTCTCGATCACCCGCAGGATCTCGTCCCGGTCGCCCAGCACGCGGTGCGGCCCCGGCGCGGCGTCGAGCGCGATGGCGACGCCGCGCTCGCGGGCGATCAGCCCGAGCGCGTCGGCGATCTGGCGCGCGAGCGGAGCGACATCGACGGCTTGCGTCGGCGGCACGTGGGCGCGCAGCTCGATGCGCGAGAGCGACAGGAGGTCGTCGATCAGCCGGGTCATGCGCAGGGCCTGGACCCGCATGATGCCGAGGAAACGCTCGCGCGCCTTGGCGTCGTCCCGGGCCGGGCCCTGCAGGGTCTCGATGAAGCCGAGCAGCGAGGCGAGCGGCGTGCGCAGCTCGTGGCTGGCATTGGCGACGAAATCGACCCGCATCGTCTCCAGGCGTTGGGCGGAGGTGAGGTCGCGCAGGAACAGGACCAGGTTCGGACCGGCCCGCCCGGCCTCGCCGCCCTGCATGGCGCCGATCTGGACCTCGAAGGTGCGCTCGGTCGGCACCCGGGGCGAGTAGACCGTCTTCAGGGACTCGCCGGTGCGCAACACCGTCTCGATGCCGTCGAGCACGTCGGGGTCGCGAAGCGCGAAGGAGAGCGGGTGGCGGGGCCGCAAGGACGGCAGGAGCGCCCGGGCGGCGGCGTTCGATTCGATCACCAGGGCGCGGCGGTCGATCAGGATGACGGGATCGGGAATGTTGGCGAGCAAAGCCTCGGCGAGGCCGTGGCGGCCCCGGCCCGGGCTAGCCTCGGCGCGCGCCACCGGCTCGCCCCGGCGCGGCGCGGCCGCGAGGCCGCCGGCCAGCAACGCGAGGAGGCCGGCGAGCCCGGTGCCGAGGTCGAGCCCGTGGTGCCAGGCATGGATGGCGAAGAACACCAGCACGGCGACGAGCGCCCCCCGCCAGGCCGCCCGCCGGGCGGAGGTGAGGGCGCCGGAGGCGCCGGGCAGGAACGGCGGCATCGTCGGATCGTCGGGCGGCGCGTCGTCGAGCGAGCCGGCGGCGTCAGGGCGTCGGGTCGCTCTCGGCATCATCGTCGGGCGCCTCCCGCGGGGTGAGGCGCGCCCGCTTGGCGATCTCATAGGCGCCGAGCGCCGCGAGCGCCACCACGAACGGGATCAGGTAGTAGCAGACCCGGAACAGCAGCAGCGCGCCGAGGACCGATTCCCGCGGCAGGCCGGAGAGGGCGAGCAGCACCGTGGCCTCGAACACCCCGAGCCCGCCCGGCGCGTGGCTGGCGATGCCGAGCATCGCGGCCAGCACATAGATCGCCACGAAGGCCTCGAAGCTCACGCCGTGGCCGGCCGGCAGCAGCACGTAGAGCACGCCGGCCGCCGCGCAGACGTCGCCGGCGCCGACCAGCATCTGGCTCAAGGACAGCTTGAGGCCCGGCAGTTCCAGGCGCCATCCCCGCACCTTGACGCTGCGGCGCTTGACCGAGACCCAGGCGAGATAGGCGACCACCGCGGCCAGCGTCGCGAGGCCGAGCCCCTGGTTGAACAGGACGCTCGTATAGGTGAGGTGCGAGAGCGGCTCGGCCTCGCGGATCAGGCTGATGCCGAGCACCGCCCCCATGCCGAGCCAGAAGGTGAAGCCGGCGACGATGGTGAGCGCCGCGATGCGCCCGGGGCTCAGGCCCTGGCCCGAATAGATCCAGTAGCGCACCGTGCCGGCGGTGAGCAGCGGGAAGCCGAGGTTGAAGCTCACCGCGTAGCTGGTGAAGGAGGCGAGCGCGGTGGTGCGGTAGGGCACCTTCAGCTTGAGCTGGCGCAGGGCCAGGGCGTCGTAGCAGGTGAGGAACAGGTAGCTCACCACCACGAGCGCGATGGCCACCCCGATCTGGTTCGGCGTCGCCGCCAGGAAGGCGGTGCGCAGCTCGGCCCAGGTGACGGTGGAGACGAGCTTGCCCAGCACCCCGAGGGAGATGACGAACAGCACCACGCTGGCGAGCGTGCCGATCCAGGCGTAGCGGCGCCGGTGGCGGGCCTGGCGCGCGGCAAGTGGGTCCTGCTGAGGGTCCTGCTGCGGGTCTTGAGGCGCGGGTTCGCGGCCCGGATCCTGTCCGGCGGGGTCCTCGTCGCGCGGCGTCCCGGCGCCGCCGTCGCGCAGGGGCTTGGCCTGCGCGAGGTTGTTGTCCTGCGTGGCGAAATTCATCGCGTCGGCGTCAGACCCCGCTGGTCGCCGGCGCGAGCCCGCGGCCGATCGCGGCCAGGCTCGCGCACATGGGTGCCCGGCGGCACTCCGACCGAGCCCCGCTCGCATGAGGGGCCATGTAGGCCCTCTGCCGGCGAATGACCAGACGGACCATGCGGCACTCCGCCATCAGCCGGCGAGTCCGAGGTGGCGGGCCGCCTCGGCGAGGCCGGCACTGATGCGCTGGGCAACCAGGGGGCTGGTGCAGACATAGGTCGGGCTCGGATGCGGGATCGCCACCACCGGCAGGCCGGGACGCAGATCGGAGAGATCGGGCGCGAGCGTCTGGGAGACCCGGCCGGACAGGACGACGACCGCGAGGTCCGGCATCAGGGCGACGAGCGGCGGCAGGTAGGCCCGGGCCGCCCGGATCTCCCCGGTCCGCGGCGCCCGGTTGCGGGCGCCGGGGGCGTGGATCACCCACGGCACGGCGTTCCAGATCAGGGTGTCGCCGCGGGGGATGCCGGCCTGCCTTAAGAACCGGAACAGGTTGGCGGCGGTGCCGGTCGGGTTGTCGCGGGAGACGAAGGCGGTGCGGCCGGTCGCCGGGCCGGGCGTTTCGAGCAGCAGCAGCAGGCGGGCCTTCACGCCGCCGTCGAGGGGATCGGCCTCGGGCACCGGCCGGTCCTGCTCGGCCCGGATCCGCTCAGCGAGGCGGCGCAGGGGAGCGAGGTGGGGGCTCGCCGCGACGAGGGCGTGGCGCGAAGCGACGGCACCGGGATCGGCCAGACTCTTCGGAACGGCCGGCCCGTCGCTCACGCGAGGGTGAGCCCGTCCGGCACGGCGCCGGCGAGGCGGAAATGCTCGCGGGCGCCCTCCGCGTCCAATCGCTCGGCGAGGCCGTCGGGACCGCCGAACTGGAAGCCGATCTGGCTCGCATAGGCAGCACAGGCCGCGTGCTTGGCCGCCTCCTCGTCCGGAGACAGGCGCACGGTGATCGCGGGGAGGCTCGCGAAGGTGTCGCGGAAGGGCTCCTTCGGGTCGGGATGGCGCACGGTGTAGGGAAAGTCGCGCCACCACAGGACCGGGCAGGCCGGGGCGAGGGCGATGAGCGCGCGGACCAGCTGGACGTGGTCGACGTGGCCGCCCACCCCTTGGGGGGCGAGCAGCAGGTCGGGCGCGGCCTCGTCCATCAGGCGGGCGAGGACCGGGGCGAGGTCGTCGGCGAGCGGATCGTCGGGCCGGGTCCCGGCGAAGAGCTCGGGCGCCGAGGCGTAGCCGCGATGCGGCGCCTCCCGGAGCGCGACGTGGACCGGCGGGTTGATCCCGAGGGCGTCGGCGGCCGCCCGGTCCTCGTCGCGGCGCAACGCCATGTAGTCGACCTCCGGCCCGAGCCCCTTGTCGAGCTGGCAGGCCAGCGCGAAGCCGGCCGGATCGGGGACGCTTGCGGTGAGCAGCGTCACCATCACCACCCGCCAGCCCCCGTGCGCGAGCTGCGCCAGGGTGCCGCCGCAGGAGAAGGCGGCGTCGTCGAGATGAGGCGAGAGGGCGAGGGCTGTGGGCATCGACTCACTTAATCTAAAGCAACCAGTAGAGCGCAGGTTTCCCCCTCCCCCCTCTGCGGGGGAGGGTGGCCCCCGCGTCAGCGGGGGTCGGGAGAGGGGACGCCGCTTCCGGAGAAGTCGCAACCGTCATGAAGGGCGCCACATCCTGCGCCGTCGCGGTCCTCTCTCCCGCCCCACTCCGTGGGGCACCCTCCCCCGCAGAGGGGGGAGGGGAAACCCGCGCATTCCTTTCCCCGAACAGCCCTTCGCTCGCGGGGAGAGAGATGAGCGCGACCCGGGCGTAAACACCATCAGGTCGCGCTCCCGGTGCCTCACAACAGGTGCGGCTCCGCCCGGAAGCGGCAGCCCGGGTCGTGCGGCAGGTCCGGATCGAAGCCTAAGTCCGGCCGTTCGTCCTTCACCGCGGCGTAGACCTCCATGATCTGCCGCCCCACCGCCTGCCAGGAATAGACCCGCCGGCACTCCTCCAGGGCCGCCGCCGCCAAGCGGGCGCGCAAGGGGCGATCGGTGATGATCCGGTGGAGGGCGTCCGCCAAGGCCGGCACGTCGCCGGGCTGAACCATCAGCCCGTTCTCCTCGTCGCGCAGGCAGTCGGAGACGCCGACCGAATGGGTCGAGACCACCGCCTGCCCCGCCGCCATCGCCTCCAGGATCGTGTTGGAGAACCCTTCCGCGTAGGTGGGCGAGACGAACACGTCGCCCATTGCGTAGAGGCCCGGCACCGCGTCGTACTCGGCGTAGCCGGTGAAGCGGACGTCCGCCTCCGAGAAGCCGAGATCGGCGGCAAGCGCGCGGGCCGGCTCCACGTCGGGGCCGATGCCGGAGATGATCGCCGAAAACGGCGTGCCGCGCAGGCGCAGCAGGCTTAAACTATCGAGGAAGTCGAGCACGCCTTTCCGGCGGTCGACCCGGCCGTGATAGAACAGCCGCACCGGATCGGCGGCGTCGCCCGGCGTCCATCCTTCAGGCGGGCGGAAGCGCGCGGTGTCGACGGCGCCCGGCACGATGGTGAAGCGATCGAGATCGCTGCCGAGCCGGTCGCAGACCTCGGCCACGAAGGAGCGCCCACCGATCAGCAGCGCGTTGGCGTGGGCGAGCACACGCACCATGGCGAGGCGGTGGGTCTCGCAGCACGAACCGACCCAGTGGCCGTCGCCGCCCTGGATCGAGACGACGTTCGGCACGCCCAGGCGTTGCGAGGCGATCAGCGTGGCGAAGCCCGTGGGATAGCCGTACTGCGCGTGCAGCACGTCGAAGGGCTTTCGCGCGTGCTCGGCCGCGATCGTCTCGACCATCGTGGCGATGTCGCGCTCGAAATCGCCGCTCTCCTGCTCGCCGATCTGTTCGAGGCCGACCACCCGCACGCCGGGCACCGGCGGCGGCGGGCCGCCGCCATAGACCTTGGTGCCGAAGGCGTCGCCCCGGTACTGGCTCACCATCGTCACGTCGTGGCCGGCGCCGGCGAGCTCGCGCAGCAGGTTCTGGGCGTAGACGCTCATGCCCGAGATCGCCGGGAAGTAGCGGCGGCTGACGAAACAGATCCTCATCGGCGGCACTCCCGGAGGTAGCGGAGCGAATCCGGGATCATCCGGTCGGCCCGGTGGCTCTCGCGGGACAGCTCGACGCAGACGAGTTTTTGGAAGTCGATCGCCTCCAGCGCGTCGAGCACGCCCGGCACGTCCATGTCGCCCTCGCCGAAGGGCAGGTGGATGTGAATCCCCCGCGCCATGTCCTCGATCGCCACCGTGCCGAGCCGGTCGGCGAAGTCCTTGACCGCTGCGGTGGGCTCGCGCTCCTGCGTCACCAGGCAGTGGCCGGTATCCAGCGCCAAGTGGAGACCGTGCACGTCGAGGGCGGCGTAATCGTCCAGCGTCTCGACCAGCATGCCGGGCTCGGGCTCGAGCGCCGCCACGACCCGGCGCTCGGTCGCGTAGGCGACGACCTGGTCGAGACCGTCCCGCAGCCAGGTCCGGGCCTCCGCCGGATCGATTCCGGGTTTCGGGACGCCGGCCCAGAACGACACCGCCTCCGAGCCGAGGATCGCCGCGATGTCGACCGCCCGGTGCAGGAACGCGACCCGGCGGGCGCGGCCGGCGGGATCGGCCGTCACCAGGGTCGGCTCGTGCTTGGCGCGCGGGTCGAGGAGGAAGCGGGCGCCGGTCTCGATCACCGAGCCGAGCCCCAAGCCGTAGAGCCGGCCGCGCACCCGCTCGGCGGCCTGCGCCCAGTCCTCGGCGAAGGGGTCGAGGTGGTGGATGTCGAGGGTCAGCGCGACGCCGTCATAGCCCGCATCGGCGATGAGGCTCAGCGCGTCGTCGAGGCGGTGGTTGGCCGCCCCGTTGGTGTTGTAGGCGAAGCGGAGTGTCATGCCGCCCTCCCCCGGCGCTCCAGCCGGAACGGCGCGTGGTGCGATTCCGGCTCGCGGTAGAGCGGATAGAGCGGGCCGACGATCGCGTCGGCCAGCGCCACGTCGAACAGCGGCTGGCCGCCGAAGCGCTCCAGCGCCTCGGGCGTCAGGCGCACCGGCCGCAAAGATTCGCTCGCCTCCCCGAAGCGGATCAGCGGGTGGTCGCGCTCGATGAGCTTTCGCGTGTTGCGCTCGCCGATGCGGTAGTAGCTCATGGTCTCGACCTCGAGACCCGGCACGATCGCCTTGACGATGCCGACACCGCCGCCGGGCGGCGAGGCATCGACGTACAGAACGTCGAACCCTTCCGCCTCGAGCCGCTCCCGGGCGATGCGCCCGCGATCCTGGCCCGTGGGTGCGGCCTGCGTCGGCAGGTCGGTGAAGCGCTTGGTGGAGCGCTCGGAATAGACGGTCTGCGCGAGGAAGCCCCGCAGGGTCTCGGCCGGCTTGTCGATCCAGTCGAGCATCGCGGCGAGCGCCCTCCCCTCCTCCAGGTCGAGGCTCGGCAAAGCCGTCTCGATGAAGGCGTCGACGTAGCCCGGCGGGGTGATCGAGCGGGCGAGATCCAGGGGGCCGTGGCCGAAGGTCTTGCGCACCCGGGCGGCCTGGAATTCCAGGATCGCCTTGCGCAGAGCCCGCTCGCGGTCGGGGTCGCAGGCCTCGCCGCAGGCCGAGAGGGCGATCGGCGCGGGCGCCCGGGAGGCGTCCAGGTCGTAGCCGACGCAGTAGACGTTGGTGAAGCCGAACTGGTCGGTGGCGAATTTCGGCATCGCGCGGATGCCCAGGGCCTCCAGCCGGTCGAGCATTCCCCTCGTCTCGGGGCCCAAGCCTTCTGACACGTCGAGCATCACGCCCTGGTCGAGGGCGCGGAACAGGAGGCCGTTGCCGTCGCGCTGCAGGAGTTCGAGCAGGCCGTGCCCGAGGGCGAACTCCACGTCCGGACCGGCGCCGAGCCCGTTGGTGATGAGGTTGGTGAAGGGCTGGTAGCCCGGCGACAGCTCGAAATAGTCGGTCGCCGCGAGGTCGAGCGGCATCAGCACCGTCTCGCCGGTCCGCGCCCGCACCGTGCCGGTCCATTCGAGCACGGTGTCGCGGTCCACGGGGCTGCCCGCCGGCAGGCCGAGGGTGAGCGGATCGGCGACGGAATTCGCGCCGAACACCCGCACGAGGTCGTGGTAGCTGCCGCGCTCCTTCTTGCGCGGGATCAGCGCCAGGCTCGGCATCAGATTCTCGGCGATCTCGGCCACCGAGCCGATGATCGCCTCGTCGTCGGTGGCGCCGTAGCCGATGCCGCTCGGCATCGCGCCGACGAAGTACGGATCGTCCAGGAACAGCGACACGAACCAGCACGGCACCCCGGTCCGGTCGAGGGGCGCCAGGGGAAAGCCGACGATCCGGCCCGGCGGCAGCACGTCGAGATAGGCTAAGGCCGCATCCGGCAGGCGCTCGGGCAGCCCTTCGATGACGCGGCTCGAGCCGTACGAGTAGGGGCGGGGTGCGGCGGGTCTGTCCACGAGCGGTGACACTCCTCGGGGCCGTCAGGCGGCCGGCGCGGCGGGGGATGGGGCAGGCAAATGCGAGGGAGAGGCGGCGTAGGCGCGGGCGAGCAGCCGCATCGTGTGCAGGTCGCGCGCGGCCGACCAGGCGTCGCGCCCGCCGGGATCGCGAAGTGAGCGCCCGAAGGCCCGCACCTGCTCCAGGAACGGCGAGGCCGTGGTGTCGAAGGCGAGCGGAACCGTCTCGCCGGTCTTGCCGTCGGTGAAGGTGACGCTCCCGCCCGCCTCCTGGCCCATCGTGTTCTGCGCGACCAGCAGGCCCCTGGTGCCCACGATCTCCAGGCGCCGGCGCGGCAGCGCGTCAGGGCAATTGTAGGCGACGTGCAGGCTCGCCAGCACACCCGAGCCGGTCCGGCCGATGAGGAGCGCGCCGTCGTCGACGGCGTAGTCCTGCGCCCTCGCCTGGGTCAGCGCGGTGACGTCGAGGATCGGCTCATCGAGGAGGAAGTCGGTCAGGTCGAGGCCGTGGGGGGCGAGGTCCATCAGCGCGCCGCCGCCGGCCTGGGCCTGGTCGATGCGCCAGTTCTGCTGTCCGGGAATCGCCGTCCAGCCGCGGTCGAGCCAGCAGGCATAGACGATGCGCACGCCGGTGACGGTGCCGACGCGCCCGGCGCGGATCTCGTCGCGGAGCAGGCGGTGGGCCGGGTGGTGGCGCTGGTCGAAGGCGGTGCCGTAGAGCGCGCCGGTGCGTGCCACCGAAGCCGCCATCGCCTCGGCGTCGGCGAGTGAGGCGGCCATCGGCTTCTCGCACAGGATCGCCTTGCCGGCTTCGGCCAGCGCCTCGACGGCGCCGCGATGGAGGTGGTTGGGCGTCGCGACGTAGACCGCCTCGACCTCCGGCTCGGCCAGCAGCCCGGCGAGGTCGGCGTGCCCCCGCGCGCCAAGGGCCAGCGCGGCCTCCCGCGCCTCCGCACCGGGGTCGCAGATGGCGACGAGGCGGTGCCCGGCGGCCCGGATCGCCGGCGCCATGAAGTCCCGGGCGACCCAGCCGAACCCGACGATGCCCCAGCCGATCGACTCCGACATCACCACCGCTCCGGCAGGTCGACGAACTCGCGGATGCGGGCGCGTTGGATGGTCTCAGGTGTCGCCTCCAGGGTCTCGGGCCCCTCGGACTGCATCGGGTAGGTGGCGCGGGCGGCGTATTCGTCGCGGTAGCGCTCGGACGGCCAGGCGATCGCGTACCCCCCAGCCGGATCGGGCGCGTAGAGCGGGTTGAGCCGCAACAGCGCACCCTCCCGCGGCAGGGTGAGGCCATCGACGAGGGGCCGGGGCGCCGGGCGCATCCCGGGGCCGCAGACGACCGAGAAGGCTTCGACATGGTCGAGGGCGGCCGGCTCGGCCGGGACAGGGGCGCGGGCCTCCACCAGCGCCCGGGTCAGCTCGTCGTCGTCGTAGACGAGCCCGTCGGGAAACAGCTCCGCGATCTCGGCCGCGGAGACCGCGTGGCCGGACGAGAAGCCGGGCCGGGCGCTGTTGTGGACGTGGCTCAGCGCCAGCCATCCCTCCTCGCCGGCGGTCCTGCGCAGGGCTTCGAGGATGCGGGCCTTCTCGGGGAGGAAATAGAATGCGTCGTGGCACATCACGAGATCGACGGGCGCCTGGTCGATCGGCCAGTGTGGGCCGGCGGCGTCGAAGCAGACGAGGAACGGCCGCTGCCCGGCGACCCAGTGGCGGGCGACCCAGAGCTTGGCGAAGACCACGTCTCCGCCCGACACCCGCACCCCCCGCCCCTGCAACTCGCGCAGGTAATGGCCGATGCCGCAGGCGAGCTCGAAGGCGCAAAGCGGCTTGTTCCAGTGCGCCTCCAGCAGGGCGAGGCCGGCGAGGTAGGTCGGGTCGGTCCAGCGATGGACGAAGTAGTCGCCGACCCGGCCCCAGCCGAGCCGGGCGCAGGCCTCGCGCAAGTTGACGTATTTCATCTCGCGCACGAGGTCGCGCAGGACCGCCGGATCGGCCTTCGGGCCGGTCCACCAATCGTCCTGGTCGGCGAGGAGGAGTTCGAGGGCGTGGCCGGGCGCGCCCTTGTCGAGATGGCCCAGCACTTCGCCGATCAAGCCGTCGCGGCCGACCCGCAGGTAGGGAATGCCGTCGACCACCGGCCAGCGCGGGCCGCGCTTGCCCTCGCGCAGGGAGTGGGGCGTGTCGTGGTGCAGCGCCTCGCCGGTGACCGGCGAGAGGAGCCCGAACGGGATCACGGATGCGTTTCCTCGCGGCGCCCACCCGAGAGCAGGCTCTGACGTGAGATAGAGCGCGGGCGCGGACGCCCAAGGAGGTGCGGACACCCGAGGACGTCCGGCCCGATCCTCACGGCAACTGCATGTCGGCGAGCACCCGATCGTGAAAATCCTTGACCGGGCCGTCATGGACCAGCGCCATCTCGCCCAGCACCGTGTCCATGGTGAGCGAGGCCGCCCGCAGGTGCTGGGCGATCTGCAGCACCCGGTCGATCACGTCGGCGGCGTGGAAGGCGCGGCCCTCGGCCGTGCGATCATCCGCCAGGATTTTTCGCGCTGAGGCGACTACGTCCCGCAACGGCGCATCCAGCTCGGCGAGCGCCCGCTCGCTCAATCCGGCGATCACCGCATCGAGGTGGTCGCCGAGCAGGATCTCGCCGGTGAAGCCGGCATCCGGCATCAGCGCGTTGTGCAGGTGGTGGGCCAGCGCCGCCACGAACACCGTCGTCGGGTCGGCGCCGTAGAACGGGCTCAGGGCCACGCCGTAGACCGCCACCACGAGGCAATGCTCGGCGTGGTTCTCCGGCGGCTCGAGCAGGATGCGCGGCTTGCCCGGGCAGGTGACGCCGGCGCGCGGCTGGTCGGCCTGGAGCAGCGCGAAATGCGGCAGGGGACCGGGCGTCCAGTCCCGCGGCGCGGCGAGGCAGGCGCGCAGACGCCCGGCGAGGGCCGGATCGAGCGGGCCCGCCACCTCGTCGAAGCCCCGCACCAGCACGGCGGAGGCTTGGGTCTGCGAGAGGCCGGCGAGGCTGAGAAAAGCGGCGTCGAGGTCGCCGAGGCGGGAAGCGGCGAGCGCCTTGGCGGTGATGTCGAGGGCGAGCGCCTCCGGGTCGGCCCCGCCCGTCAGCGCCGACCAGGCCTGGAGGAAGAGCCGCTCGGCGATCGAGCCGTCGCGCCCGGCGGACCGGACGCGCTTGATGTCGTTGAGCTCGACGAGGAGCTCGCGCTGGGAGAGCGGGGCCTGAGCCCCGCCCGCCGCAACCTGGTTGATGGGAGCTTGACTGTCGGCCATCCTCAGTGGACGCCGAGCCAGTCGAGCAGCATGCGCTCCTGCGCGCCGAAGGCGTGCTCGGGGCCGTGGCCGTTCTTGACCATCGGCGCCTTGAAGAACAGCGACAGCTGCTCCTGCACGCCGCCGTCGCCGCGCTTCTTGGCGAGGTCGAGGACGCGGGCGATCTCGATCACCAGGGGAGCGGCCAGGATCGAGTCCTTGCACAGGAAGTTGATCTTGATCTGCATCCGCTGGCCGAGGAAGCCGGTGACGTCGATGTTGTCCCAGGCCTCCTTGTCGTCGCCGCGCGGGCGGTAGTAGTGGATGTGGACCAGGTGATCCTCGACGGGATAGCCGAGGATCGAATCCAGCACCGTGCCCTTGGTGTTGAGCTTGGACTGGAGCGAGTCCTTGTCGTTCAGCGCCAGGCCGTCGCGGTTGCCGAGGATGTTGGTCGAGAACCAGCCGTCGACGTGGAGCGCCCGCGACTTGAGCGCCGGGGCCAGCACCGTCTTCATCATCGTCTGGCCGGTCTTGCCGTCCTTGCCGGCGACCGGGACGTTCATCTGCTTGGCGAGATCGACGAGCGCCGGCACGTCGGCGGCGACCGACGGGGTGAAGTTGGCGTAGGGGATGCCGTTCTTGATCGCCGCATAGGCGTAGAGCATCGCCGGGCTGATCGCCTCGTCGCTCGAATCGAGCCCGCGCTCGAAGGCGGCGGCGGAGTTCAGCGTCGGGTCGTCGAGGTCGGGCCAGCGCTCGGTCGAGGCAAGGTTGACGACCACCACGTCGTCGACGCCCGATTCCTCGCGGAAGCGCTTGAGGTCGTCGGCGATGCAATCGACCGCCTCGCGGTGGTCCTTGGCGACGATGCGGTTGCCGCCGTCGATGTTCTTGCAGAACTTGGCGCTGCCGACCGCCGGCCACGGCTTCATGCCCTTGAGGACCTGGGCGCCGTTCTCGATATCCTGCTTGGTGAGCACGCCGTGGCCGGCCGCCGCGGCGCCGAGGTCGTCGCCGTTGAGGTCCCAGCCGCCGAAGACGAGATCCTTGTACCCGACCATTCCGGCCACCGCGTGGCCCGCAAGGGGCAGACCGTCGAGACGATTCGAACCGGACTTGATCATCTCGATGCCGGCGATGGCGGTGGTGGCGACAGCCCCACCCATGCCGACGAAAGCGACGCCAACGCGCCGACCGGGCTGCATGCTCATCGGTAGGGTTTGTCCTCTTCATGGCCCGCGGACCCCGGGCGGGGCGCCGGGGCAATCGTTCGCCCACTCCGCGTGGCGACTGGAAATGCCCAGGGGAGTATTTGGTTCCGACGCATGCGCGATTTTTTTGCGCCCACGCGGTCGGCAGGAGCGCCCGACGTGGCCTTCGGCGACGTCTCGTTAACCATCCGGAGGGAACCGGTGCCGCAAAATGGCCTCAGGGCTCGCCGCGGCCTCGTCCCATTCTGGACACACCGGACGGCCAGAGGTGCCGGCGAGCGAAGCACGAAACACGGCGCGGCCCCAGGACCGGACCCGCGCCAAGGACAAAAGGTTGGAGATGGGGGTTTACCCGGAGCCGGCGCCCTGCGCCGACGACGCTGGCCGACTCGTGCCCGAGACGGGCACCGACACCATCCGCTGGCTCGATGCCCGCGAAGGCCACCATTCCGGAGCGCGCGGCCGGGCCCTGTCCCTGGCCGCCTCGCTGAGCCGCAAGGCCGCTGCAGCGCTCGCCGTCGGCGTCGCCTTCGCGGCCTGCCTGCCGCAGGACGCCGTCGCCCCGGCGGCGGAAGCGCATGACCGGATCGATTTCTCCGCCCCCCGGCCCGCCGCGGCATCCCGCGGCCTGATGCCGGACTGGCCCGGCCCGGCCCTCGCCGAGGAGACCCCGAGCACGACGGCCCTGATCCGCGACGACCTCGAACGCCTGCGCGAAGAGATGCGGGCGACGCTGGAGATGCGGACCGAGGCGCGCCCGAGCGACGACAAGTCCGCGGGCGACGACGCACCCGGCGCCCTGGCCGCCCCGCCCCGGGAGGACGCGCCCCTTCGGGAGGCTGCCCTGTCCGGGGAGGCTGCCCTGTCCCGGGAGGCTTCCCCGTCCGTCGAGATCGACTTGCCGGAGGTCATGGCCCTCCCGGAAGTGACCCAGGACGGCCTGGTGGTCTTCGGCGACAAGAAGGTGCCGCAGGCCCTGGTCGCGACGATCGTGCGGGCCGCCCGCGAGACCGAGACCGATCCGGTCTACCTGATGGCGCTGGCCGACAAGGAATCGAGCTTCCAGCCGAGCGTCCGGGCCGCGACCTCGACGGCGGAGGGACTGTTCCAGTTCCTCACCGGCACGTGGCTCGAACTCCTGCGCAGCTTCGGCGCCAAGCACGGATACTCGGCGGAAGCCGAGCTGATCGAGAAGCGCGGCGGCACGCTGGTGGTCCTCAAGGAGGCCGACCGGCGCCGGGTCCTGGCCCTGCGGCGCGACCCCTACGCGGCGAGCCTGATGGCCGGCGAGATGATGAAGCGCGACCGCAGCCGCGTCGAGCAGCGCCTCGGGCGCGACCTCACGACGACGGAATGCTACTTCGCCCATTTCCTGGGTGCCGCGAGCGCCGGCAAGTTCATGGAATTGACGGCGGAGAAGCCGCACCAGCCGGCCCAGGCCTCGTTTCGCGCGGCGGCCAAGGCCAATCGCAGCCTCTTCTTCCGCCGCGAGGGCCGGAAGACGCGCAGCCTGACCGTCGCCGAGGTCTATGACCGGCTCGACGGCATGATCGATCAGCGCCTCGGCCTGTATCAGCCGGTCGCGGCTTTCGCCGAGCAGATCGACGTCCGGCGCCCGAGCGATGCCCCGCCCGCGGCCCTGAGCCAACTGCCTTGATTCCCTCCCCGGGCCTCATTGTGAGCGAAGCGGCCAGGGGCACGGCGCACGGGAAGGACGGCCCGGCGCCTCGGGACACTGCGATAACCCGGGATGTGGCGGCCGGTTCCGGCCCGTTCGGGATTTTTTAACCGACGTTCCGAGCCGCCTCGTGCTCCCGCGCCGGCAGCTGGAAATACAGGTGGGCGACCCCCGGCAGCCCGCGGCGGATCGCATCGCGCAGATCGGCGGTGGCGCGGCGCAGGTCCTCGCCGGAGAGGTCCGGGGCGAGGTCGAGGGTGACGGCGAGCAGCACCGTGCCGGGGCCGAGCTGCAGGCTGCGCATCCGCTCGATCCGCACCACCCGGGGATCGGCCGCGAGGATCTCGCTCGCCTGCGCGATCACCCGCGGCGAGGCGCTCTCGCCGGTCAGCAGGCTGCGGGTCTCGCGAAACAGCACGCCCGCAGTGGCGATGAGCAGGCAGCCGATCGCCACCGAGGCGACGCCGTCGCCCTGCGGCCAGCCGAGGAAGCCGCTGGCGACCACGCCGACGAGGGCGAGGCCCAGGCCGATCAGCGCCGCCCCGTCCTCCAGGATGATCGCGAAGGTGCTCGGATCCTTGCTGCGGGTCACCGCCGTCCAGAGCGATTCCCGGGCGAAGCGCGCCCGCATCTCGCGGCGCGCGGTGCGGAACGACAGCCCCTCGAAGACGCCCGACAGCACGATCACCCCGACATTGACCCAGGGCGCCGTCGTCGGCTCGGGATGGTGCAGCTTCTCGACGCCCTCGTAGACCGCATAGGCGCCGCCGAGGGTGAAGATCAGCAGCGCGACGACGAAGGACCAGAAGTACAGCTCCAGCCCGTGCCCGAAATTATGGCTGTCGTCGGCCGGGCGGGCGGCGCGCCGCATCCCGTAGAGCAGCAGGCCCTGGTTGCCGGTATCGACGAAGGAATGGACGGCTTCCGTGAACATCGCCCCCGACCCGGTATAGGAGGCGGCCGCGAGCTTGGTGACCGCGATGGCGAGGTTGCCGGCGAGCGCGGCGTAGACGACGAGCTTCGATCCCGATGGGGCCAAGGTGTTCGTATCCTGGATCTGTAAGCTTCGAGCCGGCGCTGTTGGCACCCTCAGTGTCATCCCGGGGCTCGCCGAAGGCGAGAACCCGGGATCCATAACCGCCGACAGGGCAGAATGGTGCGACCGATGCTCCGCCTCATTCTCGGACGTCGGCGGTTATGGATCCCGGGTTCCGCTTTCGCGGCCCCGGGATGACGTACAGGGTCGTCGGAACCGTGGTGGGGAGACGGACCCGCCCTCAATGCCCCCCGGCCGGCGCCGCTCCGCCCCGCTTCACGGTCTTGAGGATCATCGCGAGCGGCACCGCGCAGGCCGAGACCAGGGCGAGCGCCCAGAACACGTCGATATAGGCGAGGAAGGCGGACTGGGTCTGGACCTGCTGGCCGATCCAGGCGACGGCCTGGTTCTGCGCGTCGACCGTGCTGGCGCCGCGGGTGGAGAAGAACTGCGTCGCGGCGCGCAAGGTCTCCTGGTAGGCCGGCTCCGTGGGGACGACGTGCTCGACGAGCCGGCTGGTGTGGAATTGCTGGCGATAGGCCAGGATGTTCTGGGCGAGGGACACCCCCATCGAGCCGCCGACGTTGCGCGCGACGTTGATCAGCGCCGAGGCCTGGTCGGTCTGGTCCTTGGTGATCCCCTCGTAGGAGGCGGCGGTGATCGACAGGAAGATCATCGGCAGGCCGATGCCGATATAGACGCGCGACCAGACGAAGAAGCCGAAGTTGAGGTCGCCGTAGAGGTTGGTGAGATCAACCATCGCGAAGGCGATGATGGTGGCGCCGGTGGCGATGAGGTATTTCGGCTGGACGTATCCGGAGACGCGGCCGATCACGAACATCATCAGGCAGGTGACGACGCCGCCGGGCGACAGGGCGAGGCCGGCCCAGGTGGCGGTGTAGCCGAAATAGTCCTGAAGGAGCTGCGGCAGGAACTGCGTGGTCGCGATCAGGATGGCGCCGGTGGCGAGCATCACCAGGAAGCAGGAGCCGAACTGGCGCTGGCCGAGCAGGCGCAGGTCGATGACCGGGTTCTTGTGCTTCAATTCCCACGGGATCATCGCCACGAAGGACAGGACCGTCAGGCAGGCGAAGACGATGATCAGGGTCGAGCCGAACCAGTCCTTGCGCTGGCCCTCGTCGAGGACGACCTCGAGCGAGCCCAGGAAGGTCGCCACCAGGACGAAGCCGACGATGTCGAAGCGCACGCCCTCGCGGCGCAGGCGCTTCCGCTCCTCGATCGCCGATTTCGGGTCCTGCACCAGCCACCAGATCAGGAACAACGCGATGGCGCCGACCGGCGCGTTGATGAGGAAGCACCAGTGCCAGGAATACTGGTCGGAGAGCCAGCCGCCCAGCGTCGGCCCGACCACGGGGGCCACCACGATGGCGACGCCGTAGAGGGCGAAGGCCTGGCCGCGCTTCTCCGGCGGGAAGGAATCCGCCAGGATCGATTGCGCCAGCGGCGCCATCCCGCCGCCGCCGAGGCCCTGGAGCACCCGGAAGAACAGCAGCGATTCGAGGCTCCAGGCGAAGCCGCACAGGATCGACGACACCGTGAAGAGCGCGATCGCCGCCATGAAGAACGCCTTGCGGCCGTAGCGCTTGGCGAGGAAGCTCGAGGCGGTGAGCACGATCGCGTTGGCGACGAGGTAGCTCGTCACCACCCAGGCCGCCTCGTCGGGGCCGACCGCGAGGCCGCCCGAGATGTAGCGCAAAGCCACGTTGGCGATCGTGGTGTCGAGCACCTCCATGAAGGTGGCGATCGCCACCACCATGGCGATGATCCACGGGTTGTGGTCGCCGGCGGCGCTGTCGGCGGGGTTCTGACCGCTCACAGCATGATCTCCTGAGCAGATTTCGCAAAAGTGGCCGCCGGTTTTGCGGCGAGAATCTGCGACAAAAGAACAATCTTAGCGGACGCGCACCGTCGGCACGATCGACATGCCGGGGCCGATCGAGACGTCCTGCGGCCAGTTCTCGACCGTGATCTTCACCGGCACGCGCTGCACCACCTTGACGTAGTTGCCGGTGGCGTTCTCGGCCGGCAGCAGGCTGAAGGCGGTGCCCGAGCCCGGCTGCACCGAGGCGACCTTGCCGGTGATCTTGTGGTCCGGATAGGCGTCGATCTCGACATCGACCGACTGGCCGGGCCGCATGTCGGTGATCTGGGTCTCCTTGAAGTTCGCCGTGACCCAGATGTCGTCGGGCACGAACATGCTGAGGGCCTGGCCGGCCTGGGCGAACTGCCCGACGGCGCCTGTGAGGCGCACCACCCGGCCTCCTTGAGCGGTCGTCACGGTCGTGTAGGCGAGGTTCAGCCGGGCCTGCGCCTCCTGGGCGCGCGCCTGGGCGAGGCTCGCCTCGGCGCCGGCCTTCTGGGCCTGCAGCGAGCCGATCTGGCGCTGCGCCACCGTCACGGCGGCGCTCGTGCGGTCGACATTCGCCTGCTGCTGCTGCAGGTTCGAGGTCGATTGCTGCGATTGCTGCACCGAGCCGGCGCCGCGCTGGGCGAGATCCTGGTAGCGGGCGGCGTCCTGCTTGGCGAATTGCAGCGCGGCCTTTGCCTGCTCGACCTGGGCCTTGGCCTCCTGGATGCTGCCCTGTTGCGCCTGGATCTGCGCCTCGAAGCCCTGGATCTGGGCCTGGGCCGACTGGACCTGCGCGCGCGCCTGCTGGAGCGCCACCTCGTAGTCGCGGGTGTCGATCTGGAACAGCACCGCGCCGGCCTCGACGTGCTGGTTGTCGGTCACCGGCACGGCGGTCACGTAGCCCGACACCTTCGGCGAGACCGCGAACTGGCGCGCATCGACGAAGGCGTCGTCGGTGCTCTCGTAGGGATGGACGAAGGTGAGCCAGTACCAGTAGCCGCCGGCCGCCGCCAGCAGCAGCACGACCGCGCCGAGGACGAACCAGAGCGGATGACGCTTGATCAGGCCCGGCTTCTTCTGCTTGCCGTCGTCCTCCTGGTCGTCGGAGTCCTTGCCGTCGGAGTCCTTGGCCTTGCCCTCG
Source organism: Methylobacterium sp. 174MFSha1.1 (assembly GCF_900116815.1). Taxonomy (NCBI): domain Bacteria; kingdom Pseudomonadati; phylum Pseudomonadota; class Alphaproteobacteria; order Hyphomicrobiales; family Methylobacteriaceae; genus Methylobacterium; species Methylobacterium sp. 174MFSha1.1. The sequence continues at coordinate 8,361 of NZ_FPCB01000041.1, read as the reverse complement.
GCCTCGTCCTGCGGCGTGTGCTCGCGCAGGGCGCGGGTGTTCTCCCGCAGGGCGCGCGTATTCTCGTCGCGCGCCGAGTCCTGCCCCGAAGAATCTTGCCCCGCAGACTCTTGTCTCAGCGAGTCTCGTCTCGTCGGGTCTTGCCGCGCCACGACGGGCGCCGGCGCGTCCCGCCCGACTGGGGCCTCCGCCCGCGACTGATCGTCCAGCATGTCGTGAATTCCGCGCGACGGTCCGACCGGACCGGGCAAGGCGCCCGCCTCGGCCTGGAAGACGCCGGGGCGACGGCACGAGTTCCGCAGTGCGGCAAAAAACTCTGCGGCTGACCGGGATGAAACCCGGCCCCGCGTCGTCCGTGGGACTCGGCTCATCGACGATCCAGGGAACGGCTACGCTCGGCGGACGTTGAGCCATGAAGAGCGGGGCCTTTCGCGACAGCCCACTGCGCGTCGTCCCGGAGGATGCTGCCATGAGTACTGGTACGCCGTTGCCCAATACCAATCCGGCCGGTTCGTCCCCCTACGGCTCCCCGCCCGATCCGCTCGCGCGTCTCACCGCGATGAGCGCGGTGCTCGCCCGCAACTGGTGGCTGATCGCGTTGCGGGGCGCCTTCGCGATCCTGTTCGGGATCGTGGCGCTGATCGCGCCCGGCGCCACGCTGCTGACCCTGGTGATCTTCTTCTCGGCCTACATGCTGGTCGACGGCATCGCCGAGATCGTGGCGGCGGTGCGGGCGGCGGAACGGCACGAGCGCTGGGGCTACCTGCTCGCCGCCGGCCTCCTCAACATCCTGGTCGGCGTGCTCGCCTTCCTGATGCCGGGCAGCACGCTCGTCGCCTTCATCTACCTCATCGCCGCCTGGGCGCTGGTAACCGGCGGCCTGATGATCGCCGCGGCGTTCCGGCTCCACCTCGATCATGGCCGCTGGTGGCTGGCGATCGGCGGGGTACTCTCGGTGCTGTTCGCGGTGGCGCTGATCGCCAGCCCGGTCCTGTCGCTCCTGGTCCTGACTTACTGGATGGGCGGCTACGCCATCGCCTTCGGGGTGTTCATGCTGATCCTCGCCTTCCGGCCGCGCAGCCGGTTCGTCGGGACGGGCGCGCCGGGCGGGACGATGCGGACGGTGTGATGCGACGCCAAAACCCTCCCCCCTCTGCGGGGGAGGGTGGTCCCTGCGTCAGCAGGGGCCGGGAGAGGGGCAGCGCGACGCTGATTCAGGAAGCGCCCTTCAGGACGGTTCAGGTCTATTCGGAAGCGTGGTCCCCTCTCCCGCCCCGCGCACGAGTGCTTCGCACTCGCAGCGGGGCACCCTCCCCCGCAGAGGGGGGAGGGTTCAGGAACGCTACGCCGCCTCCGCTCCCACCGCCGCCAGCGCGAAGGCGTAGATCAGCGCCACCTCCTCCAGCCGGTCGAACCGACCCGCCGCCCCGCCGTGGCCGGCCTCCATGTTGGTGCGCAGGAGCACCGGCCCGCCCCCGGTCATCGTGGCGCGCAGGCGCGCGACCCACTTCGCCGGCTCCCAGTAGGTCACCCGCGGGTCGGTGAGGCCGCCGAGCGCCAGGATCGCCGGGTAGGCCTTCGCCGCGACGTTGTCGTAGGGCGAGTAGGACAGGATGGTCTCGAAGGCCTGGAAGTCGGCGCCCGGGTTGCCCCATTCGGGCCATTCCGGCGGGGTGAGCGGCAGGTCGCCGTCGAGCATGGTGTTGAGCACGTCGACGAAGGGCACGTCGGCGACGATGCCGGCGAAGAGCTCCGGCGCGAGGTTCGCCACCGCCCCCATCAGCATGCCGCCGGCGCTGCCGCCATGGGCGACGATGCGGCCGGCGCCGGTGTAGCGCGCCTCGATCAGCGCGCGCGCGCAGGCGACGAAATCCGTGAAGGTGTTGGGCTTCTTCTCGCGCTTGCCGTCGAGGTACCAGCGCCAACCCTTCTCGGTGCCGCCGCGGACATGCGCGATGGCGTAGACGAAGCCGCGGTCGACCAGTGAGAGCGGGTTGGTGCGGAAGGCCGCCGACATCAGCGAGCCGTAGGAGCCGTAGCCGTAGAGGAGGAGCGGCGCGGTGCCGTCGAGCGGCGTATCGCGCCGGTGCAGCAGCGAGACCGGCACCTGCTCCCCGTCCGGCGCGGTCGCGAACAGGCGCCTTGTGACGTAGGAAGCCGGGTCGTGGCCGCTCGGCACGTCCTGGCGCTTGCGCAAGGTCCGCTCGCGGGTCGTCGCGTGGTAGTCGTAGGTCTCCGCCGGCGTCGTCATCGACGAGTAGGTGAAGCGGATGAGATCCGTGTCGAAGGCGTGGCCCGGCGAGAGGCCGAGGGAATAGGCCTCCTCCGCGAAGGCGACCGTGTGCTCGGCGCCGCTCTCGGCGTCGCGCACGATCAGGCGCGGCCGGGCATTCTCCAGTTCGAGCCGTACGAGGTGGCGGGCGAGCACGTGCTGGAACCGGATCATCACGCCGGCCCGGTGCGGGATCAGGTCGCGCCAGTGGGCCCGGCCCGGACGGTCGAGCGGCGCCACCGCGATCTTGAAGTCCTCGGCGCCGTCGGCGTTGGTGAGGACGAACAATTCGTCGCCCCGGTGCTCGACCGAGTAGATCAGCTTGTGCTCCCGCGGCGCCACGACGCGCAGGGGCGCGAAGGGCGTGGCACGCTCCGCGAGGTGGACCTCGGAGGTCTCGTGGTCGTTCGCCGTCACCACCAGGTAGGCGCCGGACTGGGTCTCGCCGATGCCGACGAAGAAGCCCGCGTCGCCCTCCTCGTAGATCGTGTCGTCGTCGCTCTGCGGCGTGCCGAGGCGGTGCAGCATCACGGTCGCGGGGCGATGGTTCTCGTCGACCGCGACATACCAGAACGCCTTGCCGTCGGCGCTCCACACCACGTCGCCGGTGGTGGCGAGCACCTGGTCCTCGCGGTCCGTCCCCGTCGCGAGGTCGCGGACCCGGATGGTGTAGAGTTCGGAGCCCTTGGTGTCGGCGCTCCAGGCGACCAGCGCGTGGTCGTCGGAATGCGTCGCGCCCTCCAGGCTGAAGAAGGCGTGCCCCTCCCCTTCCCGGTCGCCGTCGATCAGGATCTCCTCACCCTCGCCCGCGAGATCCCCGACGAGGCCGGGGGCGACGCGATCGGCCGGGCGGCGGCAGACCAGCGGGTGCTGCCCGCCCTCGCGGTAGCGGGTGTAGTAGGCGAAGGGACCGTCGAGGTCCGGCACGCTGCCGTCATCCTCGCGGATGCGCCCGCGCATCTCGGCGACCAGGGTCTCGCGCAGGGCCTTCGTGCCGGCGAGCGCGGCGTCCGAATAGGCGTTCTCGGCGGTCAGGAGGTCGCGGATCTCCGCCGGCAGGGCGGTGGGGTCCTTCAGCACGTCCTTCCAGTTCTCCGCCTTGAGCCAGGCATAGGGGTCGGTCACCGCGCGGCCGTGGACCGTGACGGTGACGGGCCGGACGGGCGCCGTCGGCGCGGCGGCGGGCGGGCTCAGGCGAAGGGTCATGCGGCTCCCCGGGAGGTGGCGGTCGAGGCACCGATGTGCCGTCCCGGGGCCGCCGCCGCAAGGGTGGCCTAGGCCGCGGCCGCGACACCCTCGGCATCGGCGCGGATGCGGTCCATCATCGCCCGGGCGCCGTTCGAGCGTTGCGCCGTCAGGTGCTCGGAGAGGCCGAGCTTCTGGAACAGCCCGAGGGCGTCGGCCCGGGCGGCATCGGTGGCGGTCCGGCCGTCGAAGAACGCGATCAGCACCGCGACCACGCCCTTGGTGATGTGGGCGTCGCTGTCGCCGAGGAAGTGCAGCCGCGGCTCCGGGCCGGAGCGGTCGACAAGCGTCTCGAGCCAGACCTGGCTGACGCAGCCGCGCACCCGGTTGGCCTCGTTGTGGGCCTCCTCGGGCAGGGGCGGCAGCTTGCGGCCGAGTTCCATCAGGTAGTGATGGCGGTCGTCCCACTCGTCCAGGAACTCGAAGTTGGAGACGATCTCGTCGATGGGCGGCAGCATGGGACCCGGGGGAATCGTGGGAGAATCGAGACCCGGCATATAGGCGGGCGGGGGCCCACCCGCCACCGCCTCAGGCCGGCAGCGTCAGTTCGAGCGGCGATTCCGGGGTGCCGGTGCCCGAGACCGCGATCTCGGCCTGGCCCGCATAGGCCGCGATCAGGCGGGGACCGATCCGCGGCACGCCCGCCGGCGGCTCGCCGGCGACGCCGCCGGAGGTGATCCGCACCCGCACCGGATCGGTGTCCGAGCCCGCCGGCACCTCGACCCGGGTGACGCAAGCGGCCGCCTCGTCAGTGCCGTCGAGGCATTCGGCGACGATCTCGGCCACGATCATGCCGAGCGCGTTGACCCGGCGCGGCTCCAGGAGCGCCGTGCGTCCGGCCTCGACCGTCACCGTGATGCGCCCGGCCCGGCGCAACTGCCCTAGTCCTTCCGCGAGGCGCGTCAGGTACTCGGCGAGGTCGACGCTGGCGATCTGCGGCGCCTCGTGCAGGTGCTGCTGCACCAGGGCGATCGCCCGCACCCGCTGGCCGAGTGCGTCGAAGGCCGGGCGGCAGGGCGCCGCCGCGGCGCGGCCGTAGAGCCCGATCAGGCTCACCGTGACCTGCAGGTTGTTGCGCACCCGGTGGTAGATTTCGGCCAGCAGCGCCTCCTGCTCGGCCATCGCCCGGGCGGCGTGCTCCTCGGCCTCCTTGCGCTCGGTGATGTCAAAGCAGGAGCCGGCGAAGCCCGTGAAGGCGTCGCCCTCGTGCAGCGGGTAGGCGTGGCCGTGGATCCACCGGAACGCGCCGTCGTGGCGGCGTAAGCGGTACTCGGCGCTGTGCGGCCGGCGCTTGGCGTAGGCCGCCGCGAGACCGGCCTCGTGCGCGTCCCGGTCTTGCGGGTGCAGGCCGTCCTTCCAGCCGTGGCCGAGCTCGTCCTCGACCGCGCGGCCGCGAAACGCCGTCCAGCACGGGTTGACGTAGATAAGGCGCGCCTCTGGGTCGGCGCGCCAGATCATCAGCCCCGCGCCCTCGGCGAAGCTGCGGAACGCCGCGTCCGGCAATGTCGTGTCCGCGGCCATGCCCCTCAACCACTCCTCGACGGCGCCGATCGCGCGCCTTCAGGGGCGGTCAACGTACCGGGCGCGGCGCCGTTCCGGCGCGACGGCCGGACAAAAAAGTCCCGTGCTCAGCGCCGGTTGAGGGCGAAGCGGCCGGGACCGGCGGCGGCGATCATCAGGAGGCCGCCGACGATCGACAGGTTCTTCATCGCCTGGATCTGGTTCATGCGGAACGCATCGCCCGACATCGTCCAGAAGTTGTGGAAAAACACGATCGTCGCGAGGGTGAAGACGGCGAGCAGCACGGACGCCGCGCGCGCGTAGAAGCCCAGCGCGATCAGGAGGCCGAGGCCGAGCTCGGCCGCGATGGTGAGCCAGGCCAGCACCTCCGGGTAGGGCAGGCCCTTGCTCGAGACCGCGGCCACGACGCCGGCCGGGTTCATCAGCTTCTGGGCGCCGGAGACGCAGAACAGCACGACGACGAGGAGGCGGGCGAGGCTGAAGACGGCTTGGCTCATCGGGACTCTCCGGATTGGTCGGAGCCCGTTGGAGAGCGTGGCCGTGGAACAGTCAAGCTTCCGTTAGCGCCCCCCGGTCCAGTCCGCCCGGTTGGGACGAGTGCCCACCGGCATCGCCTCGCCGGGCTCGAAGCGGGCGAGCTCGGCGGCGCGGGCGTTGATCCAGCTCGCATGCTGGCCGATCGGCGTCACGGCGGTGAAGCCGCCGCAGGCGGTGCGGACCCGGCCCTGCTGGGCGGCGCCGCTCGACCAGCTCACCACGCCGACGAGCTGGTAGCCGCCGGGAGCAGCCCGCAGGATCGGCCCGCCGGAATCGCCGAGGCAGGCGCCGGCGCCGGCGGTCTCGGCCAGGGTTGAGCGGTCGGCCACCACCGTCACGGTGTTGGCGACCTGCAGCTCGCCGAGCGAGACGAGGCGGGCCTGGCGCAGCACCCGGGCGCTGCCGCGCCGGTTCTCCGCCACCACGCCGTAGCCGGCGATGGCCACATTGTCGCCCTGCGGGATCTCGCCGCCGTAGCGGGTGTCGAGGGGCCGGAAATCAGGGCCAAGGCGCTCGCTGAGCTTCAGGATGGCGAGGTCGGTGCCGGGCTGGGTCTCGGGCGTGGTGCCGGGCACGAAATCCGGGTGCATCGCCGCCGCGATCGCCCGCAGGCGGCGCTGGCGGAAGTTGCGGTCGACGACCACGATCCAGTAGCCAGCCTTGCGCATCACGCAATGGGCCGCGGTGAGGACGAGGTCGGGGCCGATGAGCGAGCCGGAGCACATCTCGCCGGTGGTGCTCTCGATCCGAACTACCGAGCCGCGCAGGCCGTCGGGATCGCGGGTCACCTCGCCCCGGACCACGGCGCCAGCGGCGCCGCTCCACAGGCCGAGGGGCGCGGCCACCGCGAGGGCGGCCAAGGTGGGACGGAGGCGGGACGGAGAGACGCGCATGGGACCACCCTAGAAGCGTGCGGCCACGCTCGACAAGTGAAGTCTCGCGCGAAGGGTGTGGTTCCGCACCGGCACCGGCCCGCCGCGGGAACGAAGCCGTGAGCGGGGCGGGATCCGCGTCACTCCCAGCGCGCCTCGACCCCCCAGGCGCCAGTCGTGCGGGCGATCCACGCCCGCTGCGGCCCGACCAGCACACCCTGCGAGACGCCGCCGCACGAGGACTTGCCCGGTCCCTTGCCGGCCCCGCTCGACCAGGTGGTCACCGCGAGCACGCCTCCGCCCGCCGTCACGATCGGCCCGCCCGAATCGCCCTCGCAGGCGCCCGACGCCGCCGGTCCCTTCAGCCAGGCGAGGATGCGGCTCGGGCCGTAGGGCTCGACCAGCGGCAGGGTCGCGGTGCGGAAGGTGCCGGTGCTGCGGTGGTCCCCCGGTCGGGCGACGCCGTAGCCGCCGAGGGTCAGCGGCGTGCCGGCGGCGACCGGCGCCTCGGTCAGGCTCGCCGGAACGAAGCGGGCCGGCAGGGCCGTCTCGGTGCGCAGGAGCGCGAGATCGATCGAGCGCCGCCGCCCGGCGATGGCCCCCGCATCGTAACCCGGATGAAGCACCCGGGCGGCGATTCCGAGCATGACCGGCGCTCCTGATTCATCGCGAAAATGCACCCGGTGCTCGACGCCGGGGGCGGCGCAATGGGCGGCGGTGAGCACCACGTCGCGGGCGAGCACGATGCCGGTGCAGACCCCGCCGCGGGAGGACAGCACCATCACGCTGGAGCGGGCGAGGGGCGCGTCGGGGGCGTCGGTGCCGCCGACGACGGCGTGGGCGGGGGTGGCGAGGAGGAGGGCGGCGAGGAACGGGAGATGCAGGCGGATCACGGCGCTCTCGGTTCGGCGGGGCCGGAAAGCCCCTGCCCTGCCCGATTGCGCGTGGGAGGTCCAGGGCGGTGACGGGAATGATGCGGACTATTTTTCACGAGCTAAAATCTTGCATAAAACGTTGTCGCATGCATAGATGACGCCTCTAATGATCTAGGCCGTAGTGAGGAATTAACTATCTGAGCCAGATGGCGATGGCCGCGAGCTTGACGAAGCCCATGTAGTTGGCAAGCAATTTGTCATAGCGCGTGGCCACCCGCCGAAATTGCTTCAGCTTGTTGAAGAAGCGCTCGATCTGGTTGCGCTCCTTGTACACATCGCGATCAAATTCACGTGCGACTTTGCGGTTGCGGCGCGGTGGGATTACCGCCGTCGCGCCGCTCGCACTCACGACCTCAACCAAGCGGTCCGCATCATAACCTTTGTCGGCGATCACGGATCCAGGCTCGAAGCCGTCAAGCAACGCACAACCGCGTGTCACGTCGTGTTCCTGGCCAGGGCCGCCCATCAGCCGGACAGGCAAGCCAAGACCATCCGTGGCCGTATGGATCTTCGTCGTCAGACCACCGCGTGACCGACCCAAGCCCTGGGCATCCGCCCCCCTTTAATCTTGCGCGCTCCCGCAGCCTGACTGTGCGCTCGCACAATCGTCGCGTCCAGCATCAGCCAGTCCAGATCAGCCTCCTGGGCCAGGACATCCAGCATCTCGTCCAAGACACCACGGGCAATCCAGTCGTAATAGCGCCGCTTGACCGTGTCGGGTTTGCCAAGCCGCTCCGGAAGATCCTTCCAGCGGCCACCCGACCGGGCCATCCAGAGCAGCGCATCAAGAAAACGCCGATTGTCGGCGCGGCGTCCGCGTGTTCCTTTCCGGCCGCCAGGAACCAGCACCTTCAGGCGCTCCCATTGCTCGTCGGTCAGGGCATCGGGATCTTGCGACATGGCTGGAACTCCTCCGGCCACAATCAGCAACCGCAACCTTGCGCCAGGCTGGTGTTCATTAATTCCTCACTACAGCCTA
>NZ_FPCB01000085.1:0-3646 GCF_900116815.1 Methylobacterium sp. 174MFSha1.1 | reverse complement strand
CCGCTTCGCCGGCCTGAGCAGGGGCGTCGCGCTACGCGCAACAAGGGGGCCCGATTGGACGCCGATTAGGGGTCCCGTTCCGATGCCGTTTGACACCGTGCGAGGCTGAGGTGGCTCGCCGCCTCAGCCAGGCACCGGGCGAGTGGGCTGCGAAGGCGAAGATCCCCGAGCGAGACGGCCTGCCGAAAGTTGATCCGCTGATGGGCGGTCGACCCTGGCGGGCAGTGCAAGCCTACTTCGATCGGCGCTACGGTCTGTCCACCGTCGAGGTGATGGCGCCCGACGGAGTGGAGAACCTCGATGTCCTCTGATTTCCCGACACCGGGCCTGAAACGTCGAACGCGGAAGGGCGGGCCGGACGTGCCGGTCTGGGTGGCACGCGCCGACCTCGTGAAGCAGGGATACGAGCCGAAAACGGTTCGCCTCCCCTATCGCCTCGACGAGCCCGACGACGCGGCCCTACTCTCGGCGTCCTGCCTCCGGCTCCAGGCCGAGATGCTGGAATGGTCGTCCGGCCACAAGCGCGATCCGAATCGGTTCAACGGGACGCTGCTCAGCCTCTCCCGCCGGAATCAAACCGACGAGGCGAGCCCGTTCAATACCAACATGAAGCACAACACCCGGAGGACGGACCTGAGCACCCTGCGGCTGATCGAGAAGGCCTTCGGGCAGCGGGTGCTGGCTCACCTCAAGAATGAGGACTTCCGCCGCTGGTACAACGAGGCGAAGAAGCCGGCGGAGCCTGGCGGCCCGGAACGGACTCGCCGCGCCTACGGCATCATCAAGAAGCTGCGCGAGCTGTTCGCCTACGGCATCATGGACGAGTTGCCGGACTGCCAGCGCCTGCACACGGTGCTGTCGCAGGCACGGTTCTCGCAGCCGGCCCGGCGGCGGATTGCGATGCAGCTGGCGCACGTCGAGGCGTTCGCCAGCAAGGCGCAGGAGATGGGGCGGCTCTCGCTCGGGCTCGCCACCGCGATCCAGTTCGAGACCGCGTTGCGCCAGCGCGACGTGATCGGCGAGTGGATGCCGATCCCGGCCGGGGAGAAGGCCGCCGGCATCGTGATGAACGGCCGGCGCTGGCAGAACGGTCTGACCTGATCCGATCTCGCCGCAGACCTGGTGATTCGCAAGGCCACGACGAAGACGGGGGCGTTCGCTGCTCACGACCTCAAGCTCTGCCCGATCGTCCTGGACCTGTTGAAGCACGTTCCGGCTGACCGGCGTGTGGGCCCACTCATCATCAACGAGGCGACCGGCAAGCCCTACGCCGAGTGGGTCTTCACCCGCGAGTGGCGCAAGATCGCGCAGGCGGCGGGTATCCCGGACGAGGTCCGCAACATGGATGCCCGGGCCGGCGCAATCACCGAGGGCGACGAAGCGGGGGCGGATCTTGATTCGCTGAAGACCGTGGCGGCCCACGCCACGACGTCGACCACGGCCCGCTACGTGCGAGGCGGGCTGGGCAAATCGCGCGCCGTCGCGAACCTCAGGCTCATGCACCGGGCGAGCCAGAACGAGGCCTGAACGGGCATAGGGAACGCGGCGAGGAACGTGGGGAACGTGAGCCCAACGGTAGGGCAGTCTAAGGCCTTGCGATGCAAGGTAGAAAAGCTGGAGCGGGTGAAGGGAATCGAACCCTCGTATTCAGCTTGGAAGGCTGGTCCCTCGACTGGATTTCACCCCCGAATGCAGGCCCATTCCATTAACCACCGCATTGAGAATACAGCGGAAATCCCCCTCCCTGCGTAGCCAGCCTCGTTGCGCAGCGTTTACCCCTGCGGCTGGTATTAGGCTGGTATCACGCGAACGGGGAGCCAGCGAGGCATGGCAAAGGCGGCGGCGAAGGCCAAGGCGGCGGCGTACACGCGCAAGCGAGTGGCCCTGGCGGTCGAGCACGTCGAGCGCGGCGAGGACCTGATCGAACAGGGGAAGGTCCCCGGGCGGGGAATCGAGTTCGCCGACACCCACACCGCGGGCCTCATCCTGAGGGTCACCCCGACGGCGTCGACGTTCATGCTCAAGACGGAGAAGGCGACGATCCGGCTGGGCGAGGCCAACCGGCTGACGGTCGAGCAGGCCCGGGACCAGGCCGCCCTGGCGAAGATCTCGCTCAAGCGCGGCCGCGACCCCCGGCGCCAGGTCGCGGCCTTCGAGGCGTCGATGGGGCAGACAGCCGACGTGGCCGCGTCCGCCGAGGTCGCCGCGGCGGTGGACGACACGCCCGCGCAGACCGAGGCGGACCGGCGCCTTTACGGGCCCTGGCTCTGGAGCGACCTCGTCGAGGAGTTTCTCACGGTGAAGCTTCCGAAGCTGAAGGCGAACTACCGGACGCAGTACGAGAGCTACCTGCGTCACCAGGCTTTCGACCGCATCCGCGACCGGCTCGTCTCCGACATCCGCATCAAGGACCTGGAGGGCGTCCGGAACGCAGTCGTGAAGTCGAACACGGCCTCGGCCGCCCACCGCGTCGTCCAGCAGGGCAAGGAGGCGATGTCATGGGCCTGGCGCTACAACGCCGGCATTTCCGGCCTCGATGGTTTCGAGTACGAGTGGTGGCTGCGGTGGAGCATCGAATACTCCTCGGGCACGCGGGAGCACGTTCCCACCGTCGACGAGCTCGCCCGCACCCTGGCGCTCGCCGAGAGGCACAGGTCGCTCGGGCAGACGGAGCATGCGACCGGTGCCGGCACGCTGGCGATGTTGTGGCTGACCGTCCTGACGGGCCAGCGGACCTTCCCAACCTCGATCCTGCGGCACGACCGCCTCTACCCCATCGACGGCATGCCGGGGTGGCTCAGCGCGAATTGGTCTGGCGTCGAGATGAAGGGCGGCAAGAGCGGCAGCCGGCCCCATGCCCTGCCGCTTCCCCCGCAGGCGTTGGCGATGCTGAAGTGCCTCTGGGCCGAGCTCGACGAGCCGTCGCCGTGGGCGTGCCCGTCCGTCCGCGGCGACGGTCACGCCCACCAGTCCGCAGTCAACAAATTGCTCTGGCGCATGGAGGGACTCGACCAATACGGCGACCCGAAGCCGGGGCGGACCAATCTCCTAGCCCTGCACGGAATCGAGCCATGGACGCCGCACGATGCCCGTCGCACGCTCGGGTCTTTCCTCGGCGACCGCCGGCTCGGCGGCGCGGCATCGGCCATCCTTTCGCATAAGGAGGACAGGACCGACAGCGAGAAGGAGAAGGTCGCCGCGGTCACCCGGCTCCACTACGACCGAGGCCAGCGCATGGCCCTCAAGGCCGAGGGCATGGCCCTGTGGGTCGACGCGGTCCTGGAGGCCTACGAGCGGGAGCGCGCCGCGCTGGCGCTGATCCCCCTGCCCGAGCCCCCTCCCCGCACGCCGCGCAAGCCGTCCGAGAAGCGGAAGCCGAAGGAGGCCAGGGATAACCCGCCGGAGCCGGCAGCCCCGGCTTGCCCACCGAATCCCGAGATGCGATCCACGCAATCGACTAACGCCGGTCGACGGAGATCCCAGGTGAAACGCCCGATACGCCCCACCCGACCAGAGACCGATCCCGGGGCGTAACCGCGCGGCGGCAGCCCCGTAACCGGGGCAAAATCGCGGGCGGTCAGGCTGGTGAGGTCTGCCTGACCAAGTCTGCGAGAGGTGGGATGGGTGGCCCGTGATCGGGGATGCC
>NZ_FPCB01000015.1:0-198869 GCF_900116815.1 Methylobacterium sp. 174MFSha1.1 | reverse complement strand
GCCCTGCGCGTCCTGGGCCTCGAACTGGAAGACGGACTTGGCGATGTCCAGGCCGATGATGCTAATCTGCGTCACGGACGGTCTCCTCGGTTGGGTGTCAGACGACCTCAACCTGGCACTTATGATGCCGGCGGGGGCCGTCCACCCCAACATCCCGGGGCCGCGTAAGCGGAACCCGGGATCCATAGCCGCTGACGATCCAAGATGAAGCGGATCGCGACCCGCCTTTTTCACTGACCTCAGCGTTTATGGATCCCGGGTTCTCGGCTTTGCCAAGCCCCGGGATGACATGGAGGTTTCGGATTTTCGTTGGCCAACTCGAACACAGTTGGGCCATGATGGACGGCCCGCCCCCATCGGGAGCGGGCCAGCCGATCAATCCTTGAGGTCGTCCGGCACCTTGCCGCCGTTCTCCTCGAGCTTCTTGATGACCTGCTTGTGCAGCCAGACGTTCATCGTGGCGGAGTCGCTGGTGTCGCCGCTGTAGTGCAGCTCCTGGGCGAGCTCCTTGCGGGCCGACAGGCTGCTGTCGAGGTTGAGCAGCTTCATCAGGTCGACGATCGAGGTGCGCCAGTTCAGCGGCTGGCCGGCCTTGGAGGCCAGGTCGTTGAGCACCGCCTCGACATCGACCTTGCCGTCGACCTTCGGCACGTCGCCGCTCGCGGCTCCGCCCGAGCCGCCGGCCGGGGCGCTGGTGGTGGAGGTGGTGGCGTCCGGCGTCTCCGCCTTGGCCTCGCCGCCGCCGAAGGGGTGCAGGATCTTGCTGACGATCGTCCCGAGCAGGCTCATCGTGTCATCCTCCGTCAGGGGCTTCTGATGTGGGGGGCCGCCCGCGCATGCGGCCGGGGAGCCATGTAGGGCGCGCTCGCCCTGCGGCATCCCGGCACGGTAACGAACGGCCCCGCTCGCCGTTCCGCGGCGTCTTGCGGCGCGGCGCCGGCCGTTCGCGCCGTGCCGGCGCGGGGGAGGTGCGCGCCCTTGAGCGCTTCACGCGCCCGCAGGATGCGTTAAGGACATCCGCCGGCAGGAATGCCGCGAGGGGCACGGAACGGTTGGGACCGCGGAAGGCAGCATGACAGGGGATCCGATCCGCCGGGCGCTCGACGACGTCTGGTACTGCGTCGGCGAGAGCCGCAGCCTGCGGCCCGGGGGCATGCGGTCGGTCAGCCTCGGCGAGGAGGCCGTCGTGGTCGGGCGCGAGGAATCGGGCGCGCTGTTCGCGTTGCGCGACCGCTGCCCCCATCGCGGCATGGCGCTCTCGGCCGGCCGCCTCGTCGACGGCAACCTCGTCTGCCCGTTCCACGGCTGGCAGTTCCGGCCCGACGGCGCCTGCGCGGCGATTCCCGCGCTCGCCCGCCGCGACGACGCCAACTTTGCCTCGGTCCGCCTCGCCCGCTTCGCCGTGGCCGAGAAGTCGGGCCTGATCTGGGTCCATGCCAGTGCGAACCCGGCGGGCGCCAGCCCGGAGACGGCGCCGCCGATCCCGGAGGTCGATTTCGACTATTGCGGCCAGCTCGTCGAGATCCTGGAGGTCGAGGCCTCGTTCGACCTCGTGGCGCTCAGCTTCGTCGATCCGGCCCACGTCGCCTACGTGCACGATTCCTGGTGGTGGCGTCCGTCGAAGACCATGAAGGAGAAGGTGAAGCACTTCGCGCCCTCGCCCTTCGGCTTCACCATGACGAGCCACACGGCGAAGACCGCCTCCCTCGCCTACCGCCTGCTCGGCTCGATCCCGGAGGTCGAGATCGAGTTCCGGCTGCCGGGGGTCCGGCTGGAGCGGATCACCGCCGGCCCGAAGCGTCTCGCCAACTACACCTTCGCCTCCCCGCTGGCGAACGGACGCACCGCGCTGATCAACGCGATGTACTGGAACATCCCGGGCCTCAACCTGCTCAAGCCCGTCGCACGGCCGCTGATGCGCCAGTTCCTCGGCCAGGACCGGGACGTGCTCCAGATCGCCCAGCGCGGCCTCGACCGGAAGCCCGCGATGGTGCTGATGGGCGAGAGCGACGTGCAGTCTCAATGGTATTTCAGTCTCAAGCGCGAGTTCCTGCGCGCCCGCGAGGCCGGCGCCGCCTTCGTCAATCCGCTCGAACCGCGGGAGCTGCGCTGGCGCAGCTGAAACTCGGTGTGGGAATTCTATCTCAGGTGGCGAATCTGGCATAGAATTCTCCCGGTTGTGCCTTCGGGTGCTATCGCGACCGGCACCGTTCGGACTATCCAGGTGGAATCGCTGCCCGGAGATTCGGATGTCCCAGGACATCTTCCGCATCATCTACAAGAGTACCGCCGCGCACCCCGCGGAGGTGATGCTGGGTCAGGGTCACGTCGCGCGCCTTCTCGCGACCGCCCGGCGGCGCAACCTGGCCGCCGAGGTCTCGGGTGTGCTGGTCTATACCGGCCTCGGCTTCTTCCAGGTGCTGGAGGGGCCGCGGACGGGCGTCCAGCCGATCTTCGAATCGATCCTGGTCGACCGGCGCCACCATACCCTGGCGGTGATCGAGATGGACGTCGCGGTCGAGCGCCGCTTCTCCGGTTGGAGCATGGGTTTCCTCGGCACCACCCGGGAGCTCGACGACCGGCTCAACGGCACCGGCCTCGGGGCGGGCGGCGGTCCCGAATCGCTGGACCAGCTCCTGCGCCGGACCCTGCTGCTGCTCATCGACACCCCGATCAGCCTGCCGTGGCTCGGTGCGCGCGGGGCGATCGAGGATGGGCTCGGCGCGGCGCTGGCCCATCGGTTCTGATCGCGCGCGAGTCACATCTCCTCAAGCAATCCCTTTCCCGGACGACTGAAGCGTCAGGGGAAGGAGATCCGGGAGAGAAGTGCCGCGTAGCGGCTCCATCTTCAATGGAGTCCGCCTCGTCATCCCGGGGCTCGTCGAAGACGAGAACCCGGGATCCATAACCGCTGACGTTCGAGAAAGAGGCGGATTGCGGTCCGCTTCTTCCGGAAGCGCCAGCGGTTATGGATCCCGGATTCCGCTGCGCGGCCCCGGGATGACGCGGAGGGTTTCAAGTCGGTCCGCGACGTCAAACGGGCGCTGAGATCCCCGCCGCCAGCAACCCCACCGCCACCGCCGGCCCGCAGGTCGACGCGAAGGCGGCCGCCTCCGGGGTGAGGCGTGGCGCGATCAGGTCGGGCAGTTCCTCCGCCGGGCGCCCGAGGCGCGCCGCGAGCTCGGCGGCGACGAAGCGGCCGGCGCCGCAGATCACGACGGGCGCCGCGTCGGCCAGCTCGCCGCGGGACAGGATCAGGCCGGCGGCGTCGTGGAGCAGGCGCAGCTGCGCCTCGACGAAGAAGCCGGCGAGCCGCGCCCAGTCCTCCCCCGTCCCTTCGTGACGGTCGCGGCCGATCATCCGGGCGAGGCGGATCTCGGTCTCAGGCGTCGACTTGCCCTTGAGGTCGGCCGCGTCCTGCTGGTCCTCCGCCTCCGGTAGCCGACCGAGCAGGCGATAGGCGTCGGCGGTGGTGGCGAAGCACTCGGCCATCAGCGCCGTGCGCCGGCCGCGGAACGGCGCCGTCCGCGACAGGGCCAGCAGCGGCGTGCGCACCACCCCCGTATAGACCAGCTCCCCCGTCTCGAGCCGCTCGGCGTCGCTGTAGCCGATCGCGCGGGGCTGCCCGTCCCCGATCGGGATCAGGTCGGCGGTGGTCGAGCCGATGTCGACGAGGAGCGTGTCCGGCCGCAAGCGTCCGACCAGGGCGGCGGTGGCGTGCCAGTTGGCGCTGGCGACGTCGGGTGCGCGGGCGGCGGCCGCGCCGGGCGCGACGAAGCCGGAGCGCCCGGCATAGATCGCGACCTCGCCCGCCAGATGGTCCGAGGCCCAGGCGGCGAGCTGCGCCACGCCGTCGGCGCGGTCGGTGAAGCAGTCGGTCAGTTCGCCGGTCATCGTCACGGCGTGTCGGGCCGGGTCCCGGGCCCAGACCGGCAGGGCTGCGAGGGTGGCGTCGAGGGCCGGCAGGCCGTTCCAGAGCGGGCACGGCGCCTGCACCACCGCCTGCACCCGGCCGCCCTCGACCAGCGCCGCCTTGACATGGACCCCGCCGAGGTCCCAGCCGATGACGCGAGAGAGCGAGGCGGGGGGATGGAGATGGGGCACGGTCGGATCTCGCACGGGAACGGTCGGGGCGGGGTGGCATGAGCGGGCCGGGCTCTTCAACCCGGACCGAAGTGGTGCCGGTCCTCGACCTGCGCGGCGGCGTGGTGGTGCGGGCCCGGGCCGGCGACCGGGAGCGCTACGCGCCGATCGTGACGCCGCTCAGCCCCGGCCCCGCCCCCGCCGACGTGGCGCGCGGCCTCCTCGGCGCCTGGCCGGCGCGCCGGCTCTACGTCGCCGACCTCGACGCGATCATGGACGGGACGCCGCCCGACCTCGGCGCGCTGCGGGCGATCACCGCGGCCTGCCCGGGGGTGGAGCTGTGGGTCGATGCGGGCTTTTCCACGGACGGCGGCGTCGATTCGTTCCTTATCACGGGCCTCGGCCGGCCGGTGCTCGGCAGCGAGAGCCAGCCGGATGCGGCCCTGGTGCGCCGGCTCGGCGCCTCGGCGGTGCTCTCCCTCGACAGCCGCGACGGCGTGCGCCTCGGCGCGCCGGAGCTGCACGAGGACCCTTCGACCTGGCCGCCGGAGGTGATCGTGATGACCCTGTCGCGGGTCGGCAGCGGTGCGGGGCCGGACCTCGCCGGGCTCGCCGCCCTCAAGGCCCTGGCGCCGCGCACGGCCTTCTACGCCGCCGGTGGCCTGCGCGGGCCGGAGGACCTGCCGGCCCTGGCGGCGGCGGGCGCTGCCGGGGTGCTGGTCGCGAGCGCGATCCATGACGGGCGGCTGCGGGCCTGAGGGCGCGGAGAGGCGACCGGCAACAAGAAGGGAGGGCCCGCTGGGGCCCTCCCGATGATGCGGTCAACGACCGAGGAAGATGGAGGCCAGTCGCTGGAACAGCCCCTGCGGCGGAGGCGGCGGGGGCGGCGGGGGAGGCGCCGCTGACTGTTCCGGACGGTTTCCTGTCTAAGCCACGTTCGCCGCGAAGGGGTGCTGGGCGGTCTTGTACTGCTGCGTGACCTCGGCGGCGGTCGGCGTGCCCTTGATGGCGCGCTGGATCGACAGCTTCGTGGCCTCGTAGTTGTACTTCTCGATCTTGGCGTCGTCGGCGGCTTCCCAGTGGATGAACACGCCGACCAGGATGTAGAGGTCGTCGGCCTCGGAGGCCGGGATGATGCCCTCGGCGACGCAATCCTGCACCGCCTTGGCGACGGCGTGCTGGGCCGGGCCGAACATCTGGACCGCCTGGCGGGCGTCGTTGATGGTGACCTTGTTGAACAGCAGGGTGTTGGGCTTGCACGGCAGGTTCGGCGCCACCACCGCGAGCAGGCTGGTGAAGCCGTGCTTGTTGTTGGTCAGGCTGTTGCAGAACGCCGTCTCGGCGGCGCTGCCGCGCGGGCCGATGATGAGGTCGATATGCGCTACCTCGTTGCCGTCACCGACGAGGGCTTCGCCCACCATCACCTTATTGATCGTCGCCATGTGGGGGTTCTCCCAGGTGTCGATAAGGTTAACCGGCCGCCGTAACAGTGCGACTCGGCCCCGCCATCCTTGCTGTCGGCGTTCAGCCCGCGGCCGAACCGGTTCTCCGGATAGCGGCGCGACACTACAGCGCCGCTGAACCGTGAACAAGGCGGGCGGCCCGGTACAATGGTCCAGTCCGGCCGAGACGGCCGCAGATGAGCCGCATCGCGACTACGACTTATTGGCGGGTTGCATTGGTCGAGGCATCGTCCTCCGCCTTCCGGCAGGCGAGCGCGTCGAGGAACAGGGTCGCCACGGTGAGGTCGGCGCTGGTGCCGGGGTTGAGGCCCGCCTCCTTGAGGGCGGTGTCGTGGGCGAGCAGGGCCGTCCGTGCGCCCTCCCCGAGGGCGAGCCCGCGGAGGGCGGCCTCGGCCTCCGCCCGCACCCGCTCGGCGGCGGCGGGGCCGAACTTGCGGGCGATGTGGCTGTCGGGGAAGCCGGTCAGGAAGGCGAGATGGACCGCCGTGGTGGTCCAGGGCTCGGTGAGGCCCGCCGCGCGCGCCACTGCCAGCGCCGGGAGCCCGGTGGCGAACAGGTCCTCGAACCCGGTGACGTAGGCCCGCGCGATGCGGTCGCGCGAGGCCGCCTCGCCCATGGCGACGAGAAAAGGCGGGGCGGCGTCGGTCGTCACGTCGTGGCGCTCCGCCCGGCCGAGGCCGCCGGGATTGGCGAGCCGGATCGCCGCGTAGAGGCCGGCCGCGTCCGCTTGGTCGAGGTCCGCCAGCACGCCGCCCAGCGCCTGCCGCAGCGGGCCCGGCCGTTCGGCCGCGGCGGCGAGCGGGGCGCAGAGCAGCACGATGCCCAGATTGGTGTTCTGGCCGATGCCCGCCCCGGTGGCGGCGACCGCGCCCTCGATCCGCGCCCCGACCCGGGCGCCCGCCGCCGCGAGGTGGGGGGCGGAGAGGATCGCGCTCGCCTCGAAATCCGCCACGCTCATCCGGTGCCCGGCGGCGTGGACGTGGACGTTGCCGGGCTTGATCGCCGCCAGCTCGGCCCGGCAGGCGGCGAGATAGGCTTGCTCGATCGCCGGCGCGGTCAGGGGCCGCATCACGCCCCCTCGGCGACGAGGCGCGGCGCCGAGCCCGCCCGCAAAGCCGCCAGGAAGCCGGCGGCGACCTCCCGGGCGATGTCGACGGACGTCACCTGCTGCAGGCCCGACCAGGCCGGCATGCTGTTGACCTCCAGCACCTGGAAGCCGCCCTCCCCGTCCTCGACGAGGTCGATCCCCGTGTAGCCGCAGCCGATCGCGGCGGCGGCCCGTTCCGCCAGCTCCGCGGCCCGGGCCGGCGGGCGCCAGGGCAGCGGCCGCCCGCCCCGGTGGACGTTGGTGATCCAGCCGTCGCCCTCCCGGATCATCCCGGCCACCGCCCGGCCGGCGCAGACGAAGACCCGGTAATCCTGGAAGGCCCCGTCGCGCCGGGCGACGTAGCGCTGGAGGTAGTAGACCCGGCCGACCAGCTCCTCCGGCGGCAGCTCCTCGGGCCGGGCGATCAGCTGCAGCCCCTCGCCCTGCGAGCCGAACAGGGGCTTCAGCACCAGCGGCCGTCCCGGCCCCGCCTCCCGGGCCACCACCTCGGCGGCGGCCTCGCGGCGCGAGAGCACGAAGGTCTCCGGCGTCGGGATGCGGTGGCGGGCGAGCAGCAGGCTCGTCATCGCCTTGTCCACCGCGCGCTCGATGGCGGCCGGTCCGTTCCAGACCAATGTGCCGGCGGCGACGAGCGCGTGGAGGACGCCGAGACGCATCGTCGTCGCCTCGAAGGTGCCGCCCGCGATGGTGCGAAGCAGCACCCCGTCCGGCAGGTCGCCGCCGAAGCCCGGCACCCGCAGGGGCTCGGGATGCCCCGTCTCGACCGTGACGTCGGCGAGCGAGAACAGCACCGGCGCGGCGCCGAGGTCGCTGAGCGCCGCGAGGAGCTTGCCTTTGTGCCAGGCGCCGTTGTCGGCCGCGAGCCCGATCCGCATGGCAGAGACCTCAGGCGAAGGAGCGCGCGACCAGCTCCGGCACCAGCCGGCCGGCCCGGTGGCTGTGACCGGATCTGAGCGAGGTCACCACCACCTCGGCCGGGCTGAACAGGTGCTTGTCGATGGCGTAGAAATCGCCGTTGAAGCGGGAGAAGATCTCCGCGAAGGGGGCGCCGTGGTCGCGCGAGGTGGTGCTCGGCAGGGCCTCGGCGAGCGCCCTGGCGTCCGCATCGTCGGCCTCGACGAAGAGCTGCACCCGCCCGCCATAGATGATCGCGTCGTTGGTGCGGCCCATCGCCTGGACGAAGTCCGGATGCGGCGGGCTCAACGGCGCCGCGCCGATCCCGTCGACGATGGCGTTCAGGTCGAACCCGACCGAATGCGCCTTGTGCAGCGCGACCTCCAGCACCCGGGCGACCACCTGGGTCGCGCCGGCGAGGCTCTGGGTGGGAGCGTACACGAAGGTGACGTCTGCGGGCGTCACCCCGGCCGCGGCCGCGACCTTGGCGGTGACGGCGGCGGGCGGCGGGCTGCCCGATTCGAGCACCAGGGCAATCCGCGGGGCCTCGTCGCGGTAGGCCAGTTCCTCGAACAGGTGCTCGACCGCCGCCGCCGCCCGGCCCGGCCCGGAACCGAGGGCGAAGAAGCCCGAATCCCCCTCCTCGTCGGCGAGGTTCCAGCCGGCATACTGGCTGCCGAGGCAGGCGAGCACCGGGTCGGTGCTGTGCACCGTCAGGGTGAAGGGCCAGGCGTCGAGAGGGCCGGCGGGTCCCACCGTCACGGTGCCGAGGCCGCCGAGGCAGATCTCGGCGATGCGGCGCCCGGCCTCGATCGAGCCCCGCGCCCCCGCCCCGGCATCGATCAGCCGCGCCCCGTCCGGCGCCCGCGTCAGCGCGAGCCGCAACCGGGCCGCGTCGGCGGCGAGGGCCTCGACGAGGGGGGCGGCGAGCGCGTTCACGCTCGGGCGGGACGGGGTGGCGGATGAACTCATCGGTGACTCCCTTGGGCCGGAGCAGGGTGACGCCCCGCTTTTTGGCCATTCAGATTGGTCGGGGTCTCTGGCCCCGTTGGGTGCAAGGCACGGGATTCCCTCTCCCATTCTCGGGCAGGCCCGTCCGGGAAGAGGAGTGGCGCGAGTCCCCCCTCTCCCGTGTGGGAGAGGGGCTGGGGGTGAGGGTGGCTCGGCTTCCGCAATGACCCTGAATCGTCGAGCCGCGCAGCTCGACGCCTGGCGACCTATCCGGAAGCCGAGCCACCCTCACCCCTACCCCTCTCCCAAACGGGAGAGGGGATCCCGCGGTCTCTCGGCGAGCATGAAGCGGTGACTGGTGAAAGCCAATGCGGCGCCGGTTGTACCTTCTATAAGCGCCCGCAACGCCGCCGCCCGCGCCGCGACGGCGCGCCGGGCGGCCGCCGCATCCGCTCCCTCGGCCAGCACCGTGCAGACCGGCGCCCCCGCCGGGATGCGGCTGCCCGCCGGCGGCCGGTCCATCGTCCAGGCGGGCCAGTCGAGGGCCGGCACCGCGGGGATCTCGCGGTCGGCGTAGAGGATCTCGGTCGCGGCGGCGCCCGGCAGCGCCAGTCGGTATTCCGGCAGCCGGCCGCGCGCCGCAGCGAGGTGGGCCTCGAAGAGCGGCACCTTTCCGCGGTCGAGCACGTCCAGGGTGGCGCCGGGCCGGGGATTGATCTCGAGCAGCCACCAGGCCTCGCCGTCGACGAGCAGATCGGCGCTGACGAGGCCGCGGAGGCCCGTGGCGGCGACGAGCGCGGCGAGCGCCCGCTGGGCGGCCTCGCGCACCGTGGCCGGCAGCGGGGCGGGCCCGGCGGCGCCGGCGTAGCGGAACGGCCGGCCGGGCCCGGGCGCCGCCCATTGCTCGGTCACCGCCAGCACCGTGACGGCGCGGCCGTCGGCCAGCGCATTGAGGGAGCGGGGCCGGCCCGCCACGCGGCGCTGGAGATAGGCGCCCGCCGGGAGCCGTCCCGGCAGAGCCGGGCGGATATGGCCGCCGCCCGAGGCGCCGCGCCGCTTCACGAGCCAGGCCTCCGGATCGGGCACCGGCGCGAGCGCGATCTCGGGGTGCGGGATGCCGAGGCGGCCGCACAGGGCGGCGAAGCGGCCCGGGTCCTTCAGCGCCGCGACGGCGTCGGGCGTCGCACCCAGCAGCGCGTAGCGCCCGGCGAGCCGCCGCATCAGCCCCGGAGACCCCTCGAACCCTGAGCCGAGGACGAGGCCCGGGCGCGGGTCGAAACGTCGAGCGCCCGCCTCCGCCGCGAGGTCGGCCAGCGCCGCCTCCACGCCCCGGGCTCCCGGCCCGGCGCCAAGGCGGCCGGGCACGCGGCGGTAGCCGGCGGCGAGCGCGCGGGTGTCCTCGTCGCCGAACAGGTCGGCGACGAAGGGGCGGTAGCCGGCGCGCCGCGCCGCGGCGGCGAGCGCCCGGCCGGACTGGGCCGCGATCAGGATCGCGGCGCCGGTCGCCCCCCGCCCGCCCGGCAGGGCGTCGAGGGGGAGCGGCGCGAGCCCAGGCGGGATCGAGCGGGCCAAGCGGGCCTCCCCGGAACGACGACAGCGCGACCGCCCGCCGACTTCGTGCCGGAGGGCGACCGCCTGCTTGTAAGCCGGAGCGGCCCGGCCGGCGGCCTGTCCATTGGTGCAGTCCGCCGCGCCGGCCTCTTCGCTACGTCACCGACGAGCCGGCGTAGAACGGGTCGCGCGGCGCCTCGGGCAGGTAATCGGCGTAGAACGCCTTCACGTGCGGGAACACGGCGCGGCCGAGCTCGCGGCGGGCCACCTCCTCGGGCGAGCGCGGCCGGCCGAGCACGTCGGCGATCTCGGCGAGCACCGCGTCCCGGTCGACCTTAGTGAACCGGCCCTCGGCGTAGACCAGTTCGCCGTCGATGTAGACCGCGTCGACGCATTCGGTCTTGGCGCGCTGGACCAGGGCGTCGAGGACCGGGATGTCGGGGTCCTGGAACGGGTAGGTGGCGCGCTGCCAATTAATCAGCGAGGCGTCGAAGAACCGGCCGGGATCGAGCCGGCCGATCTCGGCGCCGAAGGCCGTGGTCATGGCGCCGGATTCGGTCGCCATCTTCACCACCTGGGACGGGGTCGGCACGTCGTCGTCGTCCATGCCCGGCACCCGGTGGACCCGGAGCGCCAGCCGCAATTCCTGGAGCATGTCGCGGTCGTCGTTGATGCCCGCCTCGTCGAGCCCCATCCCGACCGTGATGCCCTTCTTCTCCCAGGCGTTGAGCGGGGCGAGGCCTGAGCGCAGTCGGAAGTTCGACGAGCAATTGTGGCAGATGCAGGTACCGGTCTGCGCGACGATGTCGATGTCCTCGGCATTGAGCCAGACGCCGTGGCCCAGCGTCATGTGCGGCCCGAGCACGCCGAGATCGTGGAGATGGCGGAGCGCCGTCTTGCCGGTGCGGCGGCGGGCATATTCCTTCTGGTAGGCGGTCTCCAAGAGGTGCATGTGCATCGGTACCCCGGCCGCCCGGGATTTCTCGTGGAGCGCGACCAGTCCCTCGTCGGTGCACCAGTGGAGGTTGGCCGGCGCGAGCTGGATCCGGGTCAGGCGCTGCCCCTCGTTCTCCTCGCGCAGCTGGTCGAACAGGCGGAGAAAATCGCCGAACGGCATCGCCTGCGCCTTGAGATGGGCGGCGAGCTCCGCCCCGAGATCGGCCGGCAGGCGGGCGCAGAACGCCTCGTCCGCCTCGTAGACGAGGCGGTTCTGCTCGCGCACGGCGTAGCAGTAGGAGGCCCGCATCCCGAGGCTGCGGTAGCCGTTCAGGGTCTTGGTCGCGGAGGCGTGGATGGCGTCGTAGCCGCCGGCCATCCAGCCCTGGATGTGCTGGACCGTGGTGATGCCCGACGCCACCATCTCGAAGGCCGAGTAGAGCGTGTCGAGGGTGAGGTCGAGGCGCCGGGCCGGCAGGCGGCTCGCGAACCACACTTCCAGGGCGTAGTCGGGCGAGCCGAGCTGGAGCGGGGTGAGCCCGACATGGTGGTGGCTGTTGACGAAGCCAGGCAGCATGACGTGGCCGGGATAGCGGCGCAGCTCCGCCTGGGGTGCCGTCCGCTGCATGTCCTCGACCGGGCCGACCGCCACGATCACGCCGTCGCGCGAGAGCACGGCGCCGTTCTCGACGATGACCGGGGTGTTGCGGTCCTTGATGCCGGTGACGACCCAGCCGGCCTGGACGATGAGCTCTGCCATGGATGACGTGTCCCGTTACGCTGTGGGAAGGGAGAGCCGGACGGAATCCGGCAAGGAATCGATGGCCAGGGGGCCGATGACCGGGCCCGGCGCGTCGGGCCGCCACGCCGCGAGGACGCGTCCGTCCGGTCCGACGACGAGGCTGTCGCCGTCGTGCCGCACCGGCCGGCCGAGGCCGTGCTCGGTGCCGTGGCGCGCGGCCGCGGCCGCCGCGACGCGGCAGCGCCGGGCGTGGCCGGCGAGTTCGGTCGTGAAGAAGCCGGGCGGATCCTGCGGCGCCGGCCCGGCGACCAGGATCGCGACGAGGTCGGCCCCGTCCGCCGCCGCGTCCCAGGCCTCCGGGAAGCGCCGGTCGTAGCAGACGAGGCCTGAGACCCGCAGGGACACGCCGCCCGGGAATCCGACCCGCACCGCCCGCCCTTCCGCGGGGCCGGGCCGGAAATGGTCGGCCTCGCCGAAACGCTCGCCGGGCCGCGGCGGCGGCAGCCGGTGCTTTGCCGCGATCCGCACCAGGCTGCCGTCCGGTTGGGCGAGGAAAGCCGCATTGAGCGGCAGCGCCTCGCCGGGCTCGGACAGGCTCAGGCCGAACACCACGGCGAGGCCGTGGCGGCGCGCGAGCGCCCCCATCCGGCGGGCGGTCGGCCCGTCCGCCGGTTCTGCGAGGTGGCGCCAGCAGGCCGGATCCGCACCGGCGACGTAAGGCAGGACCGTCAGCTCCGGCAGGACGGCGAGGCCGGCGCCCGCGGCGGCGGCCTCGGCGAGGCCCGCCTCGACCTCCCGCCAGAGGGAATCCGGATCGAAGCCGGCCGGGCCGACCGGAAGGGCGGCGACGCGCATGGGGGCCTTCATCGCGCCGCGGCGGCCTCCTGCTCGGCGAAGGCGCGGTCGACCTCGGCGCCGAGCAGCTCGGTGAACAGGTCGCGATAGGCGTGGTAGCGCGGATCCCGCGACGGCCGCGGCCGCGGCAGGTCGATCGGCACGATCGTCTTCACCCGCCCCGGCCGGGCGGTGAACACCACCACCCGGTCGGCGAGGGAGATCGCCTCGTCGATGGAATGGGTGACGAGGAGGACCGAGGCGCCGCTGTCGCGCCAGATCTGCAGCAAAAAATCCTGCATGCGCGAGCGGGTCTGGACGTCGAGGGCCGCGAAGGGCTCGTCCATCATCAGCACCTTCGGCCGCATGGCGAGGGCCCGGGCGCAGGCGGCGCGCTGGCGCATGCCGCCGGACAATTCGTCCGGCTTCTTGTCGAGCATGTCGCCGAGCCCGACCCGGCGCAGCATCTCCACCGCCAGCTCGCGCCGCTTGACCGGCGGCACGTGCTGGACCGCGAGGCCGAAGGCGACGTTGTCGGCGATGGTGAGCCAGGGAAACAGCGAGGCGTCCTGGAAGATCAGGCCGCGCTCGGCCGACGGCCCGGTGACGGGCTCGCCGTCGGCCAGGATCTCGCCGGAGGTCACCTCCTCCAGCCCGGCGATCATGTAGAGCAGGGTGGACTTGCCGCAGCCCGACGGCCCGAGCAGCACCACGAACTCGCCTGGAGCGACCTCGAAGTCGAGGTCGGCCAGCGCCTGGACCGGGGCGCGGCCCTCCGGCATCCAGCGCTTGGAGACGTCGCGGATCGTGACGGCCGGGCGGGTCATCGGGCGCCTCCCGGGCCGATCCACCACAGCATCTTCCGCTGCACCTGGCGCAGGGCGAAGTCGGACAGGAAGCCGAGCACGCCGACGATCGCCATGGTGAAGAAGACGAGCTTGGCGTTGAAGGTCGAGCGCGCCATCGAGGTGATCTGTCCGAGGCCGGTCCCGACCCCGACCGTCTCGGCAATCAGCACCACCATCCAGGCCCCGAACAGGTTGAGCCGTAGCGTCATGAACAGGCTCGGCAGGATCGCCGGCAGGACCACCCGCCAGAAGGTCTGACGGCCGGTGGCGCCCATGATGCGGGCAACGTGGATGTAGTTCTTGGGCACGCTCTCAATCTGTGACCCCGTCGAGAGCACGATGGTGAAGAACAGCGTGATGAAGACGAGGAAGATCGCCGGCTTGTCGCCGATGCCGAAGACGAAGATGGCGACCGGCAGCCACGCCACCGGGGAGATCGGGGCGAGGAGCAGCACCGTCGGCAGCAGCAGGTTGCGCAAGGCGCGCACGTAGTGGACCAGCGCCCCGACCAGCACGCCGCAGACGAAGCCGAGGCCGAGGCCGACGAAGACCCGCATCGTCGTCCAGCCCATGGTGATCAGCAGGGCCGCGACCCCGCCGCCGCCGCCCACGCTGCCGATGCGGTTCGAGCGGTCGAAGTAGCGCAGCGTCCCCGGGATGTCGGCCAGGAACAGGTGGGGCGGCGGCAGGAGCAGCGGATTGACGAGGTCCAGCGCCCATAGGCCCTCCCACAGGCCCGCGAACAGGCCGAGGGAGACGCAGCCCCAGAACAGGCCGGCGAGGCGCCGGCGCCAAGCGGGCGAGAGCCCCGGCAGTGCGGCGCGCGAAGGGCCGGGAGGCGTAACGATGGCGGTGTGTGTCGAGGGCAGAATGGTCATCCTCCATCGTCATTCCGGGGCCGCGACGCGGAGCCCGGAGCCGAAGAGTGCGCGGAGAAGGGTGCGCGGACAGGAGAAGCCGTTCGATCGGCGGGATCGTCGGCACCGGAGGCCCTCATCCCACCCACGACCTCATCCTGAGGTGTCGGTCGATTCGGAGATCGACCGACCTCGAAGGAGGCTTCCAGAGATCGCAGAGGCCGCTGGAGGCCTCCTTCGAGGCTCGCTGTCGCTCGCACCTCAGGACGACGTGCGGGTGGGGCAGGAGACGATCTCGCGGTGCGGCCGTCGATCTACGCCGCCTTCAGCTTCAGGCCCGCATAGAGTCCCTTGTTCTCGGCGATCACCGCCTCGAGCAGGCTCCAGTCGAAGGCGCCCTCGTCCGGGGCCTTCTTGACGTAGCCGAGCTCCTGCATCGAGGTGCCGCGCGCGATGATGAATTGGGTCTGGTCGCGCTGGTCGACGACGATCGGCTGCTTGGCGGAGGCGTCGACCGCCGCCTCCATGCTGGTCTTGTAGTACTTGCCGACCGTGTCCTTGAGGGCGGAGGTCTTGTCCGCCTCGGCCTGGGACTGGGCGACGAAAAGGGCCTTGATCACCGCCTTCACGGCGGCCGGGTTGCTCTTGAGGAGCGGCGCCCGCACCGCGAGCACGCAATCCGAGTAGCCCTTGCCGTAGACGTCGGTGCCGTTCGACAGCACTTTCGCGCCTTTCCGGCCCATGACGCATTGCGAGGCGTAGGGCTCGATGTGGCAGATCGCGTCGAGGGCGCCGGCCATGAACGCCTGCGCCAGTTCCGGCGAGGTGTCGAGGTACTTCACCTCGACGTCGCGAAAGCTCATTCCGGCCTTCTTCAGGTAATCGTAGGGCAGCACCTCGAGGGTGTCGGCCTGGAAGGTGCCGAAGGTCTTGCCCTTGAGGTCGGCCGCCGAATTGATGCCCTCGCGGGCCACGATGATGCAGCCCTCGACGCCGCCGCCCGCCACGATCCGCACCGGCGCGCCGGCATCGTACAGGGTCATGAAGTTCGAGTACGGGATCATCGACATGTCGACGAGCCCGGCCCCGAACATGGTGGTGATCTCGGTGTTCGAGGGCGTCACCACGAAGTCGAGATCGATGCCGTCCGCCCTGGTCAGTCCCCGCTCCTTGGCGAGGAACATCCCCATGTTGCAGAAGCCGGAGCCGTGGGTGGCCTTCAGCGTGGTACCCGCCGCTGCCGCCGGGCTCGGTGCCAGCAGGGCCGCGAGATGCGCCGGCAGGGCGATCGCCGCCGCGGCGCCGGCGCCCCGGCCGAGAAAGCCCCGCCGGGAGAGGTTACGGTAGAACGACCCGTCACGATCGCACATGGCTTACGTCCCGTCCCTGAAGACGTGGACATCCGGTGAACGGCACTCTCACCGCGGCAATCGGCGAGACCCCCTGGCCATGCGGCGCATGGCCGGGCGGACCCTCAGCGGACACCCGACGATGGGCACGCCAACCCGACAAGAGCCATGGCGGCTCTGCGCTGCAAAATGGTGAGAGCAAATCCCGTGCCAGAATCCGCTACAGCGCGCCGATCTCCGCCCCGCGGTTGCGCCCGCGGGCGATGCGGAAGGTCAGGCCCGGGTGGCGGGCGCGCAACGCGTCGACCAGGGCCTCGGCCTCCGCCGCGTCGCGGGTGAGCGCGAAGCCGGTCGGCCCCCAGGAGCTCTGGCCGAAGCCGGCGGTGCCGGCCGCCTCCACGTCGGCGAGCGCCGCCGCCACCGCCGCGCTGGCGTAGCGCCCGCCCTGGTGGGGGGCGAAATAGTCGCCGATCCGGCGCTGGATCCCGGTGATCCCGGCCCCGAACCGCGCCAGATCCTCCGTGACCGCGGCCGGCAGCACCTGCATCAGGACCGTCCGGCAGATCTCGGCCGCCTCCGGCGCGGGGAAGCGGGGCAATTCACGGAAGGCGCGGCGCTCCTCGGCCCCGTGCACGCCTGTGCGGCCGGCATCGAGGATCAGCACCACGCGCCAGGCTTCGGGGAAGGGCAGCCGCGCGATCACCGGCGGCGGCGCGTCGCTGTCGTCGCGCCCGCCATCGACGATCAGGCCGCCGGTGACGAAGGCCGCGAGCCCGACGCCGGAGCGGTTGCCGCGGTCGAGGGCGTCCGCGAAGGCGGCCGGCGCGAAGGGCGCGCCGTGGAGCGCCGCGAGCGCCGCCGCGACCGAGAGGGCGAGCTGCGTGCCCGAGCCGAAGCCCGCATGGGCCGGGATTGCCTCCGCGAGGTGGAAGGCCCCCGTCTCCGGCACGCCGAGATGGCGGGCGGCGAGCGCCGCGTAGGCGCGCACCCGCTCGCACTCGGCGGCGAGGCCGGGAGCCTCAGTGCCGGTGACCGTCAGGGTGTCGGCGCGGGCGGCGATGAGGTCGAGGCCGGGCGCGTCGAGCCCGAGCCCGATGCTGCCGAAGCGCCGGCCGAGCCCGCCATGCAGGTCGAGGAAGCCGAAATGCAGCCGGGCCGGGGCGCGCACCCGCACCCTCGCCCGCGCTGGTCCCGTCTCGTGCGCCAAACCGGCCTCGCTTCCTGCCCCGGATGCCTCGGTGCCCGCGTCGTCCCCGGGGCCGGACTGTCCCACACCGCCCGCCGGATGGGCAACTCGGGATCGGCGGATATGTGGCCGCCGGCCCTGGCGCGAAGCCGGACTTTCGGGGGACTTGCCTGCCCCGGCGCCCGGATGCGACCGTCCGCGATGCAGGGTTGCGCGGCAGGGGCGAGCGAGGGCGGATGACGGCCTGGATCGATGGGGAGGTGGTGGCGCGGGAGGAGGCGGTCGCCGCCGCCGCCGCGCTGCTGGCCGGGGCACGAAGCCCGGTCCTCGCCGGGCTCTGCGCCGAGGCGGCGGCCGTGCAGGCGGCGTTCGACCTCGCCCGGGCGATCGGCGCCTCGCTCGATCCCGCGGCGGGATCGGCGCTCTACGCCGATCTCGGGGCGCTGGCCGCCGGCGGCGCCATGACCACCACCCCGGCCGAGGCGCGCGGGCGGGCCGATGTCGCGCTGGCGCTCGGCGCCGCGCCCTGGACCACCGATGTGCTGGGCGATCTGGCGGCGGAGGGGCCCGTCCGCGGCCGTGCCTCCGGGCGGCCCCGCACGCTTCTCGCCCTCGGCGGGCCGGGGGACGGGCCCATGCAGCACATCGCCTATCCGGTGGGCGAGGCCGGGTTGCCGGCGGCGATCGGCCTGCTGCGCGGCCTGGTCGGAGGTCGCATCGCAGGGCCTCACCCCATCTCCGATCTCGCGGCGCGCCTGCGCGAGGCGCTCTACGGGGTGATCGTCTACGACCCCGCCGAGACCGGCGCCCTCGGCGCCGAGATGCTGAACGGCCTCGTCAGGGACCTCAACGAGACCACCCGCTGCTTCGCCCTGCCGCTGGGCGATTCCTGCCAGGGCCGGGCCGCCGCCCAGGTGGCGGCCTGGAGCACCGGCCAGGGGCCCCGGGTCGGCTTCGGCCGTTTCCATCCCGAGCACGATCCCTGGCGCTTCGACGCCGCGCGCCAGGCCGCCGCCGGCGAGATCGACGCCGCGCTCTGGCTCGCCTCCCTGCCGGCCCCCCGACCCGCTTGGATCCGTGACGTTCCGACGGTGGCGCTCCTCGGCGCGCCGAAGGGCGACGAGGCCCGGGTGGTGATCGGCGTCGGCGTCCCGGGCGAGGCCTTCGGCGCCGCCCTCTGGCATCCGCGCCGCGCGGTGATCGCCTGGCACGACGCCGGAGCGCCGCGGCCGGAGCCGGAGCCCGCCGCCGCGATCCTCGCCGACCTCCGGGCCCGGCTCGCCGCCTCTCCCGCCCCGCAGCCGGAGCGCACCCCATGCTGACCCGCATCGCCGGCGGCCGGGTGGTCGATCCGACCGCCGGGCGCGACGCCATCGGTGACGTCTGGATCGAGGATGGCCGCGTCGTCGCCGCCTCCGACCGCACGCCCGACCGCACCATCGACGCCACGGGGTGCGTCGTCATGGCGGGGGGCGTCGAGGTCCACTCGCACATCGCCGGCGGCAACGTGGTGCTGGCGCGTCTGCTGCTGCCGGAACTCGGGCTGTCCGAGCCCGGCGCGCCGAACCCGCACGGGTCGGGCCGCGACGTCGGGATGCTCTACGCCCGGATGGGCTACACCACCGCGGTCGAGCCGGCGATGCCGCCGGTCAACGCGCTCGCGACCCAGCTCGAACTCGCCGAGATCCCGCTCCTCGACCGGGGCGGGCTGTGCGTGATGGGCAACGACGACCAGCTGCTCGGTCTCCTGCGCGATCGCGAGAGCCGCGATGCGGTCCGCGACCTCGTCGCCTTGAACGTCGCGACCGCGCGGGCGCTCGGCGTCAAGGTCATCAATGCCGGCGGCGCCGACGCCTTCAAGGACGGGGCGGTGCGCTTTTCCCTCGACGACGAGGTGCCGGCCTACGGGCTGACCTCGCGCACCATCCTCAACGGGCTCCTCGACGCGGTCGAGGCGCTCAAGGTCCCCCACCCGCTCCACGTCCATTGCAGCAATCTCGGCCTGCCGGGGGCCGACGACAGCCTGATCGAGACTCTCGAAGCGGCGGAGGGCCGGCGCATCCACTTCGCCCACGCCCAGTTCTACGCCTACGCCGCCCTCGACAAGGACAACCCGCTGACCGGCGGCTTCATGTCCGCCGCGCCGCGGATCGCCGAGGCGCTGGCGCGCCACCCCAACGCCACCCTCGATATCGGCCAGGTGGTGTTCGGCCAGACCGCGACGATCTCGCTGGACATCCTGCGCCAGTTCTCCGGCCGCAAGGCGGCGAGCCCACGCAAATGGATCGTCAACGCGGGCGACGCCGAGGGCGGCGGCATCGTGCCGTTCCGCTACCGCGACCGCGGCCCGACGTCGTCGCTGCAATTCGCCATCGGGCTCGAACTGATGCTGCTCTCGCCCGACCCGGAGCGCACCATCCTGACCACCGATCACCCGAATGGCGGGCCGTTCACCGCCTATCCGCGCATCCTCCACCTGCTGATGAACAAGGAGGAGCGCGACCGGGAGGTCGCCGCCCATCCGAAGGTGGCGGCCGAGCGCTCCAGTCTTCCAGGGATCGAGCGCGAATACACCTTCACGGAGGTGGCGCAGCTCACCCGCTCCGGCCCGGCGAAGCTGCTCGGCCTCACCGACCGCGGCCACCTGCGCCCCGGCGCCAGGGCCGACATCGCGGTCTACCGCGACCAGCCGGACCGGACCGCGA
Organism: Methylobacterium sp. 174MFSha1.1; assembly: GCF_900116815.1. Lineage (NCBI taxonomy): Bacteria > Pseudomonadati > Pseudomonadota > Alphaproteobacteria > Hyphomicrobiales > Methylobacteriaceae > Methylobacterium > Methylobacterium sp. 174MFSha1.1. The sequence continues at coordinate 179,362 of NZ_FPCB01000015.1, read as the reverse complement.
TGTTCGCCCGCGCCCACCGGGTGCTGAAGGACGGCGCGGTGATCGTGGAGGACGGCGAGGTCGTCTCGGATGGTCCCTCTTGGGCCCGCGGCCGCACCCTGTCCCTCGCGCTCGAGGCCGATGCCGGCATGGCGCGGCGGACCGACGCCTACCTCCAGGGCCGCTTCGGCGCCGGGCTGTCGAGTTTTTCCGTGCCGGACGCGGCCTTCCCCGGCCGACACGTCTTCGAGGCGATCCCATGCCGGACCTGATCCTCCACGGCATCCGGGTCGAGGACACTTTCGCGGAGGCTTTCGACATGGCGGCGACCGCCCTCGTCCTCACCGCCGAGACGCCCGACTGGGCGATGATCGCCGCGACCACCATGACGGGCTTCGCCACCTCGGTGATCGGCTGCGGCGCCGAGGCCGGCATCGACGCCGTGCTCTCCCCCGACGACACCCCCGACGGGCGCCCAGGCGTGCGGGTGCTGCTGTTCGGCTTCGATGCCGGCGGCCTCAAGGACCAACTCCTGCGCCGGGTCGGGCAATGCGTGCTGACCTCGCCGGGCAGCGCGGCTTACGCGGGCATCGCGTGGGACGATCCGAACGCGGGCAAGGCGCTCAAGCTCGGCGGCGCGATCCGGTACTTCGGCGACGGCTTCGCCACCGCCAAGCGCGTCGGGGGCCGGCGCTACTGGCGCACGCCGGTGATGGACGGCGAGTTCCTGTGCGAGCACTCGGTGCCGACGATTCAAGGCGCGGTCGGCGGCGGCAACCTGCTGTTCCTCGGCCGTCGCTTCGCCGACACCCTGCGGGTGGCCGAGATCGCGGTCGCGGCGGCCCGCGCCGTGCCGGACGTGATCCTGCCCTTCCCGGGCGGCGTGGTGCGCTCCGGCTCCAAGGTCGGGGCGCGCACCAAGGGCATGATGGCCTCGACCAACGACGCCTATTGCCCGACCCTCAAGGGCCGCGCCGGCTCGGCCTTGCCGCCGGAGGTCGACGTGGTGCTGGAGATCGTCATCGACGGGCTCTCGGCGGGCAGCGTGGCTGCCGCGATGCGGGCTGCGCTCCACGCCTCGACCGCGGCGGGGGCCGATCTCGGCCTCGTCGCGGTGACGGCGGGCAATTACGGCGGCAATCTCGGCCGCCACCACTTCCACCTGCGCGACCTCGTCGGAGAGGCCGCATGAGCACGCTCACGATGCGCGAGGCGCCGCCGGAGCGCCTGGACCTCGCCGGGATCACCCCCGCCGCCCTCGCCGGCCTGTCGGAAGCAGAGGCCGCCCGGTTGCCGGTCGGCACCAGCCGCCGGGGCCTGACCCTCGGCGACTGCTTCGCGCTTCACCTCGACGGCTCGGACGAATTGCGGATCCTCGGCGCCACCGACCGCCTCGATCGGGTCGGCGCGGGTCTTTCGGCCGGGCGGATCGTGATCGAAGGCGATGTCGGCCAGCGCCTCGGCGCCGGCATGACGGGGGGGATTCTCACGGTCACGGGCTCCGCCGGCCCCTTCGCGGGCACGGCGGCCACCGGTGGCACGATCCGCATCGCGGGCGACGCTGCCGACAGCGCCGGCGGCGCGGTGCACGGCGCGGCCTGCGGGCTCGACGGCGCGACCCTGGTGATCGGAGGAGCCGCGGGCGACCGCCTCGGCGACCGGATGCGGGCCGGGCTGATCGTGGCGAGGCGCGCCGGAGCCCATGCCGGCGCCCGGATGATCGCCGGCACGATCGTGGCCGAGGCGATCGGCGACCATCCCGGCTACGGCATGCGCCGCGGCACCCTGGTCGCGGCCCGTCACGGGACGCTGCTGCCGACCTTCGTCGAGACCGGGCGGCAGGATCTCGTGGTGCTGCGGCTCCTGGCGAAATCCCTGGAGGTCCTGGCGCCGGAGGCGGCTTCGCTGCTGCGGGCGCCCCTGCGCCGCTACGGCGGGGATCTCGCGACCCTCGGCAAGGGAGAGGTGTTCGCGCCGCTGGGGTGAGCGGGGCTCGTCTCCCCCACGGTTCTCAAACCCTCGATGTCATCCCGGGGCCGCGCAGCGGAACCCGGGATCCATAACCGCTGACGGTGCAGGACGACGCGGAACGCTGGCCGCTCCTTCCGCGATCCTCGGCGGTTATGGATCCCGGGTTCTCGCCTTCGGCGAGCCCCGAGATGACATCGAGGGTTTGAGAACAACCTGCGACAGTCGCTCAGGCGAGCGCCTGTCGTCTTACAACCGCGCCTGGATCTTCTTCGCGATGATCCCCAGCCGCTGCTCCAGCAGGGTCGGCACCTCGCACACGTAAGTCAGCGACTGGCTGCGCTCCTGGAAGATGCGCTTGTCCCAGGCGAAGCGGGTCTCCAGCTCGGCGAGTTCCTTGGTGTCGGGCACGTCCGGCGCGGTCTTCACCTCGCTGATCCTCCCGGCCTCGTCGCGGATGCGCTCGGCCATCACCCGCTGGCCGCGGGCATAGCGGCCGATGCCGGACACCACCTTGTCGCGCTCGCCGTTCAGCACCTCGAAGACGCCGGCGAAGACCCGGGTCAGGCGGGTCGCCTTCTCCGCCTCGCCGAGCTTCCCCGCGAAGGCATCGAGGAGGCCGTCGACCTCCTCCACCGGCAGCCGGCGCGACGCGATCTTCTGGGCGAGCAGGGCCGCCTCGGTGTCGTTGCCCCACTCGGCGAGCGCCTGCGTCGGGTCGGGCCCGGTCCAGACCGCGCCGGGGCCGAGCGTCGAGACCTTGCGCTGGGCGCAGGGCCAGTCGGGATCGGGCCGGGGCTGGGCGAGCGCCGGGGCGGCCGAGAGGATCAGGAGCGTGGCGAGGGCGGAGCGCATCACGGGCATCTTCTTTCGCTTGCGGGGCGGTCAGCCCGCCTCCCCGGCCGGGCCGCCGCGCCGGGCGAGCAGCCCGCGGCCGGGATCGTAGGCGGCGACCGCCATGACGAAGAACGCGACCCCGGTCCCGACCACGACCGCGCAGGAGACCGGGTTGAAGGCGCCGTAGAGGGCGAAGCGCACCAGCTCGACGGCGTGGGTGAAGGGATTGATCTGGCAGATCCAGTACAGCGTCGCGCTCGACTCGTTGACCCGCCAGAGCGGGTAGAGCGCCGAGGAGGCGAAGAACATCGGGAAGATCACGAAGTTCATCACGCTCGCGAAGTTCTCGAGCTGGCGCACGAGCGACGACAGGAACAGCCCGATCGCGCCGAGCATCAGCCCCGCGGCCAGGAAGGCCGGGAGCGCCAGGAAATAGCCGCTCCACGGGATGTCGGTCTCGAAGAAGCTCGCGATGGCGAGAAAGACGTAGGCCTGGACCAGCGACACGATCACGCCGGCGATCAGCTTGGCGAAGAGCAGGCTCCAGCGCGGATAGGGGCTGGTGAGCAGCACCTTCATCGAGCCGACCTCGCGGTCGTAGACCATCGACAGCGACGACTGCATGCCGTTGAACAGCTGGATCATCACCGCGAGGCCCGGCACGACGTAGACCTCGTAGAGCACGTAGGTCTCGTAGGGCGGCGTGATCGACAGGCCGAGCGTGTTGCGGAAGCCGGCGGCGAAGATGAACAGCCAGACCAGCGGCCGCACCAAAGCCGAGAAGAACCGCTCCTTCTGGTTGAAGAAGCGCAACAGCTCCCGCCGCACGATCCCGGCGAGCGCGATGAGGTAGCCGCCGGCATCGAGCCGGCCGCGGACCGGGGTGAGGGCCGTTCCCGCGCTCATGCGACTCTCCTCGGGGTGTCGCCCCGCTCCGCGGTCATCTGGCGGAAGGCGGTCTCGAGGGAGCCGGTCGGCTCGCTCAAGGTCCCGGCGAGGCCGCGGGCGACGATGCGGCCGCGATGCAGCACCACCACCCGGTCCTCCGGCTCGATCTCGTCGAAGATGTGGGTCGCCCAGAGCACCGACAGCCCCTCCTCCCGCACCAGCGCCCGCACGATCGCGACGATGTCGGCACGGGAGTCGAGGTCGAGGCCGACGGTGGGCTCGTCGAGGAGCAGGAGGTCGGGCGCGTGGATCAGCGCCCGGGCGATCTCGATCCGCCGCGACTGGCCGCCCGAGAGCGTGCGGATCTTGTCGTCGCGGCGCTCGGACAGGCCGATGCGGGTGAGCAAGGTCTCGATGCGCGTCAGCGCCGCCTTGCGGGGGATGCCGTGGAGGGCGGCGTGGTAGAGCAGGTTCTGGCGCACCGTCAGGTCGGTGTCGAGAGTGCGGGCCTGGAACACCACGCCGAGCCGCGCGAGGGCCCGCGACGGCTCGCGGTTCAGGTCGTGCCCCAGCAGCGCGACGCGGCCGGCCTGACTGGCATAGAGCCGCGTCACCACCGAGAACAGGGTGGTCTTGCCGGCCCCGTTCGGCCCGAGCAGGGCCGTGAAGGCGCTCCGGGGCACCTCGAACGACACGTCGTCGAGCGCCGTGCGGGCGCCGAAGCGGTGGCTCACCCCCTCGACCGCGAGCGCCGCGCTCATCGCGTCAGCGCCTTGCGGGCGTCGCGTACCGCGTCGAGGCACTCGTCGTATTCGCGCTCGCCGAGCTCCCGCTCGGCGACGCGCAGCTCCTTCCGGAGGATTTTGGCGACGGGCTCAGTGGGAGACTTCGCCAGCTCGGCCTTGATCGTCGCGATGCCGTCCCGGCACGCGGCCGCGTCGTCGGCGCGGGCGGGCAGGGCCGTCAGCAGCAGCAGGGCGGCGAGGAGCGCGCGCATCCGGGATTTCCTCCGATCGTCGTTGCGGCCGATGTAGGCCGGGGGCTGCGACCCGCAAACCCCTGTCACTTCACGATGAAGCGCCCGGTCATGCCCCGGCTCTCCAGCCCCTGCACCGACCATGGGAACTCGCCGGCCCGCACCGTCACGAACTCCACGGCGATCGTGCCCTGGTCGTCGAATTCGAGGTGGTGCGGCGGCCCGGCCATGTGCACCTCGAGATGGTTGATGACGATCTGGTTCATCCACACGCCGCGGAAGAATTCGCTGGCGAAGAACTTGTACTCCTTCTGCCCCTTGGCGGTGATGCGCAGCCGGTAGGACTTCCCAGCCTCCATCTCGATGTCCTTCACCGGCACGGCGTAGTCGTTGTCCTCGGCGCCGAGCACGAGGTCGGGCAGGTCGGTGCGGCCCTTGGTGAGGTCGCCGGCGAGGACGGGGCTGGTGAGGAGGCTGGCGGTCAGGGCAGCATAGAGAAAGCGACGCATGGGCTATCCGGCTGGGAGGTCGAACTCTCTCCCCTCTCCCGTGTGGGAGAGGGGCCGGGGGTGAGGGTGACACGCTTCAGTGTGGAGCGCTGAGCGTGGTGCTGGCAGCGCGACGCTGGGTGCTTCACCCGGAGCCGTGTCACCCTCACCCCTACCCCTCTCCCACTCGGGAGAGGGGATCCCGCGCCTGACTCGTCTCGAGGCGCAGGGCACGATTACTGCGGCGAGACCGCGACGCCCCAGGGGAGCAGCCCGACCGGGATGCTCTTCGTCACCTTCAAGGCCTCGACGTCGATCACCGAGACGTCGTTCGAGGTGCCGTTGGTGGTGAAGAGGAGCTTCTGGTCCGGCGTGAAGGCGAGCTGCCACACGCGCTGGCCGACCGGCAGGTATTTCTGGACCTCGTAGGTCCTGGCATCGACCACCGCGACCCGGTTGGCGGGGCCGAGCGCCACGAAGGCCTTGCTCCCGTCCTTCGTCATGCGGACGCCCACCGGCTGGATCTGCTCGTCGGTGACGCCCGCGATCTTGAAGGTGATCTTCTTGACCACCTTGCGGGTCTCGACGTCGATCACCGAGACGGTGCCGCCGACCTCGGCCGAGACCCAGAGCCACTTGCCGTCCTGGCTGAACTCGGCGAAGCGGGGCCGGGCATCGACCAGCACGTTGTCGATCACCTGGAACGTCTTGGTGTCGATGAAGTGGGCCATGTTGGTGGTCTCGGAGGTGTTGACCAGGATCGACCCGTCCGGGCTCAGCCCCATCCCCTCCGGCTCGACACCGACCGGCACCTCGGCCACCACCTTGTTCTTCTCGATGTCGAGCACCGTGACCTGGCTGTCGTCCTCGTTGGCGACGTAGACCGGGTTGCCGGAGGGGTGCGCGATGAATTGCTCCGGGTCCGGCCCGGAGCGCAGGGAGCGCACGATCTTGCCGGTCTTGGTGTCGAGCACGTCGATCCGGTCGTCGTCGCTGGCGCAGACGTAGAGCAGGCTCCCGTCCTTCCCGACCGTGATCCCGCGCGGGCGGCGCCCCACGGCCCAAGTCGCCGTGACCTTCAAGGTCTCGACGTCGATGACGCTGACCGAGTTGCCCTTCTCGTTGCTGACATAGACGGTGGCGGCGTGGGCGGGCGCGGCGAGGAGCGCGGCCGCGACGAGTGCGCAGGGCGCCGGTCCGATTCGGTGACGGCTCATCGATCCTCCCTCCCGGCCGCGCTCTTCGTCCGCGGTCCGTCTTCTCATGCTTACCTGGCCCGCCGCGACGCCGCGGGCGAGACCGACTTATGGCCGGGTCACGACTTCGTCAGCTTGCACTGCGTCTCCGGCAGGTCGATCCCCAGCGTGTCGAGCGGCGTGCGCTGGTGCAGGTAGCCCTGCTCCGGCGCCACCGCCACCAGGGCCTGGGGCTGCACCAGGAGCAGCGGCTGGCGCAATTGGTGGTCCCAGGGGCGGAAGCTGAGCGCCACGCCCTTGTAGCCCGGCAGGCTGAATCCCGGATCGGCGATGGTGGCGGCCAGAGCCGCCGGGTCGGTGGTCTTCTTCTGGAAGGCGGCCTCGCCGACCGCCCGCACCGAGGCCCAGACCTGGTAGTCGAGGGGGCGCATCAGCCGGCCGGCGAGGCGGCGGAAGCGGTTCTGGGCCTGGGCGGCGCCCCAGACCTCCAGCGTCGGGTGCCAGGTGGTGGGGATCAGCCCCTGCGTGCCGACCACGGGCCGCGGATCGACGGTGTGGAACGGCACGTAATCGCCGAAATCGCCCGCCTCGTCCGCCACCACGGCGACGTCGTAGTCGAGGCCGCGGGTGAAGACGAGGGCCTCCGCCCGGGTCGGGGTATCGCCGCGGGCGCGGGCCAGCGGCCCGAAGGTCCAGGGACGCTCGGCGCTGATCTGCAATCCGAATTTCTTCGCCGAGCGCTTCATCGCCTCGGCCCACAGCCTGTCGCCGTCCTGCGGGCCGGTGATCAGGAACAGCTTGCGCCAGCGCATGAAGGCGAGGAACTGCGCCAGGGCGTCGGTCTGCATCGCCCGGCTCGGGGCGACGTGGAAGACGTCCGATCGGCAGTCGGTCCCGCGCAGGCGGTCGTCGGGGGCGGCCGCGTTGAACAGGACGGTGCCCGAGCCCTTCAGCGCGTCGGCCACCGCCAGCACCTCGTCGGCGGGCAGTGCCAGCACGAGGAAGCGCAGGCCCTTCGCGGCGAGGCCGCGGGCGGCCTCGACCGGGCTCTGCGGCGGCGGCTCACCGGGGGCGGCCGCGCCCAGCGCCACGGCGTCGAGGGCGTAGCTCTGGCGCACGAAACGGCCGGTCGTGGTGTTGTCCTGGATCGCCAGCTTGGCGCCGGCCAGCCCCTCGTCCTCGGGCGCGGCCTGGGCGTCGTAGGAGGACGGCGCCGGGGCCGGCCGGTAGATCAGGCCGATGCGGATCTCGGCGCTCTGCGCCGCCGCGGGCGGCGGGCCTGCCGCCTGGGCGAGGGCGGCCGGTGGTCCCGCCAGGGCGGCCAGAGGCCCCGCCAGGGCGACGATGAGACCGAGGGCGAGGGTGGCCGTGCGGAACTGTGCCATGCAGGCGGCACGCTACCAGGGTTTCTCCCGCGGCCTCAACGCCTGTTCGATGAGGATTGTTTAAGACCGACCGCCCTCCCCCGAAAGTCCGAACACGGCCGGCCGGGGAGCGCGTTGCGCGGGCCCGCACCGGCATGCGAGGGTCGGGCGATGCTGTCGCTTCGTGCCCTTCCCGCCGTCATGGCCCTGCTCGCCGGCCTGCCGGCCGCCGCCGCACCGAGTCCGGCGGCGGTGTTCGGGATCGAGCTGGCGGAGCCCGGCACGATCGGGCCGCGGCCGGTCAAGCCGGAGGATGCCCGGCGCCTGGGGCTCGCCAGCGAGGCCTTGCGACGGGAGGTGGCGGGCCGCGGGCTCGAACCCGTGGATCTGACACCCCAGGCCGCCGCGATCCGGCGCGACGCGCCGTTCTACAAGTGCGAGGGCTGCGCGGAAAAGATCGCCCAGGCGGCGGGGGCGGCCTACGTCGTCTACGGCTACGTCCAGCGCAGCGCCCCGCAGGTGCTCAACCTCACCATCACCATCACGGAGGCCGGCAGCGGCAAGGTGCTGCGCGGCGGCCAGGTGGTGATCCAGGGCGACACCGACGACACCTGGCTCCACGGCGTGCGCTCGCTGGTGAAGAACCGCCTCTTCGCCGAGCCGCTGCCGAACCGGTCCTGATCCCCGTGCCCGACACCTCCTCTCCCCGCACCCGCCTCCTCGTCAGCGTGCGCGATGCGACCGAAGCCGCGCTCGCCCGCGACCACGGCGCCGACCTGATCGACGCCAAGGATCCCGATCGCGGTGCCCTCGGGGCGCTGCACCCCGACACCGTGCGGGCGATCGCGGCGGCCTCGGGCGACCGGCTGACGAGCGCCGTGGCGGGCGAGCCGCTTGATGCGCGCGAGGCCTCCGCCTGCCTCGCGGCGCTCGCCGAGACGGGCGTGGGCTACCTCAAGATCGCCTGGGCGCCGGGGCGCGACGCCGCGGGCCTGATCCTGCCCGCCGGCATCCCCGTCATCGCGGTGCTGTTCGCCGAGGACGGGCCGGAGGGGGCCGACGTGCCGGCGCTCGCCGCCGCCGGCTTCTCCGGCGCGATGATCGACACGCGGGGCAAGGACGGGCGGCGGCTCACCGACCATCTGCCGCTGCCGCGTCTCGCGGGTTTCGCGGCCTCGTGCCGGGCCCACGGCCTGCTCTCGGGCCTCGCCGGCTCTCTCTCCCTCGACGACATCCCCGTCCTGGCGGCGCTCGGGCCGGGCTATCTCGGCTTTCGTGGCGGGTTGTGCGCCAGGGCCGATCGGACGGGCCGGCTCGATCCGAAGCGGATCGCCGAGGCGGCGCGGCGGCTCGGCGCCATCGTGCCGCGTGTCGAGGCGGCGTGAGCGTGTCGCTGCAACACAAGGCTGTCCGGGGAAGTGTCCGGACCAAGATCAAGCGCGGGATCCCCTCTCCAGGCGATGCCGAGCTTGCCCGGTATCGCTGCAAGGTGTGGGAGAGGGGTAGGGGTGAGGGTGGAGACGGTGCCGCGATAAAACTGAAGCGTTCCGCTGCCAGCACGACGCTCTCAGCTTCATACGGAAGCGCGCCACCCTCACCCCTACCCCTCTCCCACACGGGAGAGGGGATCCCGCGCCCTGCATTGTTCCCTGGCGGATTTGCACGCACGGGGCGCACAGCATGAGCCACGCCCTCACCGTCGTGAAAATCGGCGGCAGCCTCGCGACCGATCGGGTCCGGCTGCGCCGGCTGCTCGGCGCCCTCGCGGACGGAGCGGATGGGCCGGTGGTGATCGTGCCGGGCGGCGGCGCTCTCGCCGACGCGGTGCGGGCGACGCAAGCCGCCCTCGGCTTCCCGGATCCCCTCGCCCACCGGCTCGCCCTCGATGCCATGGCGGGCATGGCGCGGATCTTCGCCGCCCTGGAGCCGCGCCTCGCCGTGACCGAAGCGCCCGGCAGTGCCCTCGCCGCCGGCCGCGTGCCGGTCTGGGATCCGTCCGGGCTCGCGGACGGCCACCCCGAGATCCCGGAGAGCTGGGACGTCACCTCGGACAGCCTGGCGCTCTGGCTCGCCACATGCCTCGATGCGAGAACCTGCCTGCTGGTGAAATCCGCCGATCCCCCGCCCGGGGCCGGACCCGCGGACCTCGCCCGCACCGGTCTGGCCGATGCCGCCTTCCCGGGCTTCGCGTCCCGCTTCCCCGGCCGGATCGTGCTGCGGGGGCCCGGCGGTGACCGGCCGTGCCGCGGGGCGGTCGCGGAGTGCGCCGCGTGAGGGAGCACCTCGTCTTCGTCACCGGGCGCCTCGCCAAGGCGCGGCTGGAGAAGATCGCGACCGCCCTGCCGCCGGACCGCTTCGCCTGGACCATCGCGGATGCGGGCGTGAAGGTCGCGGCGCTGATGACGGAGGAGATCATCCGCCGCCGGGTCACGGTGCCGGATGGCGCGACGCGGATCATCCTGCCCGGGCGCTGCCGGGCCGACCCCGCAGTGTTGGCGGCGCATTTCGGCCTGCCGGTCGAGCGTGGGCCGGACGAGATCGTCGACCTGCCGGTCTTCCTCGGGCTCGCCGGGCGCCAGGTCGACCTGTCGCGCCACGACGTGCGGATCTTCTCCGAGATCGTCGACGCCTCGCGGCTCACGCCCGACGCGATCCTGATCCGCGCCAGGGATCTCGCCCGGCGCGGGGCCGACGTGATCGATCTCGGCGGGCTGCCGGACACGCCCTTCCCGCACCTCGCCGACACCGTGCGGCTGCTCAAGTCGGAAGGGTTGCGGGTCAGCGTCGATTCGTTCTCGCCCGACGAGCTGCGCCAGGGCGCGGCGGCCGGCGCCGATTTCCTGCTCAGCCTCAACGAGGAGACGCTCGACCTCGCCTTCGAGACCGACGCGGTGCCGGTGCTGGTGCCGCTGCGCCCCGACGACCTGCCCTCCCTCGACCGGGCGATCGAGCGGATGCAGCGGGCCGGCCGGCCCTTCATCGCCGACCCGATCCTCGAGCCGATCCATTTCGGCTTCGCCGCCTCGCTCGTGCGCTACCACGAGACCCGGCGCCGCCACCCGGACATCGCCATGATGATGGGCACCGGCAACCTGACCGAGCTCACCGAGGCCGACAGCCTCGGGGTGACGGCGCTGCTGATGGGCGTGTGCTCGGAACTCTCGATCGGCAACGTGCTGATCGTGCAGGTCTCGAACCACACCCGCCGGACGGTCGAGGAGCACGACGCCGCCCGCCGGGTGATGTACGCGGCGAAGGCCGACGCCGCCCTGCCCAAGGGCTACGGCCGCGCGCTCCTGGCGCTGCACGACAAGCGCCCCTACACCCAGACGCCGGAGGAGATCGCGGCCCTCGCCGCCGAGGTGCGCGACCCGAATTACCGCGTGGCCGTGGCGGAGGACGGGGTCCACCTCTACAACCGCGACATCCACAAGGTGGGGCGCGACGCGATGGCGTTCTTTCCCGATCTCGGCGTCGAGGCGGACGGTGCCCACGCCTTCTATCTCGGCGGGGAACTGACCAAGGCCGAGCTGGCCTGGCGGCTCGGCAAGCGCTACGTCCAGGACGAGGCTTTGGACTGGGGCTGCGCGCTCGACGGGGAGGTGGAGGACACCACCCGCTTCAAGGCCCCGGGTCATACGCGACACAGCGGGAAACCGTGACGTGCCGCTGATCCGCGAGACCATCGTGACCACGGCCGCCGCCGACGGGGCCCTGCACCTGGTGCCGTTCGGGCTGATCCAGGAGGGCGACGACTTCTGGGTGGCGCCGTTCCGGCCCTCGCCGACCATCGCCAACCTGGAGGCCGTGCCGTTCTTCGCCGCGGCCGCGCCCGCCGACATCCGGGTGATCGCCGGTTGCGTCACCGGCCGGCGCGACTGGGCGACCGTGCCGTCCCGTGCCGTCCCGGTGCCGCGCCTCGCCGACGCCTACGGCCATATGGAATTGCAGGTGGTGGAGGTGCGCGACGACCCCGTCCGCCCCCGCTTCCGCGGCCGGGTGGTGCATACCGAATCGCATCGGCCGTTCCTCGGCCACAACCGGGCGGTCAACGCCGTGCTGGAGGCGGCGATCCTGTCGACGCGCCTCCACATGCTGGCCCCCGCGACGGTGCTGGCCGAATTGCAGCACCACCGCATCGCCGTCGAGAAGACGGCCGGGCCCGCCGAGCGCGAGGCCTGGAACTGGATCGCCGCGAAGGTCGCGGCCGCCCTGGAGCAGGCGGCCGCCGCGTCCCTCGCGGTCGACGACGCGTAGACGTCATTTGGAGAGGAGACACCCGATGAAGCGCATCCTCGCGGCCGCCCTCGTCGCCGCCTTCGCGGCGGCGCCCGTTCAGGCCCACGGCCCGACCCGCAAGAAGGTCGAGGAGAAGGTCACGATCAACGCTCCGCCCGACAAGGTCTGGGCGGTCGTCGGGAATTTCCAGGACATGAGCTGGCTGCCGCCGGTCGAGAAGACCGAGGGCAAGGGCGGCAACGAGCTGAAGGCCACCCGCACCCTCACCCTGACCGGCGGTGCCACCGTCGACGAGGAGCTCTACAAGTACTCGGCCGAGCAGAAGAGCCTGTCGTACCGGATCAACAAGGTCGACGTGAAGGTGCTGCCGGTCAACAACTATTCCTCGACGATCAAGGTCGAGCCGGCCGACGGCGGCAAGGCGTCGGAGGTGGTGTGGGACGGCGCGTTCTACCGCGGCTACATGAACAACGACCCGCCGCCCGAGCTGAGCGACGAGGCGGCGATCAAGGCGGTCAAGGCGCTCTATCGCGGCGGCCTCGACAACCTGAAGGCGAAAATCGAGAAGGGCAACTCGTGAGGCACGCCCGGCGCCTCGCCGGGCTCCGCCTGCTGGCCGGGATCGGCATTCTGGGGGCTGGCATGGCGCCGGTCCCCACCCGGGCGGCGGAGGCCTTCCTCACCGCGCAGAACGCGAACACGGTCGACGTGGTCGATCTCGGCCTCGCCAAGGTGGTGGCGACGATCCCCGTCCCGGGCGCGCCGGCGGGCATCGCCCTGTCGCCGGACCGGGCCTCGGTCTACGTCACCGCGCCCGAGGGCAAGGCGCTGGTGGTGATCGACGCCGCCTCGCGGCGGGTCGCGCGCACGGTAGCGCTCGGCGGCGGGCCCCTTGGAATCGGGGTGAACCCGGTGAGCGGCGCGGTCTACGTCGCCGACTGGTACGCCAAGCGGCTGTGGGAGGTCGATCCGAAGAGCTTCGCGGTCGCGGCCGAGATCCCGGTCGGCACCTCGCCGTCGGGCGTCGCGGTGACGCCGGACGGCCGATTCCTGCTGGCGGCGGATCGGGACGACGACGCCCTCTCCCTCGTCGACACCGCGACGCGGCAGCGGGTCGCGGTGATCCCGGTCGGTACGCGGCCGTTCGGGGTCACGATCGACGCCGAGGGCAAGCGGGCCTACTCGGCCAATGTCGGCTCGAACGACGTCTCGGTGATCGATCTCGCGGTGCGGCGGGAGGTCGGCCGGGTCACGGTCGGCGAGCGGCCCTACGCGGTGGCACTCGCCCAGGGCCGCGCCTTCGTCACCGACCAGTATGGCGGCACGGTGAGCACCTTCGACACCGCCACCCTGACGCCGGGCCCGCGGCTCGAGGTCGGCGAGTACCCGGAGGGCATCCAGGCGAGCCCGGACGGAAAGACCGTCTACGTGGCGAACTGGGAATCGAACACCCTCACGGCGATCGATGCCGCGGCGCTGACGGTGACCGGGACGGTGAAGACCTCGGACGGGCCGCGGGCCTTCGGGCAGTTCCTGCGCTGAGCCGGGGCGGAGCGATCCGCTCGCGGACCGGCACGGAGGGGTAGTTCGACGCGAACGGGTTGGTCACCAGACCGCCCTCGGCCCGCGCCGGGGCAGCCAGCAGCAGCAGGAGGCCTGCGAGCCTCAGCCGCATCTAGAGACCGGCCGCCTTGCGCAGGGCGGCGTTGATGCGCTCCTGCCAGCCCGGCCCGTCCTCTTGGAAATGCTCGAGCACGTCGCGGTCGAGGCGCAGGGACACGGTCTCGCGCACGCCCGGCACGGCGGCTTTCGGAGCGGCCTTTGGCGCGGGGCCTGCGCCCTCCGGCACCTTGCGGGTCACGGCCCGGAACGCGGCCTCGGCCGCTTGGCGCGGGTCGCTGCCGCGGCGGAAACGGTCAGACGTCATGGGGGTCCTCCTGCGGACGGCCCTACCACGGTGCGGACCGTCACGAAACGAGAACCCGCACATGACAAAGGCCCGCCGGCGCACCGACGAGCCTTGAGGAGGCAGGGTCCACGTTTCAGGGTGCGGGTGTGTTCGCACGGCACGGTTGCGATGGCCGTCTCGGCCCCGTACCGTATTCAGCCCGCCCTGAAGCCACTATCCCTGTCGATAACAGTCCGGTGGCGTGTCCTGGTCACCGGCATCGGTACTTGTCGCGTGAGGGCTGCAACCTTGAGATCTCATGGCGACCTCCTCGAACTCGTCTCGACAGGGACTATGCTGCTCCTGTCACGGGGGATGGTCAAGAGGGATTTACGACCCGCTGCGCTCGATCTTTTCGGTGAGTTGAAAACTTAACGGCAGGTAAAAATTCCGCGCTGCGCCCTGGCACCGGGCTCCGGTCGCGGAGTGAGAAATTGGATGGCGGGCCTATTGTCGCTGGGCGATGCTGCCGCGGTCGAACCGTGAGGTTGCGGAAGCTTCGTGGCTCTCGAACCCTGTTTGACCGCCAGCGCCTTTCGATCGGGCACCACGGCCGACATCTCTCGGTGCCATCCCGGGGCTCGGCGGAGCCGAGAACCCGGGATCCATCACCGCTGACGGAGTAGAATTCGGCTCGACGCGTCCCACTTCATCCTGAACCGTTGGCGGTTACGGATCCCGGGTTCCTGCGCGGCCCCGGGATGACCCGGAGGGTTTCATACGATTTCCGATTGATCGCTTCGCGATGCGGAAATCGGCTTCGCTCAGTCGCCGCGCGGGCTCGCGATACGCTTTCCGGAAGGAATCTTCCGGAAAGCGTATCACTTCGGTCGCCAACTCGGGCTGGCTGTCGGCGCGTCCGGTCGAGGAGCGACTCGGGCGCGGCAGACCTCGCCGCCAAGCGGCGGCCCTGAAACGACGAAGGCCCGCCGGCGCACCGACGAGCCTTAAGGGGCAGGGTCCACGTTTCAGGGTGCGGGTGTGTTCGCACGGCACGATTGCGATGGCCGTCTCGGCCCCATACCGTATTCAGCCCGCCCTGAAGCCACTATCCCTGTCGATAGGAGTCCGGTGGAGTTTCCTGATCACCGGCATCGGTATGTGTCGCGTGAGGGCTGCAACCTTGAGAATTCATGGCTACCTCCTCGAGTTCGTCTCGACGAGGACTATGCTGCCCCTGCTGCGAGGGATGGTCAAGAGGGATTTGTAGCCGACTTTTTTGTGCTGCCGCGCTGGAACAAAACCTAAGGAGAGGTTAAGGGCGCCGCCGCCCGGTCGCGCCCTCCCGGTTCCGCCTTCCCCATCCCACTTGGGTCACACGACGTGCAGGATCGCGTCCTTCATCACCCGGGCGACGACGTCGCAGGTCAGGGCGCTGGCGGCGCAATGGGTGACCTGCCGGTCGAAATGGTCGTGGTCGAGGCGGGGGTCGCAGGCGCTGGCGAGGAAGTAGCCCGAATCCGTGATGCTCATCACGTAGACGTCCGAGGCTTGGCCGCTGTGCCGGTTGATCAGCATGAACTGGGTGTAGGCCTGCTCGAAGTCGGGCCGGCCCCGCAGGGACGGCCCGCGCTCGATCAGCACCCCGTGGGGCTCGAGCTGGCTGCCGGCCGCCTCCAGCACCTCGGCGGCGATGTCGCGCAGGAGCGCCACGCGCTGCGCGTCCTCCGCCGAGAGCGGCGCCTCGTCCGCCGGTTCCGGCACGGCGGCGGCCTCGCGGCGCCGGCGCTGCTCCTCGAAGAAGCTTCCGAAATCCGACAGCACCACGTCCGGGCATCGGGGAACCGCCCTGGCCTCCGTCATCGCACCGAGCTCCCTTCGTCTCCGAGGTCGTTTTATACCATGCCTCAAGCTCAACTCGTGTCGCCGCCCGGTAGATCCTGCGCGATCTTGAAGAGGTGGCGGTCTTCGGCGTCGGCTTCCCCTCGGATACGACGGCGCGGACCTTTGAGGCGGCCCGGATCGCGCCGCGCGACGGTCTAAGGACTCTCCGCGAGGGCCGCCGCCACCTGCGCGCAGGCGGGATGGAGGGCGCCCCCGACGAGATCCGGCGCGACGGTCTGCTGCCAGACGAGGAAGCCGCCGCCGCCGAGATTGACGATCGCGGCGCGCCCGGCACGGGCGCGGCCCTCCTCGACGACGACCGAGAGGCGAAAGACTTGGCGCTGCGACGGCACCGGGCCGGCGGAGCCCGGCAGGGAGCGGATCGCCGACGGGTTCGCCCGGCGCACCAGGGCGGCGAGGTCGAAGCGGCCGGTCTCGTTGTAGACCGTCAGCACCGGCCGCAGGCGTGCGGCGATGGCGGGCGTCATCGAGGGCAGGCGGTCGATCTCGTCGATGCTGGCGAAGGGCGCGTTGCGCGGCCCCCAGGGCAGGCCCCGGGCGCGGTATTGCGGCAGCTCCGCGCCGCCGCCCGGCTCCGGCGTGTCGTCGGGGTCGCGGTAGTCGACGATCTCGGCCGACAGCGTCAGCGCGTCCCGGTCCGCCACGCCGAGGAGCCGGAAGGCCTCCTCCATCGCCGGGCGCGGCGTGGTGTTGAGGTCGATCAGGGTGCCCTGGTCCTGGAGCGACAGGGAGGCGGTGCGCCCCGGCGCCAGCAGGCAGGCGGTGACGGTGCCGTCCTGCGGCAGGCCGGTGCCGGACCGGCGGTAGGTCCGCCCGAGGTCGAGCTCGTAGGCGATCAGGCGGGCGATCCCGTCCGCCGCGCCCTGAAGCCGCACCGCCTCGGCCCGGGCCTGGGCGAGGCCGGTGGCGGAGCGCACCTGCAGGATCGCTGCCGCCAGCACCGCGCCGACGACGATGAAGATCGCCAGCACCGACAGGAGCACGAAGCCGGCCTCGCCGGAGGCGCTCTCATTTGAAGCGCTCACGGGCCGGCGTCGAGGGCGATCAGGAGGGGGGGCCATCGGCGGCTGTCCGCGGGAGGAAAGGCGACCTGGATCTCGACGAGGAGCGGCGGCCGGTCCGGCCGCGACCAGGCCTGCAGCCAGAGCGGCGGCGTGCCGTCGGCGGGGACGCCGTAGTAGCGCAGGCTCAGGGCCGCGATCCGCCCGAGGATCGCCTCGCGGCTCGGCGGGGCCGGCGGCTGCCCCGGTAGCGCCGCGGCTTCGCTGCGGCTCTCCAGGAGGTCGAAGGTGCCCCCGGCGGGCATCGCCGCCAGCGTCATCGCGATCTCGGTCGGGCGTTCGAGGGTCTGGTCGGGGGCGAGCGCCGCCGTGAGCCCGTCCGGTCCGCCGCGCAGGGTCGGCCGGCGGCCGTCGGGGCGGCGCTGGGCCAGGCTGCCGAGGGTGCGCCGCAGGTGGTCGCGGACCGACTGCACCTCCTCGGCCCCCGCCGCCCGCGCCGCCGCGGCCGAGGCGCCGCCGGCGATCCGCACGGCGTTGAGCAGCAGCACCCCGACGAGCCCGGCCAGCGCGAGGCAGACCAGGGTCTCGACCAGGGTGAACCCGGCCTGCCGCGCGTCACCGTCCCGGGTCATTCCTTCTTCTCCGGGATCAGCGTGGCGTAGATCGGCGCGCCCGAGGCCGCGATCACCCGGATCTGCCAGAGCGGCGGCACGCGGCCGAGCCCGAGGGCCGGGCGCAGGTCGGTGACCGCGAGGGCATAGGGGGTGCCGTCCGAGAACGCCCCCCGGACGAGGCCCGGCCGCAGCGGACCCGCGGCGAGGCGGCGCAGGACGACGCCTTCCGCCTCGTCGGCGGCGACGCGGCTCGCCTCGATGCGCCGGACCGCCGCGGCCGCCGTGCCGGCGATCTGGAACGCCATGACCGTCGCGGCGGCGGCGATGCCGAACGCCACCAGCACCTCGACGGTGGTGAAGCCGTCCTCGTCGCGCGGGTCGGCGCGCCGGGTCGTGTGCCGGAGCCGCGCCCTCGTCAGCCCCGTCATGGCCCGTCCTCCCGCCGCACCCGGCCGGTGAGCGCGCTCACCGACAGGGCCCGGCGCGTCCCGCCCCCGGCGAGCAGGATCCGCCCGCCGGTCGAGCTGCCGTCGGGCAGGAGCCGCACCTCGCCCGGCACCGGCCGGCCGACCGGGCCGGGTTCGACCGCCACCGCGAGGCCGCCGACCGGGATCGGCGGCGCGCCCGGACGGGAACTGGTGAAGAGCCGCGCCTGCGGCTCGAAGGCGAGACGCCCGGCCTGGCCGGTGCGGATCGCCTCGGCCCGCAGGCGGCCGATCTCGGCCGCGAGGGTCTCGGAGACGAACAGGGTGCGCCGGTCGAGGGCGCCGGGGCCGAGGGACTGGAACGCCACCCCGGCGGCGAGCCCCATGATCGCCATCGTCACCAGCATCTCGACGAGCGTGAAGCCCGCCTGGGACAAGCCCGCTTTGTCGACGCTCCCTCGCCCCCCGTTCCCGTCCATCAGCCGGCCGGCCCGATCAGGAGGGCCGCGTGGAGTCCGAGCGCCAGGAACGGCCCGAACGGCAGGGCGGTCTCGCGCCCGACCGTCCGCCCGGCCAGCGCCAGCAGGCCGACCGCCGCCAACGCCGACAGGCTGGCGGCCAGGACCAGCACCGGCAGGCCGACGAGCCCGGTCCAGGCGGTGGCGGCGGCGATGAACTTGACGTCGCCGAGGCCGAGCCCGACCCGGCCGCTCGCCCGGGCGTGCAGGGCGCGCAAGGTCCAGAACAGCCCGTAGGCGAGGCCGGCCTGCGCGAGGCCGAAGCAAATCCCCGCCGCCCCGTCCCGCCAGCCGGCGAGGCCGAGGCCGAGCATCAGGAGCGCGAGATTGAGCGCGTCCGGGATGATGCGGCGGCGCAGGTCGATCAGGCTCGCCGACAGGGTCAGCGGCAGCGGCAGCAGGGCGGGCAGCACCGCGCCGGCGAGGAGGGCGGCCGACATCACGCCCGCCCGGCGGGACGCGCCCGGGCCGCCGCCGGCGGGAGGGCGAGGATCCGGTCGGCGGGGATCCGGGCCGGGCCGACCGGGGTGGGACGGGCCGGCTCCGCGGGCGGCAGCGCGACGGGCGGCGGCGGGCTTGCGGGAGTGCCCGGTTCGGCCGGGCGTGAAGCGGGTTCGGCGAGACCGATCGCCGGCAATGCGAGCGCTGCCGCGGTTTCCGCCAGCGTGCCCCTGGCCCCGCCGAGGCGGAGCGCGGGTCGGGCCGGGACGTCCGCCGGTGCGGGCATCGGCGCAGGGTCCGCTGGCGCGGCCCGTGCCGGCGTCGAGGCCTGTCCGCCGGAGGTCTGTCCCTTCGAGGCCTGTCCCTTCGTGACCCCGGTGACCTGCCGCACGCTCCACTCGCGCAGGTGCAGCCAGTAGAAATAGGCTCCCAGCGAGGCCGCCAGGACGCCGGCGACCCACAGGGCGAGGAGCAGGCCGGCGGGGACCCGGCCGTTCAACTCGCGCATCAGCCCGAGGGCGAAGGCGGTGTACCAGGACACGCCGGAGACCGCGCCGGAGACCAGGAAGATGCCGGTGCGCATGCCCGACACGCCGTCGAGCATCGGCCGGCCGATGTCGCGCAGCACGCCCGGCAGTACGACGGCGTGGATGACGAGGCCGTTGATGGTGAGCGCCAGCACCACCACGATCTTGGCCCAGAGCTTCGGGTTGTCGAACTTCTCCGGCGATTCCAGCGCGTAGACGGCGAGGAAGCCGAGCCCCGAGAGCCAGAGCAGGCCGAGGCCGACCGAGACGACCTTGCTGATGAACAGGAAGATCCGGGCGATCTCGCCCGGCAGGCTGCCCCAGCGCATCCAGCGCAGGATCCAGAAGTCGAGCATCGTGGCGCCGCCGAGGCCGAAGGACAGGCCGAGGAGATGCAGGGCGACGAGCAGCGTCAGCACCCGGACCGGCGGGAACGGCGCCGGCAGCGGCACCGTCAGCGGCTCGGCGGCCAGCGCCCCGCCGCCGAGGACGCTCGCGAGCGCGAGCCCCGCGACTGCCAGACCGGCGATCCTTCGACCGCGCCGGCGGCGTCCACCCGCGCGGGCCGCGTGTCCGGCTGAGCGGTTCATGCGTCTCCCCTGCCCTGATCTGGAAAACAATCCTCGCCCGAACGCCCCTGCCCCAAGGCCCCGCGGTCGCGAGCCCTGATCCTGTCCGGAATTGGATAACAAATCCCGACTTTGGACAACAAATCCCGGTTTGGGCGGCGCGCCGCCGCTCCGTCAGCACCGGCAGTGAGGGCTTCTTTACGAAGAGACGGCACCCTCGCGCACGATCGTCCATTCCCACCGAGGCCGCACGATGCTCATCACAACGCAACCGGATCGCGGCGCGCCGCGCGAGACCGGGCTCCACCACCGGCAGAACCGTCAGGCCGGCTTCTCCCTGGTCGAACTGCTCGTCGTCCTGGCGATCATCGGCATGATCGCCACCATGGTGACGCCGCAGGTGCTGGGTTATCTCGGCCGCGCCAAGGGCGAGACGGCACGCATCCAGGTCAAGAACATCGCCCAGGCGGTCGAGCTGTACTACCTCGACCTCGGCGCCTACCCGACCTCCCAGCAGGGCCTGCAGGCCCTGGTCCAGCCGACCGGCCCGGGCTGGCGCGGCCCCTACGTGCGCGACGCCCGCGGCCTCACCGATCCGTGGGGCCACGCCTACCTCTACCGTTCCCCCGGGACCGCCGGCACCCCGTTCGAGATCTACAGCCTCGGCGCCGACGGCAAGGCCGGCGGCGCCGGCGACCAGGCCGACGTCGCGAGCAAATGACGGCTCCGCGGCCGTCGAACGAGGCGTCGTCATGCCCGTCATCCGCCGGTCGCGCGGGCCGTATCGGATGATGGGCCGGCGCCGTCCGACAGTCGAGCGCTCAGGATCGACAATCCGGTGCCGGATCCGGACGGTGTGATCCGGTCGTAGTCCCGGTTGCGCGATCCGGATCTTGTTGGGCGTTTCTTGCTGACGTGGTGCCGGGATGCCCCTCGGGCGCAGGATCGCTCCGGCATGCGGCGTGCCGAGGCTGCAACTTCAGCGCGCAGGCCTTGCCGGAAACCGGCCGCCGCGGTCCCTTCAACTCCGCATTAACCATAACTCCCCTAACGTTCGCCGCATCGGCAAGCAGGTGATGGGGACGGCGGGGAGATGATCAGAGGTGCGCCTGTCCTCGCCCTGGCGCTCGCCTGCGGCTCCGCGCCGATCGCCCGCGCCGCGGAACCGATCGGGCAAGCCGGTCCAGGATATGCCGGCGCCCGCGACACCGGCGCCCTGGTCCTGCGCGGCGACGACCGGCTGATCGGCGGCGAGGCCCCGGCCCGGGAACCGATCGCCGGCGGACCGGTGAGCCTCAACCTCGTCGAGGTGCCGCTGCCGGTGGCCGCCAAGGCGGTCTTCGCCGACACGCTGGGCTGGGGCTACAGCCTGGATGAGCGGGCCTCCGGCACCATCACGCTGCAGACCGGCGGAGCGGTGAGCCGCGAGGCGCTGCTGCACATGTTCGAGACGGCGCTGGCGAGCCGGGGCCTGTCCCTGCGCCGCTCCGGCCGCAGCGTGCAGATCGTGCCGTCGGGCGGCGCCCCCGACCTCCGCCCGGTCCAGGGCGTGGGCGCCGAGGCGGGCGCCGTCGCGGTGCCCCTGCGATGGATCTCGGCCGCCGAGATGCAGGCGATCCTGGGGGCGGTGGCGCCGCGCGAGGTGGTGCTGCGGGCCGACCGGGCGCGCAACCTGCTGATCCTCTCCGGCGACGCCAACCAGATCCGGGTGCTGCGCCAGACCATCGCGGTGTTCGACGTCGACTGGATGCGCGGCATGTCGACCGCGATGGTGCCGGTGCGCAGTTCGAACCCGGTGGCTCTGGCCCGCGACTTGACCCAGATCTTCGGCGGCGAGACCTCCGGCTCCGGCGACGTGATCCGCTTCGTTCCCAACGAGGCGCTGAACGCGATCCTGGTGGTGAGCTCCCGCGCCGCCTATCTCGACCGCGCCCGGGCGCTCCTGGCGCAGCTCGAGACTCTCGCCGCCGACCGCGAGCGCCAGCTCTTCGTCTACCGGATCCAGAACCGCTCGGCGAAGGAACTCGCCGCCGTCCTCCAGGGTGTGGTGATGGCGGAGATGGGCGGCGCCTACGGCATGTCGGGGATGGGCGGCTACGGCGGCGGCTACGCGAGCGCCTCCGGCAGCTACGCCGCCATGGGCGGCGGCTATGGCGGCAGCCTTGGCGGCGGCTTGGGCGGTGTCGGCGCTGGCGGGGGCCTGGGCGGCGCGGGGGGCTTCGGCGGCGGATCGGGCAGCGGCGGCTTCAGTGGGAGCTCCACGACCGCCGGAGCCGCCGGGGGCGGTGCCCTGGGTGCGGCCGGCGGTTCCGCGGCGGGCGGCGCCTCCCCGTCGGGGTCCGGCTGGGCCTCGGGCGGCGATGCCGGTGCCGGCGGGGCGGGCTTCGGCGCGTCGGGCGGGCTCGGAACCGCCACGGCCGGCGGGGGCGGGATGCTCGGCGGGGGCGCTTACGGCGGCGGCTACGGCGGCGGGCTCGATTCGGGGTTCTCGGGCGGCGGCGCCGGGATGCGGCGGGACGCCATCGGCATCGTCGCGGACGATGCCAACAACAGCCTGGTGATCTCGGCCACCCGCAACCAGTACGACAAGATCCTGCGCATCCTCGGCCGCCTCGACGCGATGCCGACCCAGGTGCTGCTCGAGACGGTCATCGCCGAGGTGACGCTCAACGACAGCCTCGCCTTCGGCGTGCAGTGGTTCCTCAAGGAGCGCGGCAGCCGCTTCAACCTCGCCAGCACCGACACCGACAAGGCGGCGACGACGAACGGCACCGTGGGGCTGATCACCTCGGCGATCCGCGGCGTGCCGGGCTTCAACTACCTGCTCGCCGGGACCGACTTCAACGTGGTGCTCAACGCGCTTCAGGGCGTGACCCGCGTCAACGTCATCTCGTCGCCCAACATCACGGTGCTCGACAACCGCACCGCCAAGCTCCAGGTCGGCGACCAAGTCCCGATCATCAAGCAGACCGGCCAGAGCGCACTCACCGCCGGCGCGCCGATTCTCAACCAGATCGAGATGAAGGATACCGGCGTGATCCTCTCGGTCACGCCGCGGGTGAACAAGAACGGCCTCGTCGTGCTCGACATCAACCAGGAGGTCAGCGACGTCGTGCCGACCACGACCTCGACGATCGACTCGCCGACGATCCGCCAGCGCCGGGTCGCGACCAGCGTCGCGGTGAACGACGGGCACAGCCTCGCCATCGGCGGCATGGTGCAGGAGAAGGCGCAGATCACCAACGAAAACCTGCCGGTGCTGAGCGACCTGCCGGTGATCGGCGCGGCCTTCCGCAACCGGGTCGACCAGCGGGTCCGGACCGAGCTCCTGGTGTTCATCCGCCCGCGGGTGATCCGCGGCACGGCCGAGGCCGACCGCATCTCGGAGGATTTCCGCCAGCAGTTCCGCGCGATGATGCCGGTGCGCCCGGTCCTGCCGCCCCCGCCCCTGCCGGCGGCGCATCAGGGCTCGCAGGGCATCCTGCGGCGGATGCTGGATTGATACCAACGGTCGGTGAACACGACCTTCGGTTCGGTTCTCGATTTTTCGCCAAGCCCAAGGTGCTGGACTTCTGGGCTTGGTATCGAAGATTCGAGATGGATCGATGGGCCTGTCGATCCGGGCTTGCCCGAGATCGAATTGATGCGTCAGCATCATGGGCCGTTGGTATGAGAGGAGCTTTCCTGGAATGTCGGCAAGTCGGGATGAGACTTTGGCCGACGGGTGGCGCCCTGCACTGAAGCTCTTGAGAAAAACTGCCTCGTGATCAACCCTCCCCCGCAGAGGGGGGAGGGTTCGATCGCGCGTCTAACCTGTCCTCGCCGGATCCCACCTCACGGCCGCATCGCCCGCCCCGCCTCCGCCACCGGCTTCGCGCCCACCGGCCGCAGGGTCGCCGGCGCGCCGAGGAAGGTCGCGACGTAAGCGCGCCCGCCCTGGGCCAGGGTGACCTGGTCGCGCCCGATCGCGGTGACGCGCCAGTCGCCCCGTCCCTCGCCGCGGGCGAGCCAGGCCTGGGTGCCGCTGCCGTCGTCGATCAGCGCCCGCGCCGCCGCGCCGTCGAGCAGGATGCCGCGCACGGTCAGTACCGGGCGCGGCGGGTCGCCGTCCAGGATGTCGCGCGCACCCCGGGCGGTCCAGGGGCGCCGGCCGGGATCGAAGAGCGGGCGCTGCAAGGCGGTCTCGTCCGCCGGCGGCATCGCCGCGACGGCGCGGGGCGGCAGGGGGGCCGGGCCCCCGTCGACAGGCCAGGCGAAGGCGGCGAGCATCGTGCAGGCCGCGACCGCGCAGGCGATACGGGGCCCGCGCCCGGTCGCCGCCAGGGTCGCGCGCAGGTGAGGTCCGATCCGTCCCACGGTCGAGGCGTCCTTACGGTGTGGTCCTGGCGGCATCGTTCTTGGCGGCATCGTTCTTGACGGCCGGGGCGGGCAGCAGCACGCCGCGCACCGTGAGGGTGAGGCGCATCACGGTGGCGCGCCCGATCTCCGGATCGGCCGGGCGCTCGATGCCGATCTCGGCCTCCTCCGGCACGATCAGGGGGGCGCCCGTCTCGAGCGCCTGGAGCAGCCCGTGCAAGCCCTCCGCGGAGCCGCGCAGCGAGGCCGTGAGGCGCGGCAGGGTCGGGCGGGCCGGATCGGGCTGGAGCCCGGCCCCGTCGACCACGGCGACGCGCTCCGCCGCCAGCACGTCGAGGCGGGTCCGGAAGGCGGCGACGAGGCCGGCCTCGTCCGCCGCCGACAGGGGCGGCACCGGCGGCGGTCCGGCGGAGGCGGCTTGCGCCCGCGCGAGGCGCTCGCGGGCGAGCGCGATGTCGTCCTGGGCGCCAAGCGCGTCGAGCACCGGCCCGAGCGAGAGGGCGGCCACGAAGACCAGTCCGGCGAGGCCGAGGAGCAGCGGCCGCCCGGCGAGGGAGAAGGTCGGGCTCACGGCCGGGCTCCGGTGCGGCGCGGCAGCGCGACGACGAGGCGCTGGCCGCCCTCCGCCGGCGCCTCCTGGCGCAGCTCCGGGGCACCGAAGCCCGGCAGCCGCGCCAGGGCCGCGAGCACCGTCGGCGCGTGCGGAGCCAGGAGCGTCAGTTCGAGCCCGGCCGGCGTGAGGCGCAGGGACTCCGCCGAGACCGTGCCCGGCAGCGCCGCCGCGACCGAATCCCACGCCCGCACCAGGGAGGGGCCGCGCTCGGCGAGGATCGCGGCGGCGCCCGCCTGGACCGCCGGCGGCAGGCCGGAGGACGCGGCCCGGCGGGCGACGGCGAAGGCGTCGTCGAGGGCGGCGAGCGTCGCCGCCTGGTGCTGGCGCAGGCCGAGGAAGGCGCCGAGCAGGAACAGGCCGGTCGCCGCCACGAGGACGAGGTTGCCGACGCTGCGCAACAGCGACGGCAGGGCGTGGTGTCCGCTCGACAGGAGGTCGACCGGCATCGTCCGGTCCTCCGCCGGCCCGACCGCGACGACGCTCGCCTTCATCCCCGCCCCCGCCAGGGCCTCCAGCAGGGGGGCGAGGCGGGCGCGCTTGAGCACGACGTGGCGCACCCGCAGGGTGCGGGTCGCCGCATGCTCGCCCTCGACGTACCAGTCGGAGAAGACCTGGTCGGCGCGGAACGGGGTCGCGGCCTCGAGCTCCTGGGCCAGCACCGCGCGCATCCGCGGCAGGGCCGCCCCCGGCAGTTCCAGGGTGCGGATGAAGCAGGCGGCGGGATCGACGACGATCTTCGCGCGGGCCCCCGGCCGGCCGCCCCGGATCGCCGCGATCCGGTCGGCGAGGTCGTCCGACCGGAGATCGAGGCGATAGGTCCGGTCCTGCCCGTCGCGCCGGTCGATCACCGCGACGCCGGTCTCGCCCGGCGCCCCGAGCCGCAGGGTGAGGAGCGCCGGCTCGCGGTCGGCGCGGACCTCGCTCAGGCCGAGGAGGTGCGAGGCGGCGTCGAGGCCGGACCGGAGTGAGGCTCCGACCGACGACAGCAGCCCCTGGGCCGGGGACGGAAGGGATGGCGCGCGCAAGACCGGTCGGCTCCGGCGCCCGCCAGGGCGCGGCGGGCGTCGCCGAGACATCTAACGCAGCGATATTTCCGTCCGCTTAAGGACGCCGCACGAGAATGCGCCCCTGCTACCCTGCGCCGACCGGTTCGGCCGGGCTTCCTCTCGTCTTTCTCTGGGTCAGGACGATGCTGAGCATCTGGGCGGGCAAGACCCGGCCGCGGCGGGCGCGGGCCGACCGGCGCGACGCCGCCCGCAGCGATACCGACGACCTGCGCGCCTTCGTCCACCGGCTCGCCGAGAGCGACGTGCTCGACGCCGCCGGCCACGAGCGGGCGCTCGCCGCCCTCGACGGGCCCGGCCGGCGCCCCCTGCCCCTGCTGCTCACCGAGCTCGGCCTCGTCCACGAGA
Organism: Methylobacterium sp. 174MFSha1.1; assembly: GCF_900116815.1. Taxonomy (NCBI): domain Bacteria; kingdom Pseudomonadati; phylum Pseudomonadota; class Alphaproteobacteria; order Hyphomicrobiales; family Methylobacteriaceae; genus Methylobacterium; species Methylobacterium sp. 174MFSha1.1. Next base: position 153,158 of record NZ_FPCB01000015.1, on the reverse strand, counting down.
CGACCTTGGTCACCGCGCTCTCGGAGGCGACCGGCCTGCCGATCCTGCGCCAGGAGGACCTGCCGGGCGAGCCGATCCTGCCCGACCTCCTCTCGCCCGATTACTGCGCCCGCGCCCGGGTGCTGCCGCTCTCCGCCGAGCCCGACCGCCTCGTCGTGGCGCTCGTCGATCCCTTCGACGGCGAGACCACGCGGGCGCTGGAGCACCTCCTCGACCGGGCGGTCGCCCCCTGCCTCCTCGGGCCCGGCAGCTTCGAGCGGGCGCATCGCGCCGTCTACGGCGACGTCGCCGAGGAGGGCGAGGCGGGGGGCGACGACGACCTCGCGCGCCTCGCCGACGTGGCGAGCCAGGCGCCGATCGTGCGGCTCGCCGCGCGCCTCGTGCGCAAGGCCTTCGAGCTCTCGGCCTCCGACATCCACCTGGAGGCGGAGGAGGCCGACATGCGGGTGCGCTACCGCGTGGACGGCGTGCTGGTCGAATCCGAGCGGCTGGCGAAGTCGGTGCAGCTGGCGCTGACCACCCGCATCAAGATCCAGGCCGGCCTCAACATCGCCGAGCGGCGCCTGCCCCAGGACGGGCGCATGCAGGCCCCCGACCGCGGCCAGGACGTCGACATCCGCGTCTCGACCCTGCCGACGGCGCACGGCGAGAGCGTGGTGCTGCGCGTCCTCGACGGCTCGCGCCGGGTCGAGGATTTCTCCGCCCTCGGCTTCGACGCGGCGGCGATCGACGAGATCGCCGCGATGACGAGCCGGCCGAACGGCCTCGTCCTCGTCACCGGCCCGACCGGATCGGGCAAGACCACGACGCTCTACGCCGCGCTCCGCCGGATCAACGGCCCGCACCTCAAGGTCGTCACCGTCGAGGATCCGGTCGAGTACCGGATGGCCGGCGTCAACCAGGTCCAGGCCCATCCCGGCATCGGCCTCGACTTCGCCGCCGCGCTCCGCTCGATCCTGCGCCAGGACCCGGACGTGGTGATGGTCGGCGAGATCCGCGACGGCGAGACCGCCCGCATCGCCGTGCAGGCGGCGCTGACCGGCCACCTCGTCATCTCGACGCTCCACACCAATTCCGCCCCCGCCACGGTGACCCGGCTGATGGACATGGGCGTCGAGCCCTACCTGATCGCCGCGGTCCTCAACGGCGTGGTGGCCCAGCGCCTGGTCCGGCGCCTCTGCGGCGCCTGCGCCGAGCCCGCCCCGGCGACGCCGCAGGAGCGCCTGCGCCTCGGCATCCCGCCCGACGCGCCCTTGAGCCTCAAGCGCGCCCGCGGCTGCCCGTCCTGCAACGGCACCGGGTATCGCGGCCGCATGGTCGCCTCCGAGATCATGACCCTGGACGGCGACCTGCGCGGGCTGATCGCCAACCGTGCCGACGAGCAGACGCTCACCGCCCGGGCGCGGGCCGCCGGGATGACGACCCTCGCCGATTGCGCGCGGGCGCGGGTGCTCGACGGCGAGACGACCCTCGACGAGGTCGGGCGCGTGCTGGAAGGAATCGTATAGTGTCTCTCACGAAACTCCCGATCACCGTTATGCCTCGCTGTTGCACGTCGGCGCAGCGGGAGTTGCGTGAGGTGCACTGACATGCCGCGCTTCGCCTACAAGGCCTATGCGGGGGACGGGCGCTCGCGCGCCGGCACGATCGAGGCCGAGACCCGCCAACGCGCCGTGGCGCAACTGCGGTCCGACGGGCTCCAGGTCTACGAGATCGAGCAGGCGGCGGTCGGGCCGGCGCCGTTCTGGCGCCGCGACCTGTTCGGGCGCGACCGGGTCAATGATGCCGCCCGCATCGCCTTCCTGCGCGAGTTCGGCACCCTGGTCGGGGCCGGGCTGACCGTCGACAAGGCCCTGCGGCTCGTCGAGCGTCAGGCCGGCCCGGCCTTGAAGCCGGTGCTCGCCGACCTGCTCGAGCGGGTGGTGGCCGGCGCCTCGCTGTCGCGGGCGATGGCGGCCCATCCGCAGGCCTTCCCGCGCGACATGGTCGACATCGTGCGCGCCGGCGAGGCCACCGGGACGCTCGTCGACGTGGTCGGCTCGCTCACCGCCTCGATCGAGCGCCGCGACGCGGTCCGGCGCCACCTCTCCTCGGCGATGATCTACCCGGCGCTCCTGATCGCGATGGCGGTCGGCACCGTGGCGATGATCGTCGGCGTGCTGGTGCCGGCCCTCGCGCCCCTCTTCGAGGGCAGCGGCCAGGCGCCGCCCTTCGCGATCCGCGCCGCCGGCTGGCTCGGCGACACGCTTTCGGCCACCTGGCCGTTGCTGCTCGGCGGTCTCGCCCTCGTGATCTTCGGGCTCGCCCGGACGTGGCGGAAGCCCGCCTTCGCGGCGGCGCGGGCGCAACTGGCACTGCGCCTGCCGCTGGTGCGCGAGATCGTGGTCGGCATCGAGTGCGGCCGCTTCTGCCGGGTGCTCGGCACGCTGCTGGCCGCCGAGGTGCCGATCCCCGACGCGGTGGCGGCGACGCGGCCGCTGGCCGGCAACCGGGTCTTCCGCCGCGCCCTCGACGAGGCCGGGCGGCGGCTCGCCGAGGGCGGCAGCCTGGCCTCGGGGCTCTCCTCGCTCAAGCCCTACGCCGCCTCGACCCTGAACCTGATCGCCAGCGGCGAGCAGGTGAACCGCCTCGGCAGCGTCCTCATCCACGCCGCCGAGATGCACGAGACCGAGACCCGCCAGCGCATCGACCGCCTGCTCGCCCTGCTCACCCCGCTCGTGACCGTGGCGATCGGCGGGCTGATCGGCGGGCTGATCATCTCGGTGATGGGGGCGATCCTGAGCGTGGGGCAATTGACGCAGTAGGGATCCGCGCCAATCCCCGCGCGTTTGCCGCGCTTGAAACCGTTGGAACTGTCGCGAAAGGATGAGGCGCGGGATCCCCCCTCTCCCGTGTGGGAGAGGGGTCGGGGGTGAGGGTGGCTCGGTCTCCGCAATGACCCTGGACCGTCGAGCTGCGCAGCTCGACGGTTTGCGGCTTACCCTGCACCCGAGCCACCCTCACCCCTACCCCTCTCCCACACGGGAGAGGGGATCCCGCGCCTTGCCTTGCACCCGGACAGCTCTGCCGAATACGGGAGCGTCCTGGTGTTCGCCCATCGTCGAAAGCTCGGCTCGTCGGCCCTCGTCGCGACCCTCGCCCTCGCGGCCGTGCCGGCCCCGGCGCTCGCTCAGGGCCGCCCCTCGACCCTCGACATGACCTGCGGCCAGGCGCGGGGCTTCCTCGCGGCCCGGGGCGCCGCGGTGCTCGGCACCGGCGGCTACACCTACGACCGCTTCGTGCGCGACCGCAGCTTCTGCGAGCCGACGCAGGTCACCAGGAGCGCCTTCGTGCCGACCCGCGACACGCCGGAATGCCTCGTCGGCTATCGCTGCATCGAGCCCGGCCGCAACTGGTTCGACGACGAGTAGACGGCCCCGCGTCCGGGCGCGGGGCCTCAGCATCATTCCGCCGGCCGCAAGCGGCCGGTGCCGAAGCGATCACCGGTTCGGCGGCGAAAATGATGCAAAAACAATAATTTAAGCAGAGTTGCCCTGTGCGACTCTGCCTGGAGCCTTCAGCCCTTGGCCAGCAGCGCCACGATCTCCTGCTTGAGTTCGTCGCGCAGCTCCGGCCGCTCCAGGCCGTAGGCGAGGTTCGCCACCAGGAAGCCGAGCTTCGAGCCGGTGTCGTAGGTCTTGCCGCGATAGTGCATGCCGTAGAACTTCTGCGTCTCCGACAGGCGCTTCATGCCGTCGGTGAGCTGGATCTCGCCGCCGGCCCCGCGCTCGCCGCGCTCGAGGATCGAGAAGATCTCCGGCTGGAGGATGTAGCGGCCCGAGATGATGTAGTTCGACGGCGCGGTGCCCTTCGGCGGCTTCTCCACCATGCCGGTGATCTCGAAGGTGTCACCGAATTCCTGGCCGACGCTGACGATGCCGTACTGGTGGGTCTGGTCGGGGGCGACCTCCTCGACGGCGATGATGTTGCCGCCGTGCCGGTCGTAGGCCTTGAGCATCTGCACCATGCTGCCGCGGCTGAGCATGTCGGGCAGGATCACCGCGAAGGGCTCGTCGCCGACGATCTCGCGGGCGCACCACACCGCGTGGCCGAGGCCGAGCGGCTCCTGCTGGCGGGTGAAGCTGGTCTGGCCGGCGGCCGGCAGGTCCTTCTTCAGGCCCTCGTAGGCCTCCGTCTTGCCGCGCTCCTGCAGGGTGCGCTCGAGCTCGTAGGAGATGTCGAAATGGTCCTCGATCACCGCCTTGCCGCGGCCGGTGACGAAGATGAAATGCTCGATCCCGGCTTCCCGGGCCTCGTCGACCACGTGCTGGACCACCGGACGGTCGACGACCGTCAGCATCTCCTTGGGCACCGCCTTAGTCGCCGGCAGGAAACGGGTGCCGAGGCCCGCGACCGGGAGGACGGCTTTGCGAATGCGTTTCATCGTGCGTGATCCAGTGAACACCAAGGAGCGGCCGGACCGCCCGGCGGGAACGGGCGCATCCGGGCCTCTCACGCCCGGCCGACCCCCTCCCCGCGAGCAGCCTTGCCACCGGACAGCTTAATTGACGCTGAAGCATTGCGGGGTATGGATCAACCCGTCTCACGCCGGGGAGCGAGCGAAATGGCGGTACTTGTCACGGGCGGCGCCGGCTATATCGGCAGCCACATGGTGCTCGCCCTGATCGATGCCGGCCACGACGAAGTCGTGGTCCTCGACGATCTCTCGACCGGCTTCGACTGGGCGCTGCCGCCGGAAGTCACGCTGGTGCGCGGCGACGTCGCCGACCAGGCGCTCGTCGCCGAGACCATCCGCCGGCACAAGATCGACGCCCTGGCTCACTTCGCCGCCAAGATCGTGGTGCCGGATTCGGTGGCGGATCCCCTCGGTTACTACCTCGCCAACACGGTCAAGTCGCGCGCGCTGATCGAGGCGGCGATCAAGGCCGGCGTGCGCCACGTGATCTTCTCCTCGACGGCCGCGGTCTATGGCGAGCCGGCGGTCGTGCCGGTGCCCGAGGACCTGACACCGAACCCGATCAATCCCTACGGCCGCTCCAAGCTGATGACCGAGTGGATGCTGGAGGACGCCGCCCGCGCCCACGGCATCAGCTACGTCGTGCTGCGCTACTTCAACGTGGCGGGCGCCGATCCGCGCGGGCGCTCGGGCCAGTCGACCCCCAACGCCACGCACCTGATCAAGGTCGCCACGCAGGCGGCGTTGGGCAAGCGCGGCCAACTCGAGGTGTTCGGCACCGATTATCCGACGCCGGACGGCTCGTGCCTGCGCGACTACATCCAGGTCTCGGATCTGGCGGCGGCCCACCTTGTGGCGCTCAACCACCTGCGCGGCGGGGGGGCGAGCCTGACGCTCAATTGCGGCTACGGCCGCGGCTACTCGGTGCTGGAGGTGATCGACGTGGTGAAGTCGGTCTCCGGCGTCGACTTCCCGGTCAAGCTCTCGCCGCGCCGGGCCGGCGACCCGTCGCGGATCGTCGCCGGGGCCGACCGCATCCGGGCCGAGCTCGGCTGGGTGCCGCAGCACGACGATTTGCGCGAGATCGTCACCCAGGCGCTCGCCTGGGAGGAGGCTCTCGGCCGGCGCAACCGGGTCTGAGCCCACTGATCTGAGTCCATGCCCCAGACCCGCTTCGTCCTTCGCGCCGCCCTGGCCCTCGGCGCCGTCCTCGTCCTCGCCGCCCCCGTCGGCGCGGGCGATTTCCGGGCCTTCGTCGAGGAGCTGTGGCCGGCGGCCCAAGCCCGAAAGGTGTCGCGCGCGACCTTCGACGCGGCGTTCCGGGGCATCACCCCTGACCCGGCGGTGCTGGCCCGCCTGCGCCGCCAGGGCGAGTTCGGCCGCCCGGTCTGGGAGTACCTGACCGGTGCCGTCTCCGCGGGCCGCATCGCCCGCGGGCGGGCGGAAGCCGCGCGCCGGGCCGGGACGCTCCAGGCGATCGAGGCGGCCTACGGCGTGCCCGGCCCGGTGCTCCTGGCGTTCTGGGGCATCGAGTCGGATTTCGGCGCCAGCGCCGGCACGGTGCCGGTGATCCGGGCGCTCGCCACCCTCGCCGAGGCGCGTCACCGCGGCGAGCTGTTTCGCGACGAATTGCTCGCGGCGCTCGAGATCCTCGAGCACCACGACGTCGCCCCTGAGCGGATGCGCGGTTCCTGGGCCGGCGCCATGGGGCAGACGCAGTTCCTGCCCTCGGCCTACCAGCGCGCCGCGGTCGATTTCGACGGCGACGGACGGCGCGACATCTGGGACTCAGTTCCGGACGCGCTCGCGTCGATCGCGAGCTTCCTCAAGCAGGCCGGCTGGCGCCGCGACCTGCCCTGGGGCGTCGCCGTGACCCTGCCGGCGGATTTCGATCTCGCGCGCTACCGCGCTCCGTTCGCCGATTTCGCCCGCCGCGGAGTGCGGGCCCTCGACGGCGCCGCCCTGCCGGAAGCCGGCGAGGCGAGCCTTTTTCTGCCCGGCGGCGCCGGCGGGCCGGCCTTCCTGATCACCGCCAATTTCGAGGCGATCCGCGCCTACAACACCTCGGATGCTTACGCGCTCGCCGTCGGCCACTTCTCCGACCGGATCGCGGGCGGCCCTGCCCTCGCCGCCCCCTGGCCGACCGGCCCGCGCCTCGACCAGGCCGGGCTCACCGCGCTCCAGCGCGGGCTCTCCGCGAAGACGTTCTACGACGGCCCGTTCGACGGCCGCGCGGGGCCCAAACTGCGCGAGGCGGTGCGGCGCTACCAGATCGCCGCCGGGCTGCCGGCGGACGGCTACGCCACCCCGGCGCTCCTGGAGCACCTGCGCGCCGCCCGCTGATTCCCGGGCGGGCATGGACAAGCCGGCCCGGCCTTTGCCAGGATCCGCCGACACGTCAGGAGACATCTACACCATGGCTCACGCACTGGGCGCGCCGGCCGGCGAACGAATTCCTGACGGCCTCAACCAACCCGACTTGCTCAACCAGCCCGACTTGGCCGGGCCCGAGGTGCGCCGGGCCAAGGAGGACCTGGCGGCCTGCTTCCGCATGGCGGCGCGCCACGGCCTGGAAGAGGGCATCTGCAACCACTTCTCCGCGATGGTGCCGGGCTACGACGACCTCTTCCTCGTCAACCCCTACGGCTACGCCTTCGCCGAGCTCACCGCGTCGAAGCTCCTGGTCTGCGACTTCCACGGCAACGTCGTCTCGGGCGAGGGCCAGCCGGAGGCGACCGCCTTCTACATCCATGCCCGCCTGCACAAGCGCATCCCACGGGCGCGGGTGGCGTTCCACACCCACATGCCCTACGCCACCGCCCTCTCGATGACCGAGGGCGATCCCCTGATCTTCGCCGGCCAGACCGCGCTGAAGTTCTACGGCCGCACCGCCTTCGACCGGAACTACAACGGGCTGGCCCTCGACGAGCGCGAGGGCGACCGCATCGCCGACAGCGTCGGCGAGGCCGACATCGTGTTCATGAAGAACCATGGCGTGATGGTGCTCGGGCCCACCATCGCGGAGGCCTGGGACGACCTCTACTACCTGGAGCGCGCGGCGGAGGTGCAGGTGCTCGCTCTCTCGACCGGCCGGCAGGTCCTGCCGGTCGATCCCGCCATCGCCGAGGCCGCCTATCGCCAGATGCGCGAGGGCGATCCCGAATCGGCCCGTCTCCACCTCGCGGCCATCCGCCGGCGGCTCGACCGGGAGGAGCCGGACTACGCCGCGTGAATCACGCCGGGCGGGTCAGCCACAGGGCCGTGAGCGCCAGCACGCCGGCGCTCAAGGCGTGCAAAGCCACCTGCCACCACGCCGCCGTCCCGGCGGACAGGACGAGGGCGAGGTCGCAGGCCGGGATGACGAGGCTCGCGGCGAGCACGATCGCCACGGCGCGCCGGGTCGAGAACAGGCTCAAGCCCGCGAGGTAGAGCGCGAGGGCGGCGTCGCGGGCGCCGATCGCCCGCAGGGCCGTGCGACCGGTCCCTTCGGGTGCAGGCACGCCGTAGATCAGCGCGCCGAGGGCGGGCGCCGCCAGGAACAGGGCGGCCAGCGCGAGGAAGACCAGCGCCAGGGCCAGCACGACCCAGAGGCGGGGGTCCGCGGGGGTGAGGCGGTCGTCTCCGGGTGGTGGGCGGCGCGGATCCATCCGGTCGGTATGCCGGGAAGGGCTTCCGGGCTCCTTCACCTGGGTTGCGCGAGACGCGCTTCGGCAAGCGTCACGTGGGACTCACGGTTGCTCATTCGCCACGCCGTCATCCCGGGTTCCGCTTTCGCGGCCTTGGGATGACGAGGCGGGTGTCATCTCTGTCCTGGCGGTTCGACCGTTCTTCAGAGTTCCAGGATCGCCTTGATCACCCCCGCCTCCGGCCGCAGCCAGTCGCGGAACAGGTCAGGCCCGTCCGCCAGCGCCCCGCGATGGGTGCGCAGGGCCTGGGTCGGCACGCGGCCGGCCTGCATCTGGCGCACCACCTCGGCGAAGTCGTCGGGTTGGGCGTTGCGGCTGGCGAACAGGGTGGTCTCGCGCTTGTGGAACTCGGGATCCGAGAACACGATGTCGTCGCGCACCACGCTCACCAGCACGTAGCGCCCGCCATGGCCGACGAAGCCGAAGCCGCGCTGCATCGCGGCGCGGTTGCCGGTGCAGTCGATCACGCAATCGTAGAAGTCGCCCGCGGTGGCGGCCCCGGCCTTCGCCTCGGCCTCGTCGTTGGCGGTGAGCAGCGCGTCGGCGCCGAGCGCGCCTTTCGTGAAGGCGAGCCGATCCTCGCGCAGGTCCATCACGGTGACGTGGGCGCCGCGGGCCTTGGCGAAGATCACCGCCGACATGCCGATCGGCCCCGAGCCGACCACCAGCACCCGGTCATCCTTCGTGATGCCGCCGCGCTTCACCCCGTGGGCGCCGATCGCCAGGAACTCGATCATCGCGGCGTCGTCCAGCGGCGTATCGCCCACCGGCACGACGTTCTGCGCCGGGACGCTGATCAGCTCCGCCATGCCGCCGTCGCAATGGACGCCGAGCACGCTGATGTTCTGGCAGGCATTGGTCACGCCCTTGCGGCAGGCGACGCACTGTCCGCAGGACAGGTAGGGGACGATGTAGCAGTTCTGGCCCGCTTCGAGGCCGCTGCCGGCGGGCGCCCGCTCGATCGTGCCGGACAATTCGTGGCCCATCACCCGCGGATATTGCAGGAACGGGTGCTTGCCCTGGTAGATGTGGAAATCCGTGCCGCAGATGCCGACCCGGCGGATGCGCACCAGCGCCTCGCCCTCGGCCGGGACCGGCTCCGGCCGCTCGGTCACGCGCAAGCGACCCGGCTCGTCGCAGAGGAGCACCTTCATGGGATCAGGTCTTTCGTAATCTTGGATTGGGGAAGGCTGGTTGGTTCAAGGATGGAGCGTTGGTTCCCCCTCCCCCCTCTGCGGGGGAGGGTGGCCTGCGGAGCAGGCCGGGAGAGGGGCAGCGCGACGCTGATCCAGGTGGCGCCCTTCACGATGGTCGCGACCTCTCCGGAAGCGTGGTTCCCCTCTCCCGACCCCCGCTGACGCGGGGGCCACCCTCCCCCGCAGAGGGGGGAGGGAAAGGCCCGCGCCATTTTTTCCTCGGACGCTCCTGCCGCGGGCGGTAAGAGGAGAAAATTCGCGGTTACCCCTCGACTACGCCAGCATCTCGGCCGGCAGGTCGCTGCCGTGGTACTTCTTGTAGATCGCGTTGAGCTGGCCGTTGCGCAGGTTCTTGCGCACCCACTCGTTCAGCGCGGTCTGGAGCTTGGTCTCGCCCTTGCGCAGCCCGATCGCGTAGGGGAACGTCCGCATCACGATCTTGGTCTCGAACGGCTCCGGGGGCTTCCGGCTGTTGGCGGTGTTCATCACCTGCGGCGAGGTCGCCACCATGTCGACCTGGCCCGACACCATCGCGGTGATCAGCGTGGCGTCGTCGTCGTAGCGCACCATCTGGGCGCCCTGGGCGCGGGTGGTGGCCTCCTTGTCGTTGGTGCTGCCGCGGGTGGTGCCGAGGCGCTTGCCGACGACCGCCGCGTAATCCTTGACCTCGCGGCCCTTCGGCCCGGCGATCACCGCCTGGATCACCCCGTAGGGGTCCGAGAAGTCGATCACCTTCTGGCGCTCCTCGTTCACGCTGAACGAGGCGATGACCATGTCGGCCTTGCCGGTGAGCAGGAACGGCACCCGGTTCGGGCTCGTGACCTGCACGATCTCCAGCGGCAGCTCCCACTCGGCGGCGAGCAGGCGGGCGGTCTCGACGTCGGAGCCGGTCGGCTGCATCGCCGAATCGGTCATGCCGAAGGGCGGCGAGCCGAGATCGAGGGCGACGAGCAGCTTCTTGCGGCTCTTGATCGTGTCGAGCGTGTCGGCGAGGGCCGGCATCGCCAGGGTGGAGGCGGCCGCGAGGCCGCCGGCCAGGAAGGTCCTGCGCTTCATCCCCAAATCTCCTGTTGGTTACAGCCCGCTGCCGACGAAGTCGCGCAGCTCGGGCGTGCGTGGGTTGTCGAGGTCGCGGCCGGCCAGGGTCTCCCAGACCCGGCCCTGGCGCATGTAGATGACGGTGCCGGCGACGCGCCGGGCGAAGCCCATCTCGTGGGTGACGAGGATCATGGTCATGCCGCCGCGGGCGAGATCCTCCATGACCTTCAGCACCTCCGAGGTGAGCTGCGGGTCGAGGGCGGAGGTGACCTCGTCGAACAGCATCACCTGCGGCTGCATGGCGAGCGAGCGGGCGATGGCGACGCGCTGCTGCTGCCCGCCGGACAGCTGCTCGGGATAGTGCTCGGCCTTCTCGGCGAGCCCCACCCGGGTCAGGCAGTCCATCGCGAGGTCGCGGGCCTCTCCCCGCTTGATCCCCTTCACGCAGGTCGGCGCCAGCATGATGTTCTGGAGGGCCGTCAGGTGCGGGAAGAGGTTGTAGCTCTGGAAGACGATGCCGACGGAGAGCCGCAGCGCCCGCTTGTCGAGGGTGGGGGCGTGGATCGCGTGGCCGCAGACCTCGATCGCCCCTTCCTCGATCGTCTCGAGGGCGTTGATGCAGCGGAGCGCGGTCGATTTCCCGGAGCCGGACTGGCCGATCAGCGCCACCACCTCGCCGCGGCCGACCTCGAACGAGACGCCGTCGAGGACCTTCAGCGGGCCGAAGCTCTTGTGGACGTTGGCAAGCTTAACGACGGCCGACATTGAGCCTCCTCTCCAGCCCGCGGCTCCAGGCCGACAGCGGATAGCAGATGGCGAAGTAGAAGATCGCCACGGTCACGAAGATGATGAACGGCTGGAAGATCGAGTTGTTGATGAGCTTGCCGGCCTGCGACAGCTCGACGAAGCCGACGACCGAGGCGAGCGAGGTGTTCTTGACGATCTGGACCAGGAACCCGACGGTGGGGGCGGTGGCGAGCCGCATCGCCTGGGGCAGCACGACCCGGGTCAGCCGCTGCCAGGGCGACAGGGCGAGGCACTCGGCGGCCTCCCACTGCGTCTTCGGCACCGCCTCGATGCAGCCGCGCCAGATCTCGCCGAGGAAGCCCGAGGCGTAGATCGTCAGCCCGGCGCCGGCCGCGATCAGCGCCGGCAACTGGTCGAAGCCCGCGATGGCGAGGCCGAAATAGATCATGAACAGCAGGATCAGGAGCGGCGTGCCCTGCACCACCTGCACGTAGGCCGTGGCCAGCCCCCGCACGATCCGGTTCGACGAGATGCGGGCCAAGGCCACGCCGAAGCCGAGGAGGCCGCCGCCGAGGAAGGCGATGGCGGAGAGCGCCAGCGTCCAGCCGGCCGCCTGGAGCAGGAACCAGAGATGCTGGGGTCCGAAAGTGGGCATGGGTCCCCTCCCCGCTAGAGCGCCGTGCCGAGCTTGCGCCGGCGGGTGAAGACGAGGAGGCCGAAGCCCCAGAAGGCCCAGCGCACGACGAAGGACAGGGCGAGGTAGACGAGGCCGACGACGATGTAGGTCTCGAAGCTGCGGAAGGTGTCGGACTGGATGCGGTTCGCCACCGCCGTCAGTTCCTCGGCCGAGATCTGCGAGCAGATCGACGAGGCGAGCATCAGGAGCACGTACTGGCTGACCAGGGCCGGGTAGACCCGCTCGATCGCCGGGCGCAAGACCACGTGCCAGTAGATCTGGCGGCGGTTCAGCCCCAGGCACTCCCCCGCCTCGACCTGCGCCCTGTGGATGCTCTCGATCCCGGCGCGCATGATCTCGCAGGTATAGGCCACCACGTTGACGACGAGGGCGAGCACCGCCGCGACGTTGGCGTCGACCCGCAGGCCGAGCACCGCGATGCCGAAATAGACCAGGAAGATCTGCACGAGCAGCGGCGTGTTGCGGATCACCTCGACATAGGCGCCGACGACCCGCTTCATCCAGGGCGGCCCGTCGGCGCGCGCGATGGCGCAGAGCGCGCCGCCGACGAAGCCGAGCACCGTCGCCAGCGCCGAGAGCTGGAGCGTCAGCCAGACCCCGGCGGCGAAGTCGCGCCAGTACGGCAGCAGGGCGGCGAAATCGAACTGGTAGGTCATGCCGCGCCCGAGGCCGGGTAGGCGGCAGCCAGCGCCCTTAAACCCGGCGCGGGCAGACGGGTGCCCGCCTCCTCGACCCAGGCCAGGAAGGCGGGAATCCGCCGCTCGACCTTCTGGACGTGGTTCTGGGCGATGTCGGAGAGGCGGTGGTTCAGGTAGGGGTTGAGGAACCGGTCGAGGGTGGCGACGACGTAGGCCTCGGCCTCCGCCCCCATCCCGCGGGCGGAAAAGCCCGGCACCACCTCGTCGCGGTAGAGCGCGTCGAGCCGCGCCCGGATCGCCGGATCGGCCAGGATCTCGCGCACGGTCTCACCTTCCGGCCGGCCCTCGCGCTGCCAGATCTCGGCGAGGAAGGTGTGGCCGAGATTGAGGATGTGCAGCTTCAGCCGCTCGTAGGGTTCGAGATCGTCGGCGAGCACGATGCAGGGATGCTCGCACGGGAGAACGAGGCCGGGCCGGCGCTCGATCGCCCACAGGGCGTAGGGCTCGGCCACGGCGCCGACCGGCTCGATCGGCTCGGAGACGATGCGGTCGACGAGGGTGTCGGTGAAGGTCGCACCCTCGCGCAGCCAGGTCCGGAAGTCCTCCGGCAGGCCGGCCTCGCCCGCGAGGTCGAGGACCAGGCCCTGGAGCACCCGGCCGTTGCGGTTGATCAGCTCGCAGGGCAGCACCGTGAGCGGGCGCCCGCCCGCCTGCCAGCGGCGGTAGAGGAGCTGGGTCAGCTTGCCCGGAAACGAGGCCGGGGGATGCGCCTCGACCCATCCCGCACCGCGGTCGGAGGCGGCCATCGCGTAGCCGGTATCGCCGGTATTCGAGAGGACGATCTCGGCCTCGTCGACGAACAGGGCCGTCACGGCGTCCCAGTCGGTCGTCGCCGAGAGGCCGCGGTCGATGCTGGTGACGGTGACCTGCCGCTCGACCGGCGCGCCGTCCGCGATGCCGCGAATGACGACCGGATAGCCCTCCGGCGCCCCGAAGGCGGCGACGCGCCCGGCGCGGGAGGCGGCGCCCGAGGTCTGCACCACCGCGACCGGGCCGACCGCCTGGCCGGCCTCGCGCGCCTCGTGGATGAAGAGGTCGGCATGGGCCTGCAGGAAGCGGCTGGTGCCGAACTGGACGACCCGCCGGCTCTTTCGGGCGACGCTCATGCGCAACGCGCCGCGCGGGCGGAAATGCTGCCGATCGGGGCCATGGGCGTGTCCTCACCGGGTAGGGCTTATGTATTATCATGCATAAAGAACCGGCTCGCTTCGGCTGTCAAACGGTTTTTTATGTGCGAAAAACCGCCTTAGGGCGGATGGACGCGGGACCGTCCGGCGTGTTGGACTCGTGCCCGCGGGAGGACGGGATGCGGGCGAACACGGTCCACAAGCGGGCCTACAACCAATGCTTGTCCGTGCTGGCGGAGCGGCCGCTCGGACCCTGGTCCGCCTCGGAGGCCGACCTGTCCGATCTGCTCGAGGTCAGCCGCACGACGGTGCGGGGCGTGCTGGCGGGGCTCGCCGCGTCCGGCATCGTCGGGACGGACGGGGCGCGGCGCTGCCTGATCCGCCATCCGCGGCCTGAGGATTATTTTCCTGGACTCGAGACCGAGACGGTGGCGGAGGCCGTCGAACGCAAGTTCATGCAATGGGTGCTCCAGGGCGATTGCCGCCCGGGCCAGATGGTCAATACCGCGGAATTGGCGCGCCTGTTCGGCGTCTCCACCACGGCGGTGCGGGAATACCTGACCCGGTTCAGCCAGTTCGGGCTCTTGAAGCGGCGCGAGAACAGCGGCTGGATCTTCGCCGGCGTGACGCCGGACTTCGCCGCCGAGATCTACGAGATTCGCGAGATGTTCGAGCTGCGCTCGGCCCGCCGCTTCGTGGAGCTGGCGCCGGATTCGCCGGCCTGGGCCGAGCTCGCGGCGATCGAGCGCGAGCATCACGCCCTGCTCGCCGAGATCGACGCGCGCTATCGCGACTTCTCACGCCTCGACGAGCGGCTGCACCGGCTGATCCACGACGCCTCGCGCAACCGCTTCATCCGCGACTTCTACGACGTGATCTCGATCATCTTCCACTACCATTACCAGTGGGACAAATCCGACGAGAAGGAGCGCCACCGCGTCGCCCTGCGCGAGCACCTCGACTACATCGCCGCCCTGCGCTCGCGCGACCTGCGCCAGATCGACCAGACCTGCCGGGCCCATCTGCGCACCGCCCGGGCGACCCTGCTGCGCTCGATCGCGGTCGGCCCGCTGGGTGGTGCGCCGGCGCGGATGCAGGGGCCGGAGGTTGGCGAGGCGCTTCCGCCCGCCGGATGACGTCTTCGTGCCGCCGGGCGCGTTCTGCGGTCGAGTCTCGCGCGGTCTCGATCCCGGAGCCTGTTCGATGGGCTCGACAGGATTGCCACCCTCCGGGTCATTCCGGGGCCGCGCAGCGGAGCCCGGAATCCAGACACGCCAGCGGTTCAGGATGGAGCGTCACGCATGCCGCCTCTTTCTGCACCATCCGCGGTCCTGGGCGTGCCTGCGGCACTCCGGGCTCCGCTGCGCGGCCCCTGAATGACAGGGAGGTTATGGAAATCGATAGAGTCCAATCAAACAAGCTCTCAGATGTTTTCAATCTCGATCTGCCGATCGACGTTTCATATGGCACATTTGACGATTTAGTATCAAGGAGAAAAGTCCGTCACGTCTGAATCCGGCGTCATTTCGCTGTGCAACCGGTGCCTGCACGGGCGTCCGTCCATAGGTAAGGCTTCGTTCACCCTGTTGCGCGAAGAAGAGAGCGGCCGTTCGCAGCGTCCTCCCCGGGCAAACCCTGGGGCGGCCGGCCATCCCCTTCCTTCGGAGCTCAGATGTCGGTGCGGCGCGCGAGGATGGAGAGGCTGGGCTGCGTCCTGGCGATCCTGGCGGGCTCCGCGGCCGCGGTCCGGGCGCAGAGCCTCGAGGAGGCTTCGGCGGCGGCGCTCGAATCGAGCTTCGTGCTGCGGGCCGAGCGCGCCCGGCAGGACGGGGCCGAGGAGCGCCTGCGCGGCGCCATCGACGCCTTCATGCCCACCGTCGCCTTCACGGCCGACCGGCCGCTGCGGAGCAAGATCACCTACGCACCGGAGGCCGCCCCGCCGGTGGTCGGGCTCGACGCGACGCCGCGGCGGGCGCCGAGCGTGGTCGGAATCACCGCGAACCTGTCGCTCTTCGACGGGTTCCGGCGCTGGAACGGCTACCAGACCGCCCGGACGCTCGCCGAATCGGGCCGCCTGCTCCTGATCGGCCGGCGCCAGCAGGTGCTGCTCGACACGGCCATCGCCTATATCGCGGTCCTGCGCGACACCCGGATCCTGGCGGCGCGCGAGGCGCAACGGGTCGCGATCCAGCGCATCGCCGCCTTCACCGACAAGCAGTTCGAGCTCAACGACGCCACCCGCACCGACGTGGCGCTCGCCCGCTCGCGGGTGCAGGAGGCGGAGGCCCTGCGCCTGCGCGCCCAGGCCGACCTCACGGCGTCGCGCCTCGAATTCACCCGGCTCACCCGGATGGCGCCGGAGCGGATGCTGCCGCCGCGCCTGCCCGACGGGCTGCCGCGCAGCGCCGACGCCTATGCCGATCTGGTGCGCAAGGCCAATCCCGACATCGCGGCGTTCCAGCTTGAGGCGGAGGCTGCCGGCTACCAGGCCAAGGCTGCGGTCGCGGACCTTCTCCCCAAGGTCAACCTGCAATTCTCGAAGATCGCGCAGCTCGGCTACAGCCCGGCCCTCGACCGGATCACCGACACGACGACCCGGGTGGTCGCGACCGTGCCGATCTACGAGCCCGGAAGCCTGCCGCGGATCGGCGAGGCCTCGGCGCTGGCGCGCCAGCGCGGCTACGAGGCGCAGGACAAGGAACTGGCGACCCTCACTGCGGCCCGCATCGCCTTCGCGCGGCGCCAGGCCACCGCCGAGCAATACGTCCAGCTGACGGCGCGGATCCGCGAATTGCGCGAGACGATGCGGGGTTTCGGCATCGAGCGGGCGGCGGGTTTTCGGACGGTCCTCGACGAATTGAACATCCGCGGCGAGCTCGCCAATGCCGAGGTGGCGGCGGAGGTCGTGCTGAACGAGCGCGACGGGCAGGCGCTCCAGCTCGCCGCCGCGGCGGCCCTCCTCGACGCCGCGCCCGGCGGGCCGCCGGCGCGGCGGTTCGAGTCGGTCGCCCCGCCCTCGCCGGCCCTGCGCCGCTCGCTCGCGGCGGCTCCGCCCGACGGGGTGCCGGTCCCGCGTGCGAGCGCGGCGATGGGGACGAGGGCGCTGCCGGCGCCGGTGCTGCGGGTCTCGCGGGCGGAGGCGGATTCCCGGTAGAGGTGCCGGGTCTTGGCGCGGGAGACATGGGTCCAGCTGACGGATGATCTCGAACCGCACGGTTCAGGGCAGTGGTGGGCGATCACCTCGAACAGGCGATATTCAATGATCACCCCACGCCCTTTCCCGGACGACTGAAGCGTCAGCGGAAGGAGATCCGGGATCTAGCAAGAGACTTCGCGAAGCGTCCGTCTGTCTGCAACGTTGCAGTCAAGGAGCCGCTTCGCGGCACTTCTCTCCTGGATCCCGGATCTCCTTCCGCTGACGCTTCAGTCGTCCGGGAAAGGGGAGCCCCATGACAAACGTCCACTTGCAAGCGCCGGCCCAGATCGCTGTCGGATGCCGTGCCTCATCCGCGGAAGAGCGCTGTCACCCCCCTCACGCCGCCTCCGGCACCGGCGCCCCGGGCTTCTCCGGCGGGCGCGGATCCTCCGTCAGCTGCCCGTTCTCGATCCGGAAGACCCGTTCGACCTGGTCGAGCAGGCGCTCGCTATGCGTGATGAACACCTTGGCGGCCTTCACGCCCTTCAGGCTCTCGACGAGGGCGACCTCCGTCGCCGGGTCGAGATTCGCCGTCACCTCGTCGAGGAGCATCAGCCGCGGCCGGCGGCAGATCGCGCGGGCGAGCAGCAGGCGGCGGCGCTGGCCGGTGGAGAGCACGCTGCCCTCCTCCGAGACGTGGGTGGCGTAGCCCTGGGGCAGCCGCTCGATCTCCTCGCGCAAGCTGACGCGGACCAGGGCCGCCTCCATCTCGGCGTGGGACACGGCCGGATCGAACAGCGACAGGTTGTCGGCCACCGTGCCGGCGAAGAGGCCATCATCGGCGAAGACGACCCCGAGATTGGCCCGGTACTCGCGCTTGCCGAACTGGCTCAACGGCGCGCCGTCGACCGTAACCGAGCCGGCGGCGGGCTCGGTGAGGCTGGCGAGGATCCGCATCAACGAGGACTTGCCCGAGCCCGAGGCGCCGACGATCGCGATGGTCTCGCAGCGGCCGACATCGATGGTCAGCGAGGCCCCCGTGAGGATCGGCTCGTCGCCGCGGCCGAACTGGATCGTGACGTTGTCGACCCGCACCTCCTTGCGGATCGCCCGGTGGACCATCGCCTCGTGCAGGCCCTCCTCCGGGGCCTGGCCGATCACGTCGTCGAGGCGGGCGACGTGGACCTTGAGGGCGGCGAGCTGGAGCAGGCTCGAGGTCAGGTGGTTGACCCGGTCGAAGAAGTCGGTGCGCAGGGCGATGAAGGCGTAGAGCGTGCCGATCGTCAGGGTGTTCTTGATGACGCCGGTGATGCCGAGATAGAGCGTCGCCACGGTGCTCACCGCGATGACGACGTGCATCAGGAACTCGGCGTCGAGCCCGGCCTTCTTCGCCCGGAAGTCGAGATTGGCGAAGCGCGCGAAGCTCTCGAACCAGTTCATGGCGAAGAGCTCGGTGCTGTTGTGCGCCTTCAGGCTGCCGATGCGCTGCAGCCCGTCGATCAGGCTCGCCTGCTCCTGCGAGCGCGCCTCCAGCGAGCCGGCGGTGGCGCGGTCGAGCGTCGGGAAGGTGACGAAGCGCATCGCCAGCACCGCGGCGAGCGTCGCCAGGGTGATCGACGCCATGACGGGCGAGTAATAGTACATCAGCCCGACGAGCAGGAACGACGTGCCGATATCGGCGAACGACGTGACCAGTCCCCCGACCATGAAGGTGCGGATCGTGTCGATCGACTGGATTCGGGTGACGAAGTCGCCCGGATGGCGCAATTCGAAGTAGCTCAGCGGCAGGCGCAGCGCGTGGCCGACGACGTTGCGGGTGAACTGGAGCTGGAGCAGCGTCGAGGCCCGGAGCGCGATATAGCCGCGCAGCCACTGCCCGAACGCCTCGAACAGCATCATCAGGACCAGGCCGGCGGCCAGCATCTGCATCAGGTCGAGGTCGACCTGCGGTATCACCACGTCGAGCGCGATCTGGAGCAGCACCGGGGTGGTGAGGCCGAGCAGCGAGATCGCCACCGAGACCAGCGTGATCTGCCACACCGTGCCGCCGAGGCCCCGGGCGCTGCGCAGGATGTCGAACAGCTTGAGCCGGTCGCCGACCTTGATCGCCCGGAAATCCATCCGCGGCGCGAATTCGAGCACGACGCCGCCGAACAGCCGCTCCATGTCGGCGCGCTCGTAGACCCGCAGGCCGAATTCCGGATCCTGGACGTGGTACTGTCCGCGGGCGATCTTCTCCAGCACCACGAAGTGGTTGCCGCGCCAGTGCAGGATCGCCGGCAGGGCCACCTGATCCAGCTCGGCCACCCCGTCGAGGGCGTAGCCGCTGGCGTCGAGGTCGAGGCTGTCGGCGAGCTGCACGATGCTCGCGAGCGTCATGCCGTTGCGCGACAGCGGAAACAAAGCCCGCAGGTAGGCGAGGTCGATGTCGTGGCGGTGGTAGTTCGCCACCATCGCCAGCGCCGCGAGCCCGCACTCGTTGGCCTCGTTCTGGAGGATCGTGCGCACCCGCCGCTTGCCCGTGAGCGCGCGCCTGAGCCAATCGGTCATCGGATCATCCTCTTCCGCGCATCGCCCGGATCGGATCGAGCATCCAGTCGATCAGCCGCCGCCGCTCGACCACGATGTCGGCCGAGAGGGTCGAGCCGATGCGGATCGGCTCGTCGGTGCCGTAGGCGCGCATGGTGCGCGACTCGGGCCTCACCTCGACCCGGTAGACGGATTGGCGCGAAGCCGCCGCCGCCGCATCGCCCCCGCCCTCTTCGGCCGAGGCCAGCATCGGGTTGCGCAACGGGGTGCCGGAGATCACCGTGATCGTGCCCTTGGCGATGCCGAAGGTCTTGAACGGGAAGGCGTCGTATTTCAGCACCACCTCCTGGCCGACCTTGGCGAGCCCGATCGCGCGGGCCGGCACTTCGAGCACGACCAGCGGATCGGCCCGCGTGTCGCCGAGGATCGCCACCACCTGGTCGGCGGTGACCGAATCGCCGGGCTGGACGTAGAGGCCGGCGACCTCGCCGTCGGTGGGGGCCACCACGTCGATGCGCGACTGGGCGCCGAGGGCGGTGATCTGCGCCTCGATGGCGCTCAATTCGTTGCGGGTGGTGGCGAGCTGGGCCGCCTTCTCGGTGTCGCCGGTGCGCTGCGCCCGCAGGCGCTCGGAGGTGCTCTGGCGCAACTCGGCCCGGCGGGCGCGCAGTTCGGCGATCTGGCGGGCGTAGTCGAGGGCGGCGCGGCGCTGGCCGTTGAGGGTCTCGCGGGTGGCGTAACCCTGTTTGAGATAGGCCTCGACGCGGGCGACCATCTCCTCCTGCTGGGCCAGCCCCTCCTTGAGGGTGCGCTCCTGGTCGTCGAGGGCGCGCAGCACCGCCGTGACGTTGCGCTCGGTCTCGCTGCGGTCGCCGCGGGTCGAGTCGAGATAGACCGAGAGGCGCGCCTGCTCGGCGGACAGGCTGGTGCGCCGCTCCTGCAGGCTGCGCAGGGTCGCCCCGACGGTCGAGACGCCGCCCGTCGTCTGCTCGCGCAACTGCACCTGCATCAGGCGCTGGCCGCGGCTGACGGTGTCGCCCTGCTTGACGGCGATCTCCCGGACGATGCCGGCGGCCTGGGCGTCGAGGCGGGTGAGGCCCGAGGCGGCCGAGACGTAGCCGCGCACCGCTTCGGAGCGGGCGAGGCGGCCGAGGAACAGGCTCGCCACGATGACGACGATGATGGCGCCGAAGAACCACGCCATCCAGACGCTGCCGCGGTCGTGCTGGAGATGGACGCTGCCGGTGAGCCGCCGGCGCTGGAAACTGGCCTCCGCGGGGGGAGGCGCCGCGGGTTCGCTCATCGACCGTCCGCTCGCGAGACCTTACGCCGCGAGGTCGCGCGGCGCCTCCCCGCCTGCCGGAGAGTTGTCCTGCACCGTCGCAGAGGAGGGTAAATAATCGGCGAGCATCGGCCAGAGATGCCACTGCTCCGGCCGGGCCGCGATGGCGGCCTGGATGTGCCGGCGCATGATGCCGGCGACGTGCGCCCGCTCCTCGGACGCGGTTCCGCGCACCTCGAAGGGCTGGCCGAGGCCGATCGTGTCGCCGTGGTCGTCCATGGTGGTGGCGAGCGGCACCACGGTCGCGCCGGTGAGCCGCGCCAGGGTGTCGGTACCGAAGGCGAACCGGAAGGGAAGCCCGAACATCGGCATCTCGGCCGGCGCCCCGTAGGAGGGGTCGAGGTCGCAGAACACCACGATCACCGCGCCCTTCTGGGCGAAGCGCACCGCGGACAGGAAGTCGGCCCGCTGGCTGACGTTCAGGAAGCGCACGTCGACGTCGACCTCGCGCAGGCGCTCGATCACTTCCGTCTCCATCGCCATGTCGTCGCGCTGGCGCAGGACCAGCATCGGCCGGCCCGGGAAGTAGCGGGTCATCAGGGCGGCGAGGCCGAGCACGTAGGCGCCCATGTGGAGGGGCGCGAGGATCACCGGCCGGCCGGTGGCGGCGACGCGCTCCATCACCGCCGGATCGGCGACCCGCACCCGCGCGATATCGCGCTGGATCGCCGCGATCGGGCGCCTGTGCAGGGCGCACCACTCGATCTCGGAGGCTACGTCGTGATGGGCGGCCTCGCGCGACAGGCGCAGGGCCTCGCGGCGCGGCAGCCGCAGCACGCTCTCGAAGGTCGCCGCGAAGCCGTCGCCCTTGTCCCCGGTCAGGAGGCGGCGGACCGTGACGAGGGCGCGCAGGGCGCGCCGTCGCCAGGTGAGCGGCAGGCTCGCCAGCCGCGCGGTGGTCCAGGGGATGTGCGGGGCCGTCCTCATCAGACCTCAATCCCTCTCAAGCAACAGCCCCGCACGGGTCCGCGGTCGGCGGCTCAGCCGTGCTTCTTGGACTTGCTGCTGCCGCAGGACGGGGCCGGCGGCGGGCAGGCGGGGGCCGGGGGCGGGCAGACCGGGGCGCAGATCGTGCCGCCAGCGACGGTGCCGAGGGTCTTGAGGTCGAGCTTCTTCATGATGGTCTCTCCTGTCTGTCTTTGGATGGTCGCCGTCGGGCTGATGCGGGAGCGATCAGCAGTGCTTCTTGGACTTGCTGCTGCCGCAGGACGGGGCCGGCGGGGGGCAGGCGGGGGCCGGGGGCGGGCAGACCGGGGCGCAGATGGTGCCGCCGGCGACGGTGCCGAGGGTCTTGAGGTCGAGCTTCTTCATGATGGTCTCTCCTGGTCGTCTTCTGTTGATCGAAGTCGGGCCGACGCGGCGGCGATCAGCAGTGCTTCTTGGACTTGGAGCTGCCGCAGGACGGGGCCGGCGGGGGGCAGGCGGGGGCCGGGGGCGGGCAGACTGGGGCGCAGATGGTACCGCCAGCGATGGTGCCGAGAGTCTTCAGGTCGAGGGTCTTCATCGGGGCTGTCCTCAAGTCCGGGGCTGGTTTCGCGCCCCGTTCGCAGTCTTGAGATGCCAGATGTTTCAAAACGTGTCGAGACGTGCGGGCGAACACTTGACGGGTCGTTAACCAATGCGGTTCCGGAAAGTGGATCATTGACAAAGCCTTACGCAGCGGCCTGGAAAACTGCGTAGGTAATTTCGCTGGGGAAGCCCTGTGCATGACGAGCCGGCAAGGGCTCCGTGGCTGCGGCGACGGGACGGCATGACTGGCGGACGACACGTTTGGAGGCGACTTTGACCAAGGGGAGCGGCGTTTAGAAAAAGTTCTGCTCTCCCACACGACGCCGTCGACGCTCGACGGCATCGATGATCGTCGCGAAGGTGAGGGCCGGACCGCGCCAGAATACGCTGACGGGCGCGCACCGCTCATCGTGCCCGGAAGACGCGGCAAGTTCAGTGGGGTGCCGGGACGTGACTTCGGAAGTATGCATCCGCGGGGCGGCGATGCCCCGCGAGGCGTCAGGCGTCAGGCGACGAGGCGCGGCGGCTCCGCCCGCAGCAGCATGCCGAAGAGGTCGCGCGGATCGTCCGGATCGGCCAAGAGGTCGAGGTCCTCGTAGTAGGGATGCTCGGCCAGGAGGTCGCGCACGGTGCGGAGTGCGGAAAAGTCCTCGATCGCGAAGCCGACGGAGTCGAACACGGTGATCTGGCGCGCGTCGGTGCGGCCGGCCGCCTCCCCCGCCAGAACGCGCCACAGCTCGGTCACCGGATGGTCCGGCGCCAGCTGCTGGATCTCGCCCTCGATGCGGGTCTGCGGCTCGTACTCGACGAAGAGGGCGGCGCGGCGCAAGGCCTCCGGCGCCAGCTCGGTCTTGCCCGGGCAGTCCCCGCCGACGGCGTTGATGTGCATCCCCTCCCCGACCAGGTTGTCGCCGAGGATCACGGCGTTGCGCTTGTCCGCCGTCACCGTGGTGACGATGTCGGCCCCGCGCACCGCCTCGGCGGTGCTGGCGCAGGCGGTGAGGTCGAAGCCGAAGCGCGCGAGGTTGCGCCGGCACTTGGCGGTCGCCGCCGGGTCGATGTCGTGGAGGCGCACGCGATCGACCCCGAGGAGCGCCCGGAAGGCCAGTGCCTGGAACTCGGCCTGGGCGCCGTTGCCGATCAGCGCCATGGTGCGCGATTCCGGCCGCGCGAGGGCTGTCGCGGCCAGCGCCGAGGTGGCGGCGGTGCGAAGAGCGGTGAGCAGGGTCATCTCGGTGATCAGCACCGGATAGCCGTTGCCGACATCGGCCAGCACCCCGAAGGCGGTGACGGTCTGGCGCCCGCCGGCGGCGTTCTTCGGATGGCCGTTGACGTATTTGAAGCCGTAGGTGCGGCCGTCGCTCGTCGGCATCAGCTCGATGACGCCCTCAGCGCTGTGGGCGGCGATCCGGGGCGTCTTGTGGAAGGCGTCCCAGCGGGAGAAATCCTCCGCGATGGCCGCGGCGAGGCGGATGAGCAGCGCCTCGATGCCGACCGCGTGGACGAGGCGCATCATGTTGTCGACGCTAACGAAGGGGACGACGTTGAGGGCCGGCATCTAGAAGCTCCGTGTCGGTCGGTCGAGGATGCGGCGGCCGAAGAGGCTGGCGGCGAGGTCCGTCATCAGCAGGGCGGTGCGGCCGCGCTCGTCGAGGAAGGGGTTGAGCTCGACGAGGTCGAGGCTCCGCACCAGGCCGGAATCGTGCAGCAGCTCCATGATCAGGTGGGCCTCCCGGAAGGTGGCCCCGCCCGGCACCGTGGTGCCGACCCCCGGGGCGATGCCGGGGTCGAGGAAATCGACGTCGAGGCTGACATGGAGCAGGCCGTCGGCCGCACTCACTTCGCGCAGGAAGTCGCGCAAGGGGGCGACGATCCCGGTCTCGTCGATGTCGCGCATGTCGTGGACCCGGGCGCCGCTCTCGGCCAGCGCCCCGCGCTCCGCCGGATCGACGCTGCGCAGGCCGACCATGCAGATCCGGGCGGGATCGAGCGCGGCTTCCAGCGGCGGGAAATAGCCGGAAAACCCCGGCCGCCCGGTGAGGTAGGCCAGCGGCACGCCGTGCAGGTTGCCGCTCGTCGTCGTGTCGAGGGTGTGGAGGTCGGCATGCGCGTCGAGCCAGAGCAGGAACAGCGGTCGTCCTTCGATGTCCGCCCGCCGCGCCATGCCCGCCACGGTGCCGGCCGAAAGGCTGTGGTCGCCGCCGAGGAAGATCGGCCGCGCCTCGGCGCTGTGCCGGAAGGCGGCCTCGGTCAGCGCCAGCGTCCAGCCCGCCGTCTCGGCGAGGTGGCGGATCGCCCGGTTCGGATGGGCCGAGCTCGCGAAGGGCAGCGGCGCGACCGCGCCGGCATCCTCGACGGTCAGGCCGAGGTCGCGGATCGCCTCGACGAGGCCCGCCGCCCGGTAGGCGCTCGGCCCCATGTCGCAGCCGAGCCGGTCGGTGCCCGACTGCACCGGCGCCCCGACCAGGACGCATCTCTCAGGATGCGTGCCCGCCACGCGATGTCTTGCCGCCCCCTGATGTCTTGCCGCCACCCGCCCGCTCCCGTCTTCCGAACAGGCTCGACGGTAGCGCGCGTCCGCGTCACTCTGAACACGGGAAACCGGTCGATTTTCCAGCCGGATCGCGCATTCTGGCAAGCGCCATTGCGCAGAGTGTCGACATGGACGTCCTCGACCAGAACCTCGTCACCCTGCTGCGGCACGATTGCCGGCGCCCGGTTTCGGAGCTCGCGGTGCTGCTGAAGGTGTCGCGCGCCACGGTGCGGGCGCGGCTCGACCGGCTCGAGCGCGACGGCGAGATCGTCGGCTACACGGTGGTGCTGCGCGCCGACGCGATGCCGGCGGCGGTGCGGGCGATCACCCTCGTCGCGGTCGAGGGGCGCAAGGCCGGCGACGTGATCGACGCGCTCAAGGGCTTTGCCGAGATCACCGCGGTCCACACGACGGTCGGCACCTGGGACATCGTCGTGGAGGTCGCCGCCGGCAGCCTGCCGGAGCTGGACGAGATGCTGCGGCGGGTGCGCCTCGTGCCGGGCGTGACCACGTCGGAGACGCACCTGCTGCTGTCGACGCCGCGCAGCGCGCGGGCACGGTTGTAGGGAAGAAGGGGCGTAGGAGGGTGAGCCGAGCCGGCTCTCACGTTGCCGCCTCTCCAGGTCATCCCGGGGCTCGCCGAAAGGCGAGAACCCGGGATCCATAACCGCTGAGGTCGAAAGAATGAGGCTGATTGCGTTCCGCCGGGTTCTGGATCGTCAGCGGTTATGGATCCCGGGTTCCGCTGCGCGGCCCCGGGATGACACGGAGGGAGGCAATGCTGTCGCGTAAGAAGGATGCGCTCAGACCGGCCGCTGCAGCTTGCAGCTGTCGATGGCGCCGAGCGCCTTGGCGCGGGCCGAATCGTTGAAGTAGCCGGTGGTGCGGTAGGCCTGGATCTCGGAGGCGTCGAGGGCGCGCAGGGTGGTGCGGGCGTAGCAGCCGCAGGGGCGCTCGAAGCTGGTCTCGGCGGCGTTCTGCATCCGGGCCTGGACGACGGCGCAGGCGCGGCGCACCCGGGTCTCGAGCTCCGAGGTCGGCGCGCTGCGCAGCGACGGATCGGGCTGGTAGGCCTCGAGCTGCGACGAGGAGGCGCCGGCAAGAGCCGCGGTAGCGCCGAGCGCGAGGAAGCCGGCGGCGAGGAAGGTGCGGAGACGCATGGGAAGTGAGGTCCGTTGGGCTGCTTGTCGTCAAGCTCGACCGTTGGACGCCGAAACTCCCCGCCCGCACAAGGGCGGGCGGGCCACACCAGGGACGAAACTCCGCTAGAGCGGCAGGGCCGCGATCGCCACATGGTTGTCGTGGAAGGCGGCGCCGCCGAACGGGGCCGGCGCGTCGGCCCCAGTCAGGGTGTTGATGCCGCGCCCGTCCGGATAGGCGTCGTTGGGCCAGATCGACTCGGCGATCAGCACCCCGCGGCGCAGGCCGGAGAACAGCGTCGCCCTGAGCGTCACGGCGCCGCGCTCGTTCGACAGGCGCACCCAGGCGCCCTCCCCGATCCCGAGCGGCCCGGCATCCTCCGGGTGGATCATCACCGTCGGGTGCCGCTCCTTGGCGAGCGAGGTCGGGGTCTCGGTGAAGCTCGAATTGAGGAAGTTGCGCGCCGGGCTGGTGGCGAGGCGGAACGGGTGGTCGGGCGTCGCGCTCATGAGCGGCGCCTCCCAGTGGTCGGGGAGCGGCGGCATCATGGGCCCGCGCGGCCCGTCCTTGGCGACCGGTACGCTCGCCCAGTCCGGCTTGAAGCGGAAGCGCCGGTCCGGATAGGCGAAGCCGTCGAGGAAGTGGGCGCGGTCGAAGGCGGGCTGCACGTCGAGGAAGCCCTCCCTCTCCATCTCCGCCAGGCTGCCGCGGCGCGACGCCTTGAGGGTGGCGTCGATCAGCTCGCGCGGGCTCATGGCGAAACCCGGATGCTCGGCGCCGAGGCGCTCGGCCAAGGCCGTGATCACCTCGTGGTTCGAGCGGCAGAGGGCCGGCGGCGCGATGCGCTTCAGGCCGAGCTGGATGTGCTGCTGGCCGCCGCCGGTATAGAGGTCGTCGTGCTCCAGGAACATCGTGGCGGGCAGGACGAGATCGGCCATGCGGGCGGTCTCGGTCATGAACTGCTCGTGGACGCAGACGAACAGGTCCTCGCGGGCGAATCCCTGCTTCACCAGCTCCTGCTCCGGTGCGACCGAGACCGGGTTGGTGTTCTGGATCAGCATCGCGGTCACCGGCGGGCCGTGGCGCAGGGCCTCTGCGTCGCCGGTCAGCACCCGGCCGATCTGCGACTGGTCGAGCATGCGGGTGCCGGGGCGGACGACGTCGAGCCCCTCGATCAACCGCTTGTTGAGGCCGAACACGCCGCTGTTCGAGTGGAAGGCGCCGCCGCCGCGATGCTGCCAGGCGCCGGTCACCGCCGGGATGCAGAGCGCGGCGTGCATGTTGGCCGCACCGTTGCGGCTGCGGGCAAAGCCGTAGCCGAGGCGGAAGAAGGTGTTTTTGGTTTCACCCACCAGATGGGCGAAACGCTCGATCTCCTCGACGGTCAGGCCGGTGATCGCCGCGGCCCATGCGGGATCGCGGCTCTTCAGATGCGCCTCCAGCTCCTCCGGGCAGTCGGTGAAGCGGGCCATGTAGTCGCGGTCGGCCAGCCCATCGCGGAACAGCACGTGCATCACCGCGCAGGCGAGCGCCCCGTCGGTGCCCGGCCGCAGCAGCAGGGCGAGGTCCGCCTGCTTCATGGTCGGGTTGTCGTAGATGTCGACCACGACCACCTTGGCACCCCGGTTCTTGCGGGCGGCCTGGACGTGGGTCATCAGGTTGACCTGGGTGTGCACCGGGTTGGTGCCCCAGATCACCACGCAGTCGCTCTCGGCGATCTCGCGCGGATCGACGCCGCCGAGGCGGCCGGTGCCGGCGATGTAGCCCGACCAGGCGAGCGTGGTGCAGATGGTCGAGTACTGGCCCGAATAGCCCTTGGCGTGGCGCAGGCGGTTGATGCCGTCGCGCATCACCAGCCCCATCGTGCCGGCATAGTAGTACGGCCAGACCGCCTCCGGCCCGTGCGCGGCTTCCGCCTCGCGGAACGCCTCCGCCACGCGGTCGAGCGCCTCGTCCCAACCGATCGGCGCGAACTGTTCGGAGCCCTTCGGGCCGGTGCGGATGAGGGGTTGGGTCAGCCGGTCGGGATGGTGGATGCGCTCGGCGTAGCGCGCGACCTTGGCGCAGACGACGCCCGCCGTGTAGCTGTGGCGCGGATTACCCCGCACCCGGCCGATCGTGGCGCCGTCGATCACCTCGACCTCGAGGGCACAGACCGACGGGCAGTCGTGCGGGCAGGTGGAGGTCGTCCGCTCGATCCGTGGCTGCGCCGTCACCGCTTCGTCCCCCATCGAAAAAGCCCCCGCCGCGGGGCGGCGAGGGCTATCAGCCTATCGGTGTTTCCCTGGCGGGGAAACCGGTTAGCCGACGATGTCCTTGTCGTCGAAGAACTGCTTGATCTCGATGCCGGCGTTCTCGAGGCTGTCGGAGCCGTGGACGGTGTTCTCGCCGACCGACTTCGCGAACTTCTGGCGGATGGTGCCCTCGGCGGCCTGGGCCGGGTTGGTGGCGCCCATCACCTCACGGTACTTGGCGACGGCGTTCTCGCCCTCGAGCACCTGGACCACGACCGGGCCCGAGGTCATGAACTCGACGAGCTCGCCGTAGAACGGGCGCTCGGCATGGACCTCGTAGAACTTCTTCGCCTGGGCGTCGGACATGCGGATGCGGCGCTGGGCGACGATGCGCAGGCCCGCCTCCTCGATCACGGCGTTGACCGCGCCGGTGAGGTTCCGGGCGGTGGCGTCGGGCTTCAGGATGGAGAAGGTGCGCTCGGTGGCCATGGGACGTCCGTTCGAAGAATAGCGGTGGCGTGGGCGGTGGGATGCCGCGCGGCACCGGACCTTTCAGGATCAAGCCTCGCAGGATGAGACCTTGCAGGATCGAACCCGGGAAGTCCGGCTCTCAAGCCGGGCGCGAGCGCCCGCGCGCCGGGTCCGTGAGCGGACGTCCGGCGCCGGGCTTATAACCGTGGGCCCCGCCTCCCTCAAGCGCCGAAGGCGGCGCGAGCGCGCCGCCGGATGCGGCAGTGCCGCAACACGGCCGAAAAATCGCCCCAAAGATCGGGCTTGCTGAATCCAACGTGACCTTTCGGCCACGCTGCCCGGGTCGCCCGTGGCGGCGTCCCTCAAGCCTTCCGCCGCCGGCGCCCTGCGTGGGCCGCGGACAGCCAGGAGCTTCCTGCATGCGCTCGATCCTGATCCCGACCCTCGCCGCTTCCCTCCTCTCGGCCGGTGCCGCCGCCGCGGCGCCCGCGGGCGATCCGTCGGGGACCTGGCTCACCGAGGACGGCCGGGCCAAGATCAAGATCGAGAAGTGCGGTCCGGGCGCCGCCCATGCCTGCGGCAAGGTGGTGTGGCTGAAGACGCCCCTCAACGACCAGGGCCAGCCGCGCACCGACATCAAGAATCCCGACCCGAAGAAGCGCGCCCGCCCGGTGATCGGCCTGACCCTGATGGACAGCCTCAAGCCCGAGGACGGCGCCTACAAGGGCCAGATCTACAATGCCGAGGAAGGCAAGCTCTACGACGTCTCGATCAACCGCGCGAGCGCGAGCGAGCTCGCGATCTCGGGCTGCATGCTGAAGATCCTGTGCGGCTCGCAGACCTGGACCAAGGCGCCCGACGAGTTCGCGCAGGCCGTGCCGGCCGTCCACGCCGCCCCGAAGGCGAAGCCCGCGGCGAACTGATTCGCCTGTTTCACCATCCACCACGTGGTGGATGGTGAAACAGGATTACCGGCCCGGCCCCGGCCCCTCCTCCGGGTCCGGCTTGAGCCGGAAGCCGCGCAGGACCCCCGGCCGGGCCTTCATCCGGTCGATCCAGGCGGCGACGTTCGGGAAGGCGGCGATGTCCTGGCCCTGGCGCTCCCAGAGCTTGGCCCAGGGCAGGATCGCGATGTCGGCGATGGTGTAGTCCTCGCCCGCGACGTGAGGATGGCGGCCGAGCTGCGCGTCGAGCGTGGCGTAGAGCTTCGTCGTCATGGCGGTGAAGCGCTCGATCGCGTAGGGGATCTTCTCCGAGGCGTAGATGCGGAAATGGTGGGTCTGGCCGAGGGCCGGGCCGAAATTCGCCGCCTGCCAGAACAGCCAGATGTCGACCGCGATGCGCGCCCGCTCCTCGGCGGGGTAGAACAGACCGGTCTTGCGGCCGAGATATTGCAGGATCGCGTTCGACTCGAACACCGTGATCGGCGTGCCGCCGGGCCCGTCCGGGTCGACGATGACCGGGATCTTGCCGTGCGGCGACACCGCCAGGAAGTCGGGCGCTCCTTGCGCACCCTTGCCGATGTTGACCGGCACCATGCGGTACGGCAGGCCGCATTCCTCGAGCATGATCGAGGCTTTCCAGCCGTTCGGCGTCGTCCAGTAGTAGAGGTCGATCGGCGTCGTCGTCACGGCCGACATGCGGCTGGTCCTTCTGGCACGGCGGGGACGGGGCGCGTCCGTCGCGCATCGGGCGTCCCGGAGAGGTAAACAGGCCCGGGCCCGCCCTGTACAGGGTGAAGGTTGTCTCAATCGGTGTTCTCGCGGCGGTCGTGCACCGGTGTCGCGGCCCGGATCGGCGAGACCCTGCCCGTCATCTCCGCTTGTCGTCCTCGCCCGAGACCGACACCCAATTGCCTTGCCCTTGCGTCAGGCTGTGGCAGTGTCGGTCCCGCGCCGGCCGATCCGGCGGCGCGCCTGCCCGCGAGCCTCCCGATGAGCCTGCCCTCTCCCCTCCTTCGCGCCTGCCTGGCGACTCTCCTCGTCGTCGCGCCCGCCGCGGTTCTCGGCCAGACGGCCTCAGGCCCGGACGTCGCGCCGCGCCGGGAGCCGAGCCCGCGCAGCCTCGCCGCCCGCGAGCGCCAGCGCCGGTGCGGCGCCGAGTGGCGCGCCCTGACGCCGCCCGACAAGGCGGCACAGGGGCCGCGCTGGCCGCAATATTACAGCCGCTGCGTCCGCCGCCTGAAGGAGCAGCGGGCCTGAACGACCGGCCGCGAGGAGCCGGCGATCGCCGATGCGGGAACGGCTGCGCCCCCTCGGCCGGCCGGATCGCGGGCCGCCGGTCGTCTCCCGTCGTCGACGTTCGAAGCCTGACATTGTTAGTGCTTGCCGGATAGGAATTTTTATTGAGACGGCGGATGTAAAACGAGATCTGACAGTTGAAGTGATCTTCGGATGCTGCTAGAAAAAAGCATCCTGAGTTTCGAGACCCAGGGCACCTGCGAGGCGCACTCCCCGAGTGCGCCTTTTTTCTTGTCCCGGTGTCTCGTTTCTTGTCCCGGTGTCCGGGCAACGAAAAAGGGGCCCCGGCTCGCGCCGGGACCCCCGATATCTGGACTTCCGAGATCTTAGAAGTCGCGCTGGACGCGCATGCGGATCTGGAACGTGTCCGTGGCGTTGGTGGTCGGCAGGGCGACGCCGGCGGCGGTGAACGGCACGCCGTTCACGACGCTGGCGACGTTGGCCGCGCTCAGGCCCGGGGCCTTGTTCTGGTCGATCACGCGGCCGCTCTGGGTCGCGAGGCGGGCGTAGTTGCCCTCCAGACCGATGTCGAGGTCACGCACCGGCGACCAGATCAGGTTGGCACCGACGATGAGCTGGTTGGTGTCGCGGATCTGGTTCGAGAACGCGTAGCCCGGAGCGAACGGGCTCGGCAGCGACGAGGTGGCGAAGCCGCTGATCTGGTTCACGAGGCCGAGATTGGCGCGGCTGGCCTTGCCGTAGGACATCTCGCCGTAGCTGCCGAACACCGCCGAACGCCACTCGGGGGTCCAGTAGTGCAGGTAGGACGCGACGACGGTCCACGAGGTCGACAGGTCGGCCTTGCCGTTCACCGGATTGATGACCGCGTCGACCAGCGAGGTGCCGAGCGAGGTGCCGGCGGCGAGCGTGGCGAAGTTGGTGTAGCCGCCGAGCCAGGCGTTGTAGCCGGTGTAGCGGATGGCGCCCTCGCCGTAGGAGCCCTGCAGGTAGAGCAGGTCGCCGGCGGCGATGAAGGGCAGGTTGATCTTCAGACCACCCTGCACGGCCCAGCCGTACTCGCTGTTCGGGCGGGGAGCCACGGCGCCGACGGTCGAGAAGCCACCGAACGAACGCACCTGGTTGGCGTTGGCGGCGTTGATCTCGTGCACGGCGGCCGAGATCTGGGCCGAACCCCAGGCGGCGTCGTAGCGGAGCGCGCCGACGAAGTCGGGCAGACGCTGACGCTGGATCACGTCGTAGTCGGCGATGACCGGCTGGCCGAAGGCGTTGGTGCCCAGCACCGGGGTGAAGTTGCCCGAGCCGGGAACGAAGATCTGGTAGCCGGTGAAGTTGGAGCCGGCCGAGCCGCTGCCGTAGATCGGGGTCTTGCGGAGCAGCGGGTCTTCCATCGACAGCGTGGCCGAGAAGCCCTGACCGAAGGTCGCCGTGTAGGCGAGCAGGTTGGTCGAGGAGATGTCGGAGCCGAGCGACGACGCGATGAACTCGAGGTCGTGGGCGTAGAAGTCGAAGAACGAGGCGGCGCGACCGGCGGTGAAGCCGGCGAACTGGATGAACGCCTTGTCGAGGCTGACGCCGTTGGTCACGCGGCCGAACGTGTCGACGCCGAAGGCCGGGAAGCCGGTGCCGGCGTTACGGGCGGTGCCGGACGCGAGGAACGGACCGGTGCCGTAGGACAGGTCGAAGCGGACGAAGGCGCGCAGGGTGCCGTAGCCGGTCGCCGTGCGGGCGTCGAGGTTCAGACGGCCGAGGCCCTGGTAGCCCGTCAGGTCACCGCCGTTGTTGTTGGTGCCGCGGGTGTAGCTCTGCAGGTACGTGGCTTGGAACCGGGCGCGACCGGAGACGCGCAGGCAGGTGTCGGTACCCGGGATGTAGAAGAAGCCGGCGCCGTGGGTCGAGCAGACGCGGACGTACTCGACGGGCACAGCCTTCTTGATCGGCAGATCGGCGGCTTGGGCAGCGGCAACAACGGTCAGGCCAGCGGCCGACCCGAGAAGAAGGCTCTTAACGAGCTTCATGGAGACCTCCAAGATTTCGGACCCGAAAGGGGTGAACGACTCTGTTCCGAAGACCTTTTCGGCCTCGAGACCATGTCCCTCTTATGCCCCCGAAGATTCGGCCGCCGCACAGGTTCGGCCGAACCGCACCTGACTTCATGCGGTGCGACGGAACAATCTTTCATGACGCCGAGTTGATCAATCTCCTCCAAGCACTAACAAGCGCCGGACGCCGCCTTGACGGGAGAATGTGGCAGAATCACCACATTGTGACTGTGCCACATCTTAGTTGTGACCTATGCGCTAACAAAATCTCCAAGAACTAACAAGCGGGTTCGATACGATTACTTGCGCCGCATTGAAGCTCTAACAAAATATAAATATTAGAGTACGGATCGATCCGATCTGAGTATAATCACGGATTGGTATAATTTTATCGGGCAAATCTCTTATAAACGACGGAAATGTAGATCGACGCCGATGATGTGCCGATCCGGCAGGGTCGGTATGATTATGGTGTTTGGAGGATTTCTGCGGCCGTCCCGGACGGCTCGGGGGCGGCTGCGTCCGGGGGGATCCGGACTCCGCTGTGGAGGCGAGGCGTCCGGTCTGCCCGGGCGACCCGCGAATCGGGGGCGGCTGCGCCGTCGGCGCCGAGGGCGGACGACGGCGAATGGAAGGTGCCTTTCGAGGGGCGTCGCCGCAGCACCCCGCAGATCCGCCTCATCGCGGCGCATGTCGGCAGGAAGATGGAGCGGCAGGAAGACGGCGAGGAGGGCCGGGCGCCAGCCCCACCGTCCCGGCCCGCGGGACCGCGGCCCGGAGATTCTTCCCAGCTGCCTCTCGCCCCGGATGCCCTTTCCCTCGGCTCCCTCTTGCCTCCAGTTTTGAGTTGTTCTAATTAGCAACTGACGGGGCCGGGCGACGGCTCACCGGACGGGAGAGACCACGATGGCGACCACCCAGGGCGCGGCCTGCAACAGCTGCCGCTACTTCGACGACCACAAGCTCAACGGCGCCGCCGCCACCGGCGACCAGGGCCTGTGCCGCTACAACCCCCCGGTCAGCCAGCCGGAGCCGCAGGGCCACGGCCTGTGGCCGGTCGTCGCCGGCCAGGATTGGTGCGGCCACTTCACCGCCGAGCAGCATCCGGCCGAGTGATCCGATCGGACCGGTTCGCGACCGATTGATCTGAGACGATCGATTGGTTCGCGGCCTGCGATCGCACCAAATTTCTTCCGGCAAGTCCGTCCCCCTCTCCCGCCGGAGAGGGGGATTTTTCACATCAGTGCTGCAACGCCGAATGTTTCGTCGACTGCTGCCGACGAAACACGATCCGCTTCGACTGGGCCGAATCGGCGCTCCGACGCAAAATCGCGGACATGCAACGCCTCTATACCGCCCCCCACAAGAGCCCGGGACATAACGGGTTGCGAGGAGGCGAAGATGATCGTGGCGCGGGTGATCCTGATGAGTGCGATGCTGACGGCCGGCGTCGTCGAGATGACGAAGACGACGGCCGCGCACCTGGCCGGGGATGCCCGCGAGGCGGTCCCCGCCGAGATGTCCGTGGAGGCGCCCGCCGGGACGCCGCGGGCGCTCCCGGTCTCGACGGCTCCGGCCGCCGGGCGCGCCTGCACGGAGGCGGCCTGGCCCTTCCGGCCCGACACCTGCCTGCAGCCGGAGGGCGCCCCGCAGGGGGCCGCGCCGCGCCGGCCGGTGCGGATGATCGAGGAGCTGCGCCCGGCCTTGCCCGTCCGGATGCCCGGCCGGGTCTCGGTCGGATGACGCCGGACACCCTGCGACGAGGCCGCCGACCGCGAGACCGTCATGCCGCATTTCAGCGCCGATCGCCTCGATGCGCTCCTCACCGGCGATCCCGCCGGGCTGGAGGCGCTGCGCGCCCTCTTCGGTGCGGACCCGAGCCGCTGCACCGGCTGCCGGCCGGCTCCCCTGATCCCGGCCAGCCCGGCACCGGTCCCCGCCCTCCGGCCGAGGCGGCAGGCCCCCGAGGGCCGGGCGACGAAGCGCCGGTCGATGAAAGGCAGTCCTGGCCCGGTCTCCGGGACCCGCGGCCGGACGATCCTGCGGCCGCCGATGCCGGGATGAGGCGGGCGGGTCTGCCCGGATCCGGCAGGTCCCAGGGCCCTGGCAGACCTTGAGAAATAATGCATAGTCGGCACCCGCGGCGGAACGGGACCACGATGCGGGTCGGCCACAAGATCTTCCTGGTCGGCGGTCTGCCGATCGCCATCGCGGCGCTGATCGCGCTCGCGGGCTGGCTCCTGCTCGACCAGGCCGGGAAGGCCCGCGACGGCGCGGTGCTGGCCGGCGCGATCTACCGCACATTGACCCTGTCGACGACGGTGCGCGACGAGTTCGTGGCGGCGCGCCCGGCCGAGCGCACCGACCACGCCGAGCGCTTCGCCCGCCTGACGGCCGAGTCGGCTGGCTCCCTCGACGACCTGCGCCGCTACGCCCGCACCCCGGATCAGGCGGCCCGCATCGAGGCGGCGCGCGACGCGCTGCGGGACTCGATCGAGCAGATGCAGGCCCTGGTGCGGATCACCCGGGAGAACGACGGGCTGATCGCCGACATGGCCGCCCGCGCCGACGCCCTGGTGAGCCTCGCCGACCAGGCCCGCGACCGCCAGCGCGCCGCCAACACCGACCTCGTCGTCTCCCTCACCGACAAGGCCGCCACCCTGCGCCAGGTCCGCGACGTGGTCGGCGCCGTCAACGAGCTGCGCAGCCTGGTGGCCCAGGCCGAGATCGAGGCCGCCCGAGGCGCAGGGACGGCGGCAGGAGGAGGTGCCGGCGGCGTGCCGTCCACCATGGTCCAGTCCACTATGGTCCAGTCCACCATGGTCCAAGTGCGCAACGCCGCCCGCGACCTCGCGACGGCGCTCAAGGGCGACCGGCGCGAGCGCGAGGCGGAGGAGCTGCTGATCCTGACCGCCGCCTACGAGGCCTGGCGCGGGTCCGAGGAGCCGCGCCCCCTGGCCGCGGGCGGCATGGTGACCGAGCACGCGCCGCTCCCCTCCCCGGTCAACGTCCTCGACGAGTGGTGCGAGCGGATCCTCAAGATCGACGGCTCGGCCCAGCGCGCCCTGCACGACGAGGTCACGCAGCTCCTCGCCTACGCGGTGCAGGCCAACGAGACTGAGCAGGCGACCCAGAACATCGCGCTGGAAACCCTCAAGCTCGGCCAGCGCACCGCCGAGGCCCTGCGCCGGCGCGACGTGCCGGCGGCGGCGGCGATGCTGGAGGACGGGCGGCGCCTGTCCGAGACCGCCGCCGCCCTGCCGATCTCGCCGCTGATCCAGGGCGAGATGATCGATGCGATCGACGGCTGGCGCGAGCGCCTCGGCACCACGGTCGAGGGCCTGCGCCGGCAGAACGAGGGCATCGCGGCGATGGACGGCCTCGCGGCGGTGATCGGCGAGACCGCCCGCAGCCTCAACGAGGTCTTCATCGACGATGCCGACCGCCTCGGCACCTTCCTCCTGCGCCTCCTGCTCGTCGGCGCCGGCGCGGGCCTGGTGGTCGGCTCGACGGTCGGCCTCGCGGCGGCGCACTCGATCACCGGGCCGCTGCGCCAGCTCCAGCGCGGCATGCTGGCGCTCGCCGCCGATCCGTCCCGGCGCGTGCTCGGGAGCAAGGATTTCGGGGGCAAGGATGCCCGGGGCAGGGATGTCCGGGGCGGGGATCTTGGCGGCGACGACGTCGGCGAGGCGGTCGGGCGCCGGCGCGACGAGCTCGGCGACATGGCGCGCGCCACCGCGATGTTCGTCGAGGAGATCGGCCGGCGCGAGCGCGCCCTGCGCCGGGCGAAGGAGGAGGCCGACCGGACGCTCGCCGAATTGCGCCAGACCCAGTCCGACCTGATCCAGGCCGAGAAGCTCGCCTCGCTCGGGCAGCTCGTCGCCGGGGTGGCGCACGAGATCAACACGCCGCTCGGCATCGCGCTCACCACCGCGACCCTGGTGCGCGACGAGGCGCGGGATTTCGGCGAGCTGGCGAAGACCGGCCAGCTCTCGCGCTCGCGCCTGTCCCACTTCGTCGAGCGGATGCAGGAGGGCTCGCACCTGCTCACCGCCAACCTCGCCCGGGCGGCGGACCTCGTCCACAGCTTCAAGCAGGT
Organism: Methylobacterium sp. 174MFSha1.1; assembly: GCF_900116815.1. NCBI lineage: Bacteria > Pseudomonadati > Pseudomonadota > Alphaproteobacteria > Hyphomicrobiales > Methylobacteriaceae > Methylobacterium > Methylobacterium sp. 174MFSha1.1. Next base: position 116,280 of record NZ_FPCB01000015.1, on the reverse strand, counting down.
CGCCGTCGACCGGGTGAGCGACGAGCACCGCCGCTTCTCCTTGCGGGAGTGGCTCGGGGAATTGCTGCGCAGCCTCGGGCCGCTCCTGCGCCGCGGCGGGCACCGCCTCGAACTGGAGGGGCCTGAGGTCCGGGACGGGATCGACGGCGGGGAGTTCGAGGTCGACACCCATCCGGGCGCGCTCGCCCAGGTCATCACCAACCTGGTCAAGAACGCGGTGGTGCACGCCTTCGCGGACGGACAGCCGGGGCGCATCGTCGTCGCGGTGTCGCAGGTCGCGGCGCCCCCAGGATCGCTGTCTCAAGGCGCGCCGCCTCAGGAGGACGCCTGGGTCCGCCTCGAGGTGCGCGACGACGGGCGCGGCATCGCGGCGGCGGACCGCGAGCGGATCTTCGATCCGTTCTTCACCACCGCCCGCCACCGCGGCAGCTCGGGGCTGGGCATGCACATCGTCTACAACCTGGTCACCGGGCAGCTGCAGGGCCGCATCGCGGTCGAGAGCCGGGAGGGCAGCGGCACGGTGGTGCGGGTCGAGTTCCCGGCCCGCCTCGCCAAATCGGATCCCGGGCCGGCCCCTGCCCGAGCGGGCGCGGAGACGCGCGTGGCGGCGCAGTAGGGCGCCGCGCCGACTGGGGATTTTTTCCTTGCCGTGGTGTAGTGACACGGCGGGTGTCGTCCGGCGGGCGGAGGACCGCTTCGGCCGGGATGACGGGGCTCGGACCTGGAGCGGCCCGCGACCGGGTGCCGCTCCGAGACGACGTGGTGCGGCGGAAGGCGGGGGAGCGATGCCGGGCAGGACACGACGAGGCGGCACGCGCTGCCGGGCCGCGGGGCGGCCCCCGGCGCTCCTTCGCGCCGCACCGGCCCTCTTCGCCGTCCTTCTCTGCCTCGCCGCGCTGCCGGCCGCGGCCAGGACCCTGGTCTTCTGCTCCGAGGGCAATCCCGAATCGCTCAACCCGCAGCTCGTCACCACGACGACCGGGATGGATGCGGCCTGGCCGGTCTTCGACACCCTGGCGGCGTTCGAGCCCGGCACCACCACGATCCGCCCGAGCCTCGCCGAATCCTGGACGATCTCGCCGGACGGGCGCGACTACACCTTCACCTTGCGGCCCGGCGTCGCCTTCCATCGCAACGCCCGGTTCAAGCCGACCCGGCCGCTTTCCGCCGAGGACGTGGTGTTCTCGATCACCCGGCAATGGCGGGCGGACCATCCGTTCCACGCGGTGTCCGGGGGGCAATACGCCTACTTTCGCGATCTCGGTCTCCCCGAGCTGATCGAGGCGGTCGAGGCGCTCGACCCCCGCACGGTGCGCATCCGCCTGCGCGAGGCCGACGCCACCTTCCTGCCGAACATCGCCATGACCCTCGGGGCGGTCCAGTCGGCGGAATACGCCGCAACCCTCCTGGCGGCCGGCGAGCAGGAGCGCTTCGACCGCGAGCCGATCGGCACCGGACCGTTCAGCTTCGTGGCGTTCCAGCCCGACGTGGCGCTCCGCTACCGCGTGTTTCCGGATTACTGGGGCGGGCGCCCGGCGATCGACAGCCTGGTCTTCTCGATCACCCCCAACGCGGCGGTGCGGCTGGCCAAGGTGCGGGCCGGCGAATGCCACCTGATGCCCTTCCCCAACCCGTCCGACCTCGATTCCATCCGGGCCGATCCGGCGCTGATCCTGATGCGGGAGGAGGAGCTGAACATCGGCTACCTCGCCCTCAACGTGCTGAGACCGCCCTTCGACGACCTGCGGGTGCGCCGCGCCGTCGCGATGGCGATCGACAAGGCGGCGATCGTCGAGGGGATCTACGGCCCGGGCGGCACCGCGGCCCGCTCGCCCCTGCCGCCGAACCTCTGGGGCCACGACCCGACGCTCCGGGACCCGCCCCTCGACCGGCCGGCGGCGCAGAAGCTGCTCGCCGAGGCGGGCTTCCCCTCGGGCTTCGAGGCCGAACTGTGGTACCCGCCGGTGAGCCGGGCCTACAATCCGAACGGCCGGCGCGTCGCCGACATGATCCAGGCCGACCTCGCCCGCATCGGCGTGCGCCTGCGGCTCCTCACCGATGAGTGGAGCGCCTACCGGGCCAAGATGCTGGCCGGCGTGCCGGCGATGGCCCTGTTCGGCTGGACCGCCGACAACGGCGACCCGGACAATTTCCTCGGCGTGCTGCTCGGCTGCATCCCTGCCCGGCCCGGCGGCAGCAACGTCGCCCGCTGGTGCGACCCCGCCTTCGACGCCCTGGTGACCCGGGCCCGGCGCCTGCCCGACCAGGCCGCCCGGGCCGCGCTCTACGTCCAGGCACAAGCCATCTTCGCCCGCGAGGTGCCGTGGGTGCCGATCGCCCACTCGGCGGTGTTCGTCGTCGCGCGGCGCGAGGTGACGGGCTACCGCATGGATCCCCTCGGCCGGCACCTGTTTCGCGGCGTCGGGCTGAGCGGGCCCGAGCCCCGCGGGAGCCCGGCCCCCCGGCCTCAGGGGGCCGCGGGTTCCGTGCCGTAGGCCTGCGCCATCTCGCCGATCGCCGCGAGCTTGGCGCGATAGGCCGACCAGTCGTCGGCGGCCGCGATCGGCGCCCACAGGGACTCGACCTCGTCGATCAGCATCGTGCAGGGCGTCTCCTTCGCGAAGTACGGATGGTCGAGCCGCGCCGCCGGATCGGGCGAGAGCGGTTCGAGCGCCCGGCGCATCCGGGAAAAGCCCTCACCCGTGTAATGCGCCGCGGCCGGGCTGCGGGCCGCCCGCGCTTCGCTCGCCAGCCCGCCGTACCAGTCGAAGAAGACCTGCTCGAACGGCGCCCGGCTCTGCTGCAGGAAGGCCCAGAACGCGCCGACGAGGGCGTGCATCGCCGTCTCGTCCGCCGGCGCCGCGAGGCCGAGGCGGCGCAGGATCGCCCCCGCGAAGGCCTCCTGCAGGGCCGGGCCGTAGGCGTCCATGGCGCTCCCCAGCCGCGCCTCGTCCGAGAGCGGCAGCAGGCACTCGGCGAGCCGCGCCAGGTTCCACCCCAGGGCCTCCGGCTGGCGCCCGAAGGCGTAGAGACCGTATTCGTCGAAGTAGGCGGCGGTGAAGGCCGGGTCGTTGACGGGAGCGAAGCGCCAGGGGCCGTAATCGAAGCTCTCGCCGGTCACGTTGATGTTGTCGGTGTTGAGCACGCCGTGGACGAAGCCCGCCGCCATCCACTGCGCGCCCATCCGGGCGACCCTTCGGCAGACATCGGCGAGGAAGGCCGCCGCCCGGTCGGCCGGGTCGTCGCGCCAGGTGTCCGGACGGTAGGTGCGGATCGTGTGGTCGAGGAGCCGGAGCAGGTTGTCGCGGTCGTCATAGGCGCGGAAGCGCTGGAACGTGCCGATGCGGATGTGCGAGTGGCTGAGCCGCACCAGCACCGCCGAGCGGGTCGGCGACGGCTCGTCGCCGCGGACCAGCGCCTCCCCGGTCTCGATCAGGCTGAACGATTTCGAGGTCTCGACGCCGAGCGCCTCGAGCATCGTGGTCGCCAATACCTCCCGCACCCCGCCCTTGAGCGTCAGGCGGCCGTCGGCGGTGCGCGACCACGGCGTCTGGCCGCTGCCCTTCGTGCCGAGGTCGAGCAGGCGCCCGTCCCGGAGGTCGTGCAGTTGGGCGAACAGGAAGCCGCGGCCGTCGCCGAGATCCGGGTTGTAGCTGCGGAACTGGTGGCCGTGGTAGCGCAGAGCCAGCGGCTCGGGAAAGCTGCCGGGCAGGGGCTGGAACTGGCCGAAATGTGCGAGCCACTCCTCGTCCGTGAGGGCGCCCAGGCCAACCCGCTCGGCCCAGGGCTGGTTGCGGTGGCGCAGGATATGGGCCGGGAAACGGGCGGGCGCGACGACGTCGTAGAAGTCGGGGCCGAGATCGGCGTGACGGCGCGACGGACGAAGGAAGGGGGCCGGCATCGGGACCTCGACGGATGGAACACGGGTAAGTGGTGCAAGGGAGCAGGACAGGCAACGCGTCGCGGCCTCGGCAGGGTCCCGCGCGGATGCGCCCCATAGGTGTTAGACCTATGCCCGTGTCACGCGGGGCCGGGCTCGCGGCGCGCGAGACCGTGCTTATACGCCACAGTGATGCGCGATGGACACGGGGAAAAGATGCCGAATCGGGCTGTCAATCCGCGTCGCGACGTGAGAAAGTAACCCCCGTCATCGCCACACGTGGCAGATCCGCCTTGCGGTGCGGTCTGAGTTGCGTCAGGAGTGTGGCGGTCATCTTGGTCACCGCAGCCGGGAATGGAACGATCTCGAGGCGTCGGCTGTCAGGCACAGAGCGCACCGGGGTACAAGGGTGGTCGGCGGTTTTTACGTTTTGGCGAGCTTCTAATGGGACGTGGTCGTGATTTCCGGGAGCCGCGCCGTCGCGGCTTCGACGAGGGTGGTGGTAGCGAGCCGCGGTGGCCTGACCAGGCGCCGCAGGGCAGCAGCTACGGCGGTGGCTATGGTGGCGGTGGCGGCGGCTACGGTGGTGGCGGCGGCGGTGGTTACGGCGGCGGCGGCTTCGGCGGCGGCGGCGGTGGCTTCGACCGCGGCGGACCGCGTGGCGCTGCCCCCTCGGGGCCGGAGCGTGACGCGACGGTCAAGTGGTTCAACAAGGAGAAGGGCTTCGGCTTCGTCGAGCTCGGCGACGGCTCGGGCGACGCCTTCCTCCACATCCGCGCCGTCGAGGCGGCCGGTCATGCCGATCTGATGCCGGGCACCCGCCTGACCGTCCAGACCGCGCAGGGCCAGAAGGGCCCGCAGGTGACCAACATCACCAGCGTGGACACCAGCACGGCCGAGGCTCCGGTCCGTCGCGATCCCCGTCCGCCGCGTGCCGGCGGCTTCGGTGGCGGCGGCTTCGGCGACCGTCCCGAGCGCGGTGGCGGCGGTGGCCGCTTCGCCTCCGGTCCGTCGACCGAGATGAGCGGCACCGTGAAGTGGTACGATCCCGCCAAGGGCTTCGGCTTCGTCTCGGTGAATGACGGCGGCAAGGATGTCTTCATCCACCGCTCGGCGCTCGCCCGCGCCGGTCTCGAGTCCCTCGCCGAGGGCCAGCCCGTCACCATGGGCGTGGTCGAGGGCATGAAGGGCCGCGAGGCTCAGAGCATCAACGTGGATTGATCCTCGGTGCGTTGTCGCACGAGTGATCGATCGACACGGACGGAGCGGTGGTCCCTGGCCACCGCTCCTTTCCGTTTGTGCGCCGTCCTGATCGGTCCCGCCCTGGCGGGTGTCCTCTCCGGGCCGGCGGCGGCGGAGGACTTCACCGGCTTCTATGCCGGGGTCAATGCGGGCTATGGCTGGGGCAAGGCGCATCGCGAGGGCGCGAAGCCCGGCACGCCCCCTCCCGCCTGGGACAGGCCGCAGGAGGCCGACGGCCTGCCGCCGAGCGCCGCCCGGGCCGCCGACCGCAATCCCGCCCTGTCCGGGTCGAGGAACGGCGCGCGCTGAGCATCCCGGCCGCGCGCGCCTGTTTTCGTATGGCGGCCGATCGGTGCGGGTGCCTCACGCGCCGTACTGCTTCAGGACCGACACCTCCGCGAAGGGGGCCGGCCACAGGACGATCCGGTACCGGTCCTGGCCGTCGAGGCCGTCCGGGCTGATCGTTCCCAGGCCGCCATGCTCGGCTCTCACCCGGTAGATGCCGGGAGCCACCGGGACGACGTCGACCGACCCGCCCGTGCATTCGTGGATCTCCAGCCGCCCGGAGGGAAGGGCGAGGCTCGCTTCCGCGACGTGATCCCAGCGATCCAGATCGAGGGGCGGGGCGTCCCGCACGACCTCGACCTCGACGGGCACCTCCATGTTCCGCTCGGGCTGGACGACGACCACGAAGGGCGCCGCCTTGATCCGGCGAGCGACGTCCGCGGCGGTGAAGTCCGTCGGCGCGTCGGGACTTGCCCCGTGGTCCCACAGGTAGAACTGATGGTAGTCGGCGAGGATGCGGTAGCGCCTGACCATCGCGTCGGATCCCCTGCCCCGCCGGCGTGATCGGCGGCTCTCGTCGAAAAATGCTGTAGGGCGATGCCGCCGCGGGACAAGCGCAGGCGTGCGGAACCGCCGTGCTTGTGGCATGGTGCCGGCCGAACCCAACCGGGCTCGGGACCCCTCCACCATGACCAGTGTTCACGACGTCACCCCGGACCAGCTGCGCGGGCTGGAAGCCGCCGGCGAGGCCGCGCTCAACGCCGCGCTCGGCCGCCTCTCGGCCCGCGAGCGCGAGGCCTACTGGGCCTCGGTGCGCCGCGCCTACAACGCGCCCTACAACGACGCGGTGAAGAAGCCGCGGTCGGCCGGCGCGGCAGCGCGGGCCTGACGGCCGGATCCACGCTTCGCGGGCGCATCCCCGCCCGCGAGCGCTCGGGCGGATGCCGCCTCGTCCTGCCCCGCCTCGGCCCTTCGGAAACAGGTGCGACTCATGAAGAAGACAGCCGCGATCTCCGCCCTGCTGCTGCTGGCCGGCGTAACGCCCGTCCTGGCGCAGTCCTGCGACGAGTTCTGGTATCAGCGGAACATGATCTTCAAGGAGGCGGGCTACTGCTTCAAGACCGCCAAGGCGATCCGGAACTTCGGCAATGCCGGCTGCCGCTACGACGATCAGGCCGACGTGCCCCTGTCGGCGCGGCAGCGCGCCGAGATCGCCGAGATCACCTCGATGGAGCGGGCGATGCGGTGTGCCCCGTGATCGCCATCAACCCTCCCGCCTCTGCGGGGAGGGTGCCCTGCGAAGCAGGGCCGGAGAGGGGACGACGCTTCCGGAAGTGATTGACCCGTTCCGACGGGCGCCACCTGGATCAGCGTCGCGCTGCCCCTCTCGGCGGGACTTCGTCCCGCTGCGCTCGCTCCGCTTGCCACCCTCCCCCGCAGGGGGGAGGGTTCGCGTCCTGGTCTTCAGATGGGAAAGGGCGGGCGCCCGCCCCTCACTCCGCCTTCTTGGCCCGCTCGATACCCTCGAGGATCAGGCGATGTGCCTCGGCCTTGTCGCCCCAGCGCACGATCTTGACCCACTTGCCGGGCTCGAGATCCTTGTAGTGCTCGAAGAAGTGCTGGATCTGGTGGATCGTGATGTCGGGCAGGTCGGTGTAGTTCTCGATCCGGTCGTAGCGCTTGGTCAGGTTGCGCGACGGGACGGCGATGATCTTCTCGTCCTCGCCGGCATTGTCCTCCATCACCAGCACGCCGACCGGGCGCACGCTCATCACGGCGCCGGGGACGATCGCCCGGGTGTTGGCGACGAGCACGTCGCACGGATCGCCGTCGCCCGACAGGGTGTGGGGAATGAAGCCGTAATTCCCCGGATAATGCATCGCGGTGTACAGGAAGCGGTCGACGATCAGCGTCCCGGCCTCCTTGTCCATCTCGTACTTGATCGGCTCGCCGCCGACCGGAACCTCGATGACGACGTTGACGTCTTCGGGCGGGTTCTTGCCGATGGAGATGGCATCGAGGCGCATGAGCAAACTCCCTGCAAGGGCGCGAATGCCCCTGAATGGCGCGGTCCTGAGTGTCTCTCACGAAGCTTCCACGGTCGCCGCCGTTGCTCGCCGTGGCGGCGTCAGCGCAGCGGGAGCTTCGTGAGGTGCACTTAGAGGGACGCGGGCGCCCGCACAAGCGCCGGGACGCAACGGTCGCCGTGACAGTCGAGGACAAGTTCCGCGGCGGCCGGGCCACGGGCAATGTCCCTCGCGCCCCCGGGCCCGCTGCTGTGGATGACCGCAGATTGGGCAGCCGCCCGCCTCCGTGATCACCGAAGAGGCAGGACCGCTCCGCCGGGGAGCCGCTTCCTTGCGTCAGCCGAACAAGTAGGCGACCTTGTGCAGGTCGGCGCCGGCGATGCGGTCGGTCGCCTCGGCCACCACGCGCCCACCCATCCGCTCGTAGAAGTCCCGCGCCCGGTCGTTCTCCGCGAGCGACCACACCGCGACCCGGCGCACGTCGCGGTCGGCGAGATCGTTGCGCACCGCCCGGAACAGCCGGGTGCCATAGCCGAGGCCCTGATAGGTCGGCGCCAGATAGATCTCGTCGATCTCGCCCTCGGCCTTCAGCCCCCGGTCGCGGCAGCGGCCGTAGGAGACGTAGCCGATGACGCTCTCGCCCAGTTCCAGCACCACCAGCGGCCGGTTGCGGCCGATGGTGGAGCGCCACCAGCGCGGCCCGCGCCGGGCCAGCATCCGGTCGAGGGCGACGCCCGGGATGATGCCCTGATAGGCCTCGCGCCAGGCGGCGTCGAAGATCTCCGACAGCATCCCGGCATCCTGGTCCCGGGCCCGGCGAATGCTGACGACCTGAGTGCTCACGGCCTTCCCCCTCGATTGTTAGCCGACGGATCGCGTCCCCACGATGCGGGGGAGACGTCGCAAGCGCAATGCCAGGCTTGTGCGCCGGCTCATCTGCGGCGGCGTCGTTGCGGCCGGGTCACGCGGCTGATAGAGCGGCACGCTGCGCGTGACGCGAATCGCGTATTTTCTCTTAAAGCCAGGCGCCCGCCCCTTCGTGCTCAACCGCTTCCTTCCGCCCGAGACCCGCTACGCCCGCCGCATGGCCCGCATCGCCCGCTGGGAGCAGCCGATCGCCGGCCCGGGCGGGCGCCTGCGCGCCTGGGCCAACATGCTGCTGATCGATCACGGGGTGATCCGGCTGGCCTACCTCAACCGCCACCGGATCGGGCGCGGGATGGTCTGGCGCTCGGCCCAGCCGGCGCCGCACGATCTCGCCTGGTTCCGCCGCCAGGGCGTGCGCACGATCATCTCGCTGCGCGGCGGGCGCGAGCACGGCTCCTGGCAGCTCCAGCGCGAGGCCTGCGAGCGCGAGGGGCTGCAACTCGTCGAGTTCGTGATGCGCTCGCGCGAGGCGCCCGACCGGGCGACGCTGCTCGCCGCCAAGGATTTCTTCGCCGGCCTCGCCTACCCGGCGGTGCTGCACTGCAAGTCCGGCGCCGACCGGGCGGGGCTGGCCGCCGCGCTCTACCTGATCCTGCACGAGGGCCGGCCGGTGCGCGAGGCGGCGCGCCAGCTCTCGGCGAAGTTCGGCCATTTCCGCTTCGCCAAGACCGGCATCCTCGACGCGTTCTTCGAACGCTACCTCACCGAGGGCGAGCCGAAGGGCCTGAGCTTCCTCGACTGGGTCGAGCACGTCTACGATCCGGTGGCGCTCAAGCGCGACTTCCGCGCCGGGCTGTGGTCGGACCTGCTGGTGGACCGGCTGCTGCGGCGGGAGTGAGACGGGAGCCGGACGGTGACGTCCGGTTCTCGTTTCACAAGCCCGCGCGGCACTTGAGCGAAGGCAGCACCGGGCTCACCCCCGTGTCGTCAGCAGAACCCCCGCCCCGATCGCCAGGATGGCCCCGACATGGAGCGGGTCCGGCACCTCGCCGAGGACCGGAATCGCCAGCAGGGTCGCGATCACCGGCACCAGGGCGGTGAAGGCCGGGGTGCGCCGCCCGATCAGCGCGAGCGAGCGGTTGAAGGCGATGAGCGCGACGACGCTCACCATCACGCCCTGATAGACCGCCTGGATCGCCACCTCCTCCGCCGGTGCCTCCAAGACGCGCGAGAGCCCGGAGGCGAGGTAGAGCGGGATGTAGGTGACGAGCGAGCCGACGCAGATCAGTGCCGTCGCCTCCGGGGCCGTGAGGCGCGAGCGGCGCATCCGCACCGTGCCGACGGCCCACAGGAAGGCCGCGGTGAGGAGCAGGCCGTAGCCGAACAGCTCGTCGGCATCGCGAAAGCCGCCCGCCAGGGTGAGCGCCCCGGCGGCGATCAGCCCGAGGCCGGCGAGCGCGAGGCGCCCCGGCCGGTCACCAAGCACCAGCGCGCCGAGAAGGGCGGCGAAGAGCGGCATCGTGCCGGGCGTCAGCGCCGCGCCGTGGCCGGCGGGGGCATAGCGCAGGGCGATCGAGATCAGGAGCGCGAAGGGCGCGCCCTGTGCCACATACAGGAACGCCCCATCGACGAGCGCCCTCCGGTCGAGGCGCTGCCGGCGCAGCAGCAGCACCGGCAGCAGCAGGCACCCGCCGATGCCGAAGCGCAGAGCCACGAGGTCGGCGGGCCCGAGCACGCCCCCCACCCCCACCGTCCGGCGGGTGATGACGAACCAGCCGCCCCACAGGCTGATGGCCAGCAGCGCGAAGGCGACGCCCTCGGCGAGGCGGCGGCCGGATGGCGCATCGGCCGAGGTCATTCCCGAGGTCTTGCCCGGAATGTCGGGCCTCACGACGCCTGCGCCGCGGAAGCGGGCTCCCGGTCGTCGGCGAGCTGGAGCCGGTGCAGCCGGGCATAGGTGCCGCCCCGGGCAATCAGCGCGGCGTGGCTGCCGGTCTCGGCGATCCGGCCGCCCTCCATCGCGACGATCAGGTCGGCGTCGCGCACCGTCGAGAGGCGGTGGGCGATGACGAGCGTGGTCCGGCCCCGCATCAGCCGGGTCAGGGCTGCCTGGACGAGTTGCTCGGATTCGGCGTCCAGCGCCGAGGTCGCCTCGTCGAGGAGCAGGATCGGCGCGTCGCGCAGGAAGGCGCGGGCGAGCGCGATGCGCTGGCGCTCCCCGCCCGAGAGCCGGTTGCCGGCGGGCCCGACCCGGAAGTCGTAGCCCTCGGCCTTGGCGGTGATGAAGCCATGCGCCGCCGCGGCCTTCGCCGCCGCCTCGATCTCCTCGCGGCTCGCGCCTTCGCGGCCGAAGGCGATGTTCTGCGCGACGGTGTCGTCGAACAGCACCACGTCCTGCGACACCACCGCGACGGCGCGGCGGAGCGAGGCCAGCGTCACGTCGCGCACGTCCTGCCCGTCGATCGCGACCCGGCCCTGCCCGACGTCGTAGAGCCGCGGCACCAGGGAGAGCAGCGTCGACTTGCCCGAGCCCGAGCGGCCGACGAGCGCCGTGGTGCGCCCGGCCGGCACGGTCAGGTCGATGCCCTCCAGTGCCGGCGCGTCGTCGCGGTAGCGGAAGTGCACGCCCTCGAACCGGACCTCGCCGCCGGAGACCGTGAGAGCCGGCGCGCCCGGCTTCTCCCGGATCGTCGGCGCCTCGTCCATCAGCGCGAAGGTGCGCGACAGGGCGGCGAGCGCCTCCTGCAGGATGGCGTTGAGGTTGCCCAGCGCGCGGGCCGGCTGGGCGGCGAGCAGGAGCGCCGCGACGTAGCCGGTGAAATCCCCCACCGTCTTCTCGCCCGAGAGGATGCGGTGGCCGATGAAGGCGAGCACGCCCGCGACGGCGAGCCCGCCGCCGACCTCGAGCAGCGGGTCGAGCCGGCCGCGGGCATTGGCGGCCTTCATCTTCAGGCGGCGCACCTCGTCGAGGGCGTCGCGGGTGCGGCCCTTGAGATAGCCCTCGAGGCCGTAGGTCTTGGCGACGCGCACGCCGGCGAGGCTCTCGCTGATCAGGCTCGCGGTGACGCCGACCTGCTCCTGGGTCGAGGTCGAGACCCGGCGCAGCTTCTTGCCGATCCGGGCGATCGGCCCGGCGACGAACGGCACCGTGACCCCGGCGACGAGGGTCAGCCAGGGATCCATCCACACCATCGCGCAGACCAACGCCACCAGCATCGCCACGTCGCGCAGGAGCACGGTGGAGATCCGCGTCAGCGCCTCCTTGATGAAGGCGAAGTCGGTGGTGAAGCGCTGGGTCAGGCTCGCCGGGCTCTCGCGGCCGATCTGGGCCAGGTCCTGCTCGATCATGTGGCCGTAGAGCGCCGCCTGCATGTCGGCCTCGATCCGGGTGACGACCCGGTTGGTCAGCACCGTCTGGCCGAGCAGCGCGAAGCCCCGCACCGCGGTGACGACGATCACCAGGACGGGGCCGTAGGCGAGCGCGCCGGCATCCTTGGCGTCGAAGGCGTCGAAGGCGGCCTTGATCAGGGTGGGATAGAAGCCGGTGGCGGCGCCGATCACCGCGATCAGCCCCAGCACGATGGCCAGCGTGCCGGCATGCGGCCGCAGCCAGTCGCGCCACAGCCGGGTGAGCAGCGGCAGCATGTCGCCGGAGAGGAGGGGGCGCCGCGCCATGATGCTCGCTTCGTCCGTGGAATCGGACGCCGCGCTAGCACGGGGGTCGGCCAAGCGGCAATTCGGCACCGCGCGGGGCTGGGCTGCGGCTTCGCGAAAGTTGCCCACGACCGGACAATTGCCACCTGCACGTCAAGGCCGTGTCAAAACCTCAGCGTGCAGATTGCCCCGCGACACGGAGATCCGACGACCATGGCCCTGCATCGCGCTCACCGGACCGCCCTCGCCGTCGGTCTCGCGCTTGCGGGGCCTTGGCCGCTGGAATCCGCGCCGGCCCTCGCTCAGGCACCCCCGGGCTATGCCGAGGCGGAATCTCGCTTCGCCTTCATGGAGACCGAGCGGCGGGTGCGGGTGCAGACGCTCCTGACCGCCGCCGGCTACTGGACCGGCATGCCGAACGTCACCTTCGGGCGGCGGCTGTTCGAGGCGATCGCGCAGTTCCAGGGCGAGAACGGCTTCCGGCCGACCGGATGGCTCGATGGCACACAACTCGCCCGGTTGCGGGTGCTGGCGACGCAGAAGCTCGCGCCGTGGGGCCTGCGAACGATCGCCCATCCCCTTCGTCCCGTGGCGATCTGGGCGCCGATGGGCCTCGGCCTCACCGTCGAGCGCACGCCCCGCGGGCTCGACCTCAAGGATCCGACACGGCGGCTTTCGCTCGCCTACAACTACCTTCCGGGAGCCACGGTGGCGGACTCGTATGCCTATACGGTCGAGAAGTTCCAGCGCGAGGGCGCCACGCTCCATTACAAGGTGCTGCGGTCGGACTTCTTCGCCATCGCCGCCTCGCAGGACGGCACCGACATCTACATGCGCTACCACCAGGACGGGCCGGGTGCGCTCGGTTTCGCCCTGCGATGGGACACACGGGCGACCGATCTCGCCGCGGAGCGCATCGCGGTCCTGCTCTCCGCCTCCTTGTGGTCGGCGATGACGCCGGACGCGCCCTTCATCCCGCTGCCCGAATTCTCGGTACCGGATGCCCGCGCCGTCGCCCTGCCGCCGGTCCAGACCCCGCTGCCGGCCGTGCCGCCTCCGCAAGCCCCTCCGGCCGTGCCGCCGCCGAGCCCGTCCGGCGGAAAGCCGAGCGGCAGTTCCGGTACCGGCTTCTTCGTCGGCCGGGCCGGCGAGGTGCTGACCAACGCGCACGTGGTCGAGGATTGCGCACGGGTCGAGGTGCGCGGCCCCCTCGGGAGCGTTCTGGCCCAGGTCGTCGCCCGCGACCCCGCCAACGACCTCGCGATCCTGCGCACCGGCCTGACGCCCCCGAAGGTCGCAGGCCTGCGCACCGGCATCCGCCTCGGCGAGCCCGTGGCGGCCTTCGGCTATCCCCTCGCCGGCATGCTCTCCACCTCGGGCAACTTCACCCTCGGCAACGTCACGGCGCTGACCGGGCTCGGCGACAACACCAGCTACCTGCAGGTCTCGGCGCCGGTGCAGCCGGGCAATTCCGGCGGGCCGCTCCTCGACGGCAACGGCAACCTGATCGGCGTGGTGACGGCGAAGCTCAACGCCCTCAACGTGATGAAGGCGAACGGCGACATCCCGCAGAACGTCAACTTCGCCCTCAAGGGCATGGTGGCGGCGAACTTCCTGGACAGCAACGGCGTCACCTTCACGCCGGGCGCGGCCACGGCCCCGATGGCGCCGGCCGACCTCGCCGACCATTCCAAGGCGATGAGCGTCTTCGTCACCTGCCGGTAATCACCGGCCGGTGAGCCTGGCCTGACCTATTGATGCATCATCGCCAGCGCCGCGTGGATCACAGTCGCGCCGCCGATCGGGGCGAGGAACCACAAGAGCACGTTGACCACGATGATCCAGACCAGCACCCGCTCCTGGCGCCCGGTCAGCCTGGGCCGGGGCGGGCGCGGCGGCGGCTCCCAGGGGGGCCGCCATCCTCCCTCGACGAACATCGGCGCCTCCGCTCGGGCCTATGCCAAGGGAAGGTAGGAGGCCGGGACGATACTGTCAGTGCGGCGTGTTGTGCTCTGGAAAGGATCTGCCTTGGGCAAGGATCAGCCCTTGTCGCGCATCAGCCGCGCCTTGTCGCGCTGCCAGTCGCGCTCCTTGGCGGTCTCGCGCTTGTCGTGGAGCTTCTTGCCGCGCCCGAGCCCCAGCTCGACCTTCGCCCGGCCGCGCTCGTTGAAGTAGATCTTCAGCGGCACCACCGTGTAACCCTCGCGCTGGGTCGCGCCGATGAACTTGTCGATTTGGCGGCGGTGCAGCAGCAGGCGGCGCGGCCGCTTGGTGTCGTGGTTGAAGCGGTTCGCCTCGAGGTATTCGGGGATGTAGGCGTTGAACAGCAGGAGGTCGTTGCCCGACGGTCCGGCGAAGGCCTCGCCGATCGTCGCCTTGCCGCCGCGCAGGGACTTCACCTCGGTGCCCGTCAGCGCGATGCCCGCCTCGACCGTGTCGGTGATCTCGTAGTTGAAGCGGGCCTTCCGGTTGTCGGCGACGACGCGGTTCTTCGGCTCGGGTTTCTTGGCCATCGGGCGGCGGACGTCCTCGGGAGCGGGCAGCGGGAGCCGGAAGGCTCCCGCCCTCATATAAGGCGCGGCTCAGCCGTTGGTGAGGCCGGCGTGGCGCAGCGCGCCGTCGACGAGGCCGCGCGTCCCCTCGCCCACCGGCACCATCGGCAGGCGGACGTCCTCGCGCATCAGGTCCAGCTTGGCGAGCGCGTACTTGGTCGGCGACGGGTTCGTCTCGGCGAAGAGGTGGGTGTGGAGCGGCATCAGCCGGTCCTGGAGCGCGAGCGCCGTGCGGTAATCGCCCGACAGGCAGGCCTCCTGGAAGTCGGCGCAGAGGCGCGGCGCGACGTTCGAGGTCACCGAGATCGTGCCGTGGCCGCCATGCGCCATGAATCCCAAGGCGGTCGCATCTTCGCCAGAAAGTTGGACGAAGTCTTCGCCCATGGCTTGGCGTTGCAGGCTGACCCGGGCGACGTTGGCGGTGGCGTCCTTCACCCCGGCGATGTTCGGCAGCTCGAAGAGGCGGGCCATGGTGTCGACGCTCATGTCGATCACCGAGCGACCGGGGATGTTGTAGATCAGGATGGGAATGCCGACCGCATCGTTCACCGCCTTGAAGTGCTGGTACAGCCCTTCCTGGGTCGGCTTGTTGTAGTAGGGCGTGACGATGAGCAGCGCGTCCGCCCCGGCCTTCTCCGCATGACGGGACCGCTCGATCGCCTCCGCGGTGGAGTTCGAGCCGGCGCCGGCCACCACCGGCACCTTGCCGGCGGCCTCGTCGATGCAGGCCTCGACCACCCGGTCGTGCTCGGCGTGGCTCAGGGTCGGGCTCTCGCCGGTGGTGCCGGTCGGCACCAGGCCGTGGGTGCCGTTCTCGATCTGCCAGGCGACGAAGGCCCGGAAGGCGTGCTCGTCGAAGGCGCCATCGCGAAAGGGCGTCACCAGGGCGGTGAGCGAGCCCCTGAGGCGCTGCGAAGTCTGCGTCGACGTCATGGTGGCGTTCCTCGCCCGGTCGGGGCGACGCCCCCGGGATCTCTGGTTGGGAGGCCGGTCCGTAGGCCGATCTTGGGAGGGATCCAGCTCTGGGGACCAACAACTCGGCCGTCCGGCGTCCGACACATAGGACCTTCGGGGCCCCGGCGCAAACGCTCCGGCGCCCGCGGCAACGCGCCCGAACGCCCACGTCCAGCCTCGCGTTCCGGCACGACCGGGCGCCAGGGTTAATTGCTTCTTAACGCGGCGCCCGCACGATGGGCGTCCGGTCTTTCGAGCTCTCCAGGGGAACGGGAACCATGCTGCTCTCGCCTCGACGGCGCCGCCTCGCGGTCCTCGCCCTCACGGTGTCCGGCGCCGCGCTGACCTCGCTGTCGGCGCTCGGCGGCTCGACCGTGACGGCCCCGCCGGACGCTCCGGCTTCCGCGGCAGCCCTTCCTGGGGCGACCCTGACGGGGACGTCCCTGCCCGGGTCGACCCTGCCGGCCCCCACCGCCCGCGCGGTCGAGCGGGTCGACGAGGACGGCCTGCGCCCGGGCGCGGCGTCGGAGCGGCTGCCCGCGACCGCCGCGGCTTTCGCCGCCGCCGACCCGGAGGTACCGATCCCCTTCCCCGCCCCGGACGCGGCGATCAACCCCCCTGCCCCGGTGCCCAGCGTGCCCGATCCGGGCCGGCCGGTGCTCGGCATCGAGGTCGACGGCCCGGCCCTGCGCAGCGCGGTCGAGGCCTACCGGCGCGGCCAGGTGAGCGAGGGCGACCGGATCCGCGACGGGCTCAAGGACCCGGCCGCCCGCGCGCTCCTCGACTGGGCGGCAATCCGCGCCGGGGCCGGCATCGGTTTCGAGCGCACGGTGGCGTTCATCCGCGACAACCCGGACTGGCCGGTGGGCGCCGTACTGCGCCGGCGCGCCGAGGAGGCCCTGCTCTCCCAGCGCAAGTCCCCGTCCCTGGTGCGGTCCTACTTCGCCGCGCGCCGGCCGCAGAGCGCGCCGGGCAAGTTCGCCCTGGCCCTCGCCTTCAAGGCCGACGGGCTCTCCGAGGACGCCGCCGGGCTGGTGCGCGACCTGTGGCGCGAGGACACGTTCGGCCGCACCCTGGAGCTGAGGGTCCTCGACGCCTTCCCGGGGCTGATCGGCGAGGTCGATCACCGCTACCGCATGGAGCGGGCGCTGATGAAGGAGGACTGGGACACCGCCGGCCGCGCCGCGGCCTACGCCGGCAAGGCCTACGGCACCCTGGTGCGCGCCCGCCGCGCCGTCGAGGCGAAGGCCGCGAATGCCGGCTCCGCCCTCGACGCGGTGCCGCCGAGCCTGCGCCAGGATTCCTCCTACCTCTATTCCCGCGCCCAGTATTTCCGCCGCCTCGACCGGCCGGCCGAGGCCGCCGCGGTGATGGCCCAGGCGCCGCGCAACCCCGAGGTCCTGGCCGATCCCGACGAGTGGTGGATCGAGCGACGCATCGTCGCCCGCAAGCTCCTCGATGCCGGCGACGCCAAGGCCGCCTACGCGGTCGCGGCGGGCAACAGCGCCCGCTCGGTCGAGAAGCGCATCGAGGCCGAGTTCCATGCCGGCTGGATCGCGCTGCGCTTCCTCCACGACGCTCCCGTCGCGGCGACGCATTTCGCCGCCGCCGCGGCGATCGCCGAGACGCCGATCTCCGTGGCGCGCGCCGCCTACTGGCAGGGCCGCGCCGCGGAGGCCTCGGGCCAGTCGGTCGAGGCGCGGGCCTTCTACGAGCGCGCGAGCGCCCAGCCGATCGCCTATTACGGCCAGCTCGCCCGGGCGAAGCTCGGCCAGTCGTCCCTGGCCCTGCGCCCGTGCAGCACCCTCGACGAGGCCGCCCGCACCGCCTTCGAGAACCGCAACGCCGTACGGGCCCTGCGCCTGCTGGCGGCGGCCGGCCTCAAGGAGCTGATGCTGCCGCTCTACATGGACTTCGCCCAGCGGCTGACCGAGCCGGCGGAGCTCAACGCACTGGGCGACGTCGCGATGTCGCTCAACGATCCCCGTGCCCTCGTGGCGATCGGCAAGACCGCGGTGCAGCGCGGCCTGCCCCTCGACCGCCACGCCTACCCGACCAACGGCATCCCGTCCTACGAGGCCTCGGCCGCCGTGCCGCAGGTCGAGCGCGCGATGGTCTTCGCCATCGCCCGGCAGGAGAGCCAGTTCGACCCGCGGGCGCAGTCGAGCGTCGGGGCCCGCGGCCTGATGCAGATGATGCCGGCCACGGCGCAGCGCACCGCCCGCCGGGTCAGCGCCGCCTTCGACACCGACCGCCTGACCAGCGACCCGGCCTACAATGCCCGCCTCGGCCAGGCCCATCTCGGCGAGCTGATGGAGGATTGGCGCGGCTCCTACATCCTCGCCTTCGCGGCCTACAATGCCGGCGGCGGCAACGTGAAGAAGTGGATCGACGCCTACGGCGATCCCCGCAACCCGGGCGTCGACCCGGTCGACTGGGTCGAGCGCATCCCCTTCACCGAGACCCGCAACTACGTCCAGCGGGTGACCGAGAACCTGCAGGTCTACCGCAACCGCCTGGCCGAGGCCGGGGACGGGCGCAGCGCGCTCCTGATCGCGGACGACCTCAAGCGCGGGATGCGGTGAGCGCCGTCCGTCGCGGCAGCCCGCGACGGGAGAACGATCAGACGTCGCCGACGAACCGCAGCACGTCCCACATCGTCAGGATCGAGGATCCCGGCTTCGCCGGCGGGGTCTACCCCTTGGGTTGTCTGCGAAAACTCGGAAGCTGCCTCGTCCGGGAATGCCCCAGAGCATTGTCCGATGAGGTGGATACCGGTTCGTCGAGGAAAATGCGGCAAAATCAAAGAGCTGGAGAGCCTCGCGATTGCAGCGCGATCGTGAAATGCTCTAGGTGCCGGCGTCGAACCGCTCGCCCTCGTAGTCGAGATGCAGGTAATCCGGATCGAACCGGGCAACCGCCGTCAGGGCGTCGAGATCCGGGATGCCGAGCTGCTTGTCGCGCCAGTCGATCAGGCCGGACAGGCGCAATTCGCGCAAGGTGCGGTTGACGTGCACGGCCGAGAGGCCGAGCGCGTCGGCAAGCTCGACCTGGGTGATGGGCAGTTCGCACCGGCCCTCCCGCACCCGCCCGACCGCCTGCTGGCGCACGTAGACCTCGCAGAGCAGGTGGGCGACGCGCTCCAGAGCCGTGCGCCGGCCGATATTGACCAGCCATTCGCGGTGGATCGCGGCCGTCACCAGCACCTCCCACCACAGGGCCTGGGTCAGCCGCGGATCGGCGTTCAGCATCTCCTCGAGCAGGTCGCGCGAGATCTTGGCCACCGCCACGGGCGTGAGGGTGCCCAAGGCGTGGTCCATGCGGCGCAGGAGGAAGATGTTGAGGTCGCACAGGTCGCCCGGGAGCAGAAACGACATGATCTGGCGGCCGCCATCGGCGAGCTGCTTGTAGCGGCAGACCCAGCCGCCGAGGATGAGGTTGACGTCGTTCGGCTCCTCGCCCTCGGCGATGATGTCCTGGTGCGAGTCGTAGTTGACAATCCGGGCGCTCGCGGCCTGCTGCAGCAGGCGCTTGTCCGCGTCGCTCAGGCGCGTGAACCGTTCGAGCTTCCGGATCAGCGGATTCATCGTGCACCCCTCCGGCCCGCGGCTCGGCAGCGCGAGTTTCCCGTCGTTCCCCGACGGGAAGTTAGCGTCTGTCGCGGTTCAGTAAAGCGTCCGGTCGGGCGCTAACATGAAGGAGGTGCAGGGGCGGGTTTCGGCCCACTGACTTGGCGGCCGCCCCGTCTTCCTTGCGGGAAGGCGCCGGTTGAGCGGTGATGTCCGGCCCTCGCCGCGCCGGCTACCCCGCCCAGCCCAGATCCCGGCTGATCGCGCCGGCGACCGCCCGGACCGTCCCGGCCAGCGCCTCCATCCGGGCCTCGTCCATGTATTGCACCGTGCTCGTTACGCTGAAGGCCGCGACGATCGCGCCGCTGGCGTCGCGGATCGGGCCGGCGACGCAGCGCACCTCGGGCTCGTTCTCCTCGCGGTCGTAGGCGATGCCCCGGGCCGCGTAGGTCCGCATCCGCGCGAGCCAGGTCTCTAGGCTTAGCGTCTCCAGGTCCGGGCTGTGGCCGCCGCGCGCCGCGCCGAGGCGGTGGAAGCTCCGCCAGCGCGCCTCGTCGAGATCGAGGATCAGCGCCTTGCCGAGGCCGGTCGACCAGACCGGCTGGCGCTCGCCGACCCGCGAGCTGATCTCGATGCGCCGGCGTCCCGGCAGCTTGTCGAGGTAGAGCGCCCAGTCGCCCTCCAGCACGCCGAGATGGATGGTGTCGCCGCATTCCGCCGAGAGGCGCTCGAGATGGGGCCGGGCCACCCGGGTCACCGGCGCCGCCTGCTGGGCGCGAAATCCCAATTCGACGAGCTTCGGGCCGAGGGCGTAGCCCTCCCGCGGCGCGAAAGTGAGGTAGCGCTGCTCGACCAGGGCCGCGGCGAGGCGGTGGGTGGTGCTGCGGGTGGTGCCGAGCGCGGCCGACAGGGCGGCGAGGTCCCGCGCGCCCCCCGCCACCGCATCCAGGATGGCGAGGCCGCGCAGGAGCGTCTGGCTCCCCGGCGCCGCGCCCACCTCCGCGGTTGACGGCTTCGATCGCATCGGCGTATCGTCCCACATACAAGAACAAGATCCCACTATATGGGATCGTATGGCGCGGCGCCAGGGCTGTGCCGGAGGAAACCGAAGTTTCGAACCCTCCGTCCCGCCCTGCCCCGCGCCCGCACACCTGCACGCTGTGAGCGTGCTTGGATTCCACGGAGGTTCGATCCCATGAAGCTGTTGCGCTACGGCCCCGCGGGCCAGGAGAAGCCCGGCCTGCTCGACGCGGAGGGCCGCATCCGCGACCTCTCCGCCCACCTGCCCGATCTCGGTCCCGAGGCGCTGGCCCCCGAGGCGCTGGCCCGCCTCGCGGCGATCGATGCCGGCAGCCTGCCCGTGGTCGAGGGCGCGCCGCGCCTTGGCACCCCGGTCGCCAATGTGGGCAAGTTCATCGCCATCGGTCTCAACTTCGCCGACCATGCCGCCGAGTCGAACCTGCCTGTGCCGAAGGAGCCGATCGTCTTCACCAAGGCGATCAGCTCGCTCTCGGGCCCGAACGACCCGGTGATGCTGCCGAAGGATTCGGTGAAGAGCGACTGGGAGGTCGAGCTCGGCATCGTCATCGGCCGCCGCGCCGCTTACGTCGAGGAGGCGCAGGCGCTCGACTTTGTTGCCGGCTACTGCCTCGTCAACGACGTCTCGGAGCGCGAGTACCAGATCGAGCGCGGCGGCACCTGGGACAAGGGCAAGGGCTGCGATACCTTCGGGCCGGTCGGCCCCTGGCTCGTCACCTCCGACGAGGTCGGCGATCCGCAGAACCTCGACATGTGGCTCGACCTGAACGGCAAGCGCATGCAGACCGGCAACACCCGGACGATGATCTTCACCTGCGCGCAGATCGTCTCCTACGTCAGCCGGTTCATGACCCTGATGCCCGGCGACGTCATCACCACCGGCACGCCCCCCGGCGTCGGCATGGGCATGAAGCCCGAGCCGGTCTTCCTCAAGGCCGGCGACGTGATGACGCTCGGCATCGAGAAGCTCGGTGAGCAGCGCCAGGACGTGACCGCCTGGCAGCGCCGGGAGGCGTGATCCCATGACCTATCCGAACCGCTTCGAGGGCCGCATGGCCCTCGTCACCGGCGGCGCCTCCGGCATCGGCCTCGCGGTCGCCGCGCGGCTCAAGGCCGAGGGCGCCACGGTCGCCATCTGGGACCTCAACGAGGAGGCGCTGGCGAAGGCCAAGGCCGAGAGCGGCGCCGCCGACACGCGGGCCCTCGACATCGCGGACGCCGCCGCGGTCGAGACCGCGATGCGTGAGACCCTGGCGGCGCTCGGTGGCCGCCTCGACGTGCTGGTGTGCAGCGCCGGCATCACCGGGCCGAACACCAGCTTGCGCGACTATCCCGTCGACGCCTGGCAGCGGGTGATCGACGTCAACCTCAACGGCCTGTTCTACTGCAACCGTGCCGCGGTGCCGGCGATGGAGGCGGGCGGCTACGGCCGCATCGTCAACGTCGCGTCGATCGCCGGCAAGGAGGGCAACCCCAACGCCTCGGCCTACTCGGCCTCCAAGGCCGGGGTGATCGGGCTGACGAAGTCGCTCGGCAAGGAACTGGCGAAGTCCGAGATCCGGGTGAACTGCATCACGCCGGCGGCGGTGCGCACCGCGATCTTCGACCAGATGACCCAACAGCACATCGACTTCATGCTGTCGAAGATCCCGATCGGCCGCTTCGGCGCCATCGACGAGGTGACCTCTCTGATCTGCTTCCTGGCGAGCGAGGAGGCGTCGTTCTCGACCGGCGCGGTATTCGACGTGTCGGGGGGCCGGGCGACGTACTGAGCGCGACGCCCCCGCTCTTGGGCGGGGGCGATCCCCTCTGCCCTGCCGGAGGGCTTTACGCTTTCACGGTGGAGGTGAAATCGGACCACTGCTCCACCCGGAACGCCCGGATGTCTCTCACGCACAACGGAAACCACGCCAGAGCTTTGAGCGCTGTGATCGCCGCAAACAGCTTGGCCAAATCTTCTGTTTGACTCACATAGAGGCTGCCCTGAATCCAGTCGAAGCCGTGTCCGGCAAGGCTGGATCGAATATCCGCATAGGCCTGGGCAACGCCTCGTGGGTGATGCTTCTGTGTCTCGGCCACCACGAGATCGAAGGCGATGGCGAACATCATTGTTCCCGAGGATCGTCGAGAATGTCCGTGAAGCGGTAATCCACTTCCTCGCCCGTCTCGACGAGCCGCACGCGCATCAGGCAGTCGTCACCCACAATCTGCCCGACGCCGACGATCTCGTAGACCGGGCCTGTCACGCCGAAGCGCCGCCAAGTCCCAATCAGGCTTCGCGGCTGCGGCAGGAGTTTCGATTCGGTGCGCTGGTCCATGCCGCGAGCGTACCCGATCGCGGCGCAGGGTACCACGCCTCCGGGGTCGGACTTCGACCGACCACGCATTCTTGACCGCCCGCCGGCCCGCCCCTCGCGCGCCGTCCGGCTTTTCATCGAGAGGACCCTATGAACACCGCCTCCATGGCCGCCGTCGCGGATGTCTCCGCGGCGGCGGGCCGAGACCCCGACCTGCGCCGGCGCGTGCTCGCCAAGCTCCGGCCGCGCATCGTGCTCTATTGCTTCGTCCTGTTCATCATCAACTACCTCGACCGGGTGAACGTCGGCTTCGCGGCGCTTCACATGAACAAGGATCTCGGGCTGTCGGCCACCGCCTACGGGTTCGGCGCCGGCATCTTCTTTCTCGGCTACATCCTGTTCGAAGTGCCGAGCAACATGATCATGCACCGGGTCGGCCCCCGGCGCTGGATCGCCCGGATCATGGTGAGCTGGGGCCTCGTCTCCGGCGGCATGGCCTTCGTCCAGGGCGAGTGGAGCTTCTACGCCATGCGCTTCCTGCTCGGGCTGGCCGAGGCCGGCTTCGTGCCCGGGATCCTGCTCTACCTCACCTACTGGTACCCGGCCCGCGACCGCGCCAAGGCGACCGCCGGCTTCATGACCGCGACGGTGCTGTCGAGCGTGATCGGCGCGCCGCTCTCCGGCTGGATCCTCGCCAGCAACCCGACCTGGTTCGGGCTGGCCGCCTGGCAGTGGCTGTTCATCCTCGAGGCCGCTCCCGCGGTGATCCTCGGCGTCGTGACGTTCTTCTACCTCGTCGACCGGCCCGAGGACGGGCGCTGGCTCGATGCGGAAGAGCGCGCCTGGCTGATCCGCACGCTCGCCGAGGAGAACCGCCAGGTCGAGAGCGTCGGCTCGCACGAGTTCCGCGCCATCTTCCGCGATTACCGCGTCTGGCTGCTCACCCTCGTCTACATGTTCAACGCCGTGGCGGTGTACGGCGTGGTGTTGTGGCTGCCGCAGATCGTGCGCAGCATCGGCAGCCTCTCCGACCTGCAGACCGGCTTCGTCACCGCGATCCCGTTCGTCTTCGCGGCGATCGGCCTCGTCGTAGTGGCGCGCTCCTCCGACCGGACCGGCGAGCGCAAGTACCACACCGCGCTCTCGGCGCTGATCGGCGGCCTGTTCCTGGCCGCCAGCGCCGTGGCGCCGACGCCGCTCCTCAGCCTGCTCCTGCTCTGCGCCGCCGCCTTCGGGGTCTGGGCCCTGCTCGGCGTGTTCTGGGCCCTGCCGACGCAGTTCCTCACCGGCGCGGCGGCGGCCGGCGGCCTGGCGATGATCAACGGGCTCGCCCAGATCGCCGGCTTCGGCGGGCCCTACCTGGTCGGGTGGATCCGCGACGCGACGCAGAGCTTCACCCCCGCCCTCCTCGCCCTGGCGGCCGGGCCGGTGATCGCCGCCTTCCTGTGCCTCGCCGTGCGGGTGCGGCGCGAGCCGGCGGCCTGACCCGACGCCGCGGGGGGCTCGAAACCCGCGCGGCGCTGCTGCCAGCGCCGCGACCCGTCCCGTCCACGAGGTCGGGACGGGATCGCGGATGAGGGATTCGGATCCGCCCTACTTCGCCCCGGGCCCGTAGGGCGGCCGCGGGATCGCCCGGTGGGCCGCCCGCAGGGCCGCCGACCAGCGCTCGCGCAGGTCGTGGAAATACGGCTCGCCGGCCTCGATCCGGTGCAGCACCTCGGTGTCGCAGGTGTTGCGGCGGATCACCGTGAGGTCGATCGGCAGGCCGACGCCGAGATTCGAGCGCATCGTCGAATCCATCGAGACCAGGCCGACCTTCAGGGCGTCGTAGATGTCGGTGCGATAGGTCACCGCGCGGTCGAGGATCGGCTTGCCGTATTTGTGCTCGCCGATCTGCAGGAACGGCGCGTCCTGGCTGCAGGCGATGAAGTTGCCGGCGGAGTAGATCATGTAGAGCCGCATCGGCCCGTCGCCGATCTGGCCGCCGAACAGGAATGACACCTCGAAGCGCAGCTGCGCCGCCTCGAAGCCGGCGCGCTCGATCGTCCGCACCTTGCGGATCGCCCGGCCTATGAGCTGGGCGGCGCGGAACATCGTCGGCGCGTCGTAGATCGTCTCCGGCTTGCCGGTATCGGGATCCTCGACGCCCTCGGTCAGGAGCGAGAGCACCGACTGGGTCACTGAGAGGTTGCCGGCCGAGGCGAGCGCCAGCACCCGCTCGCCCGGCTTCGTGAACATGTGGAGCTTGCGATAGGTCGAGATGTCGTCGAGCCCCGCATTCGTGCGGGTGTCGGCGATCATGACGAGACCCTCTTCGACCAGGATCCCGACGCAATAGGTCATCGCTCGCCCCCCGGCGATCTCAGGCGGACGGTCCGTCACCGCGCGCGGCGCCACCCTGGCGCAGCCCGTGGCCTTAATCCAGCCGAATCGGCTGCCCCCAGGTGAGGTGGACCCCGCCTGGCGCGGCGGGGCCACAGGAGGGCCGTCGCTAGCCTTGCGCCTGCACCTGATCCCGCACCTGATCTTGGGCCTGAACCTTGACCTTCTGCGGTGCCTGCGCCTGCGCCCGGGCGTCCTCGACCCTGACCCGCACCGTCATGGTCTCGGTGCCGCCGCCGGTGCGGCTGCCGCGGACCGGGGCGGCGTCGAGGTAGTCGAGGCCGATCGCCACCCGCAGATGCGCCTCGGTGACGGCGATGCCGTGGGCGGGATCGAACCCGACCCAGCCGAGATCCGGCACCCGCGCCTCGACCCAGGCGTGGCCGGCTTCCCGGTCCGCCATGTCGGGCTGCCAGCAATAGCCCGAGACGTAGCGCACCGGGATCTCGAGGTGGCGCGCCGCCGCGATGAAGACGTGGGCGAGGTCCTGGCCCACCCCCTTGCGCAAGCCGAAGGCCTCCGCCGCCGTGGTGGCGGCGCCGGTCGGGCCGGGAGCGTAGTCGACGCTCTCGTGCACGGCGGCGAGCAGGCGGTGCAGCTGGTCGAGCCGATTGGTCGCGGCGCCGACCGCCTCGTCGGCGAAGGCCCGGATCGCCTCGTCGGCGACGGCGAAGCGCGATTCGCGCAGGTAGAACGGGTCCGGCAGCCACTCGGAGATGCCGCGCATCACCCCGTGGGTCTCAGCCGTCTCGATCTCGCCGGTGGCCCGGATGGTCAGCGCCTCTTCCGGCCCGTCGGCGCTGAAGACGTGGACGATGTTGCCGAAGCCGTCCTCGCGCCGGCTGAGCCGCCCGTCCACCGTCGGCTCGATGCGCCAGGCGCGCACGTGCTGGCCGTCATGGTCCCGCGGCGTCAGCCGCAGCATCTGGATCAGGCCCCGGGCCGGGCTGTCGTACTGGTAAACCGTCTCGTGGACGACGCGGATGCGCATGGTGTCGCGATGCTCGCTGTCATGCTGAAAGCGGGGCGGTCGTACACCGTCCCGCGGCTGGGCGAAACCTTGGCCGGATTGCGGAGCCTGCCCTCAGCCGAGATACTGCTCGACCACCGCCGCTCCGAGACGGTTGTTCTCGGCGATGAAGGCCTGGATGAACTCGTGCAGGCCGGAGGCGAAGATCTCCTCCACCGTGAGGTCGTCGAGCTTGGCCAGCATGCCGCGGGCGAGGCGCTGGCTCGGACCCCGGCGGCCGTAGGAATCGGCGATGCGATCGAGGTTGTTGACCAGCATCTCGTAGCAGTTGGCCAGCGAGCGCGGCATCTCGCGGTTGAGGATCAGGAGGTCGGCGACCAGCCAGGGCTTGATGCTCTCGCGGTAGACCCAGTGATAGGCGGTGAGCGCCGAGACCTCGCGCAGGATCGTGGTCCACTGGAAGTAGTCGAGGCTGCCGCCGACCCGCTCGGTCTCGGGCAGCAGCACGTGGTACTTCACGTCGAGGATGCGGGCGGTGTTGTCAGCGCGTTCGAGGGCGACGCCGAGGCGGGTGAACCAGTAGGCGTCGTTGCGCAGCATCGTGCGGTAGGCCGAGCCGTCGAAGGCCAGCGACACGCCCTTCACCCAGTCGAGGAAGCGGGCGAATTCCTCCCGGGTCATGTCCCGGCCCTCGAAGCTGCGCAGGTGCAGGAAGGCCTCGTTGATCGCCTCCCACATCTCGCTCGTCAGCGCCGTGCGCACGGAGCGGGCGTTCTCCCGGGCGGTCTGCAGGCAGGAGCGGATCGAGGACGGGTTGTTGGGGCTGAAGGCCAGGAAGTCCCGGACGGTGTGCTCGTTGACGCTGTCGTAGAGCGGGCGGAAGAGCTCGATGTTGCCGGCCGAGGCCAGCGCCGATTCCCACTCGTTGGTGTCGCTGCCGCCGTAATTGGCCGGCAGGGCGGAGAGGCGCAGGGCCGCGTCGAGGATGCGGGCGACGAAGTCGGCGCGCTCGGCGTAGCGCGAGAGCCAGTACAGGTTGTCGGCGGTGCGGGAGAGCATGGCGGAAGGAGGCTCACGCTGTGGGGCAGTGCGGGCGAAAACCGGGCCGGACGGCCCGGCTGACTCTCTCGGGAGGCGGGGGTGCCGCGGCGGCGATCAGCCGTCGAGCACCCAGGTGTCCTTGGTGCCGCCGCCCTGGCTCGAATTGACCACGAGGGACCCCTCCTTCAGCGCCACACGGGTCAGCCCGCCCGGCACGATCCGGATCTCGTCGGCGCCCGCGAGCACGAAGGGCCGGAGGTCGACGTGGCGCGGCGCGACGCCGGAGGCGACGAAGGTCGGGCAGGTCGAGAGCGCGAGGGTCGGCTGGGCGATGAAGCCGTCCGGCGCGTGGCGCAGCTTGCGCCCGAACTCCTCGATCTCGCGCTTGGTGGCGTGGGGGCCGACCAGCATGCCGTAGCCGCCCGAGCCGTTGACCTCCTTGACCACGAGGTCGCCGAGGTTGGCCAGCACGTGGTTCAGCGCGTCCTTCTCGCGGCAGCGCCAGGTCGGCACGTTGTGCAGGATCGGCTCCTCGCCCGTGAAGAAGCGCACGATCTCCGGCATGTAGCTGTAGACCGCCTTGTCGTCGGCGATGCCGGTGCCGACGGCGTTGGCGAGCGTGACGCTGCCGCTCTGGTAGGCGCTCATCAGCCCCGGCACGCCGAGCACCGAATCGGGCCGGAACACCAGCGGATCGAGGAAGTCGTCGTCGATGCGCCGGTAGATCACGTCGACGCGCCGCGGCCCCTCGGTGGTCCGCATGTAGACCACGTCGTCCTTGGTGAAGAGGTCGGAGGCCTCGACGAGGTCGACGCCGAGCTTGTCGGCCAGGAAGGAGTGCTCGTAGAAGGCCGAGTTGAAGCGGCCGGGGGTCAGCAGCACCACCGTCGGATCGCGGGCCGCGCTCATCGGCGCGAGGCTGCGCAGGGTCGCGAGCAGGGCGTCCGGATAGGCCTCGACCGGGGAGACCCGGTGCTTGGAGAACAGCTCGGGGAAGAGCCGCAGCATCACCTCCCGGTTCTCCAGCATGTAGGAGACCCCGGACGGCGTGCGGGCATTGTCTTCCAGCACGAAGAACTGGTCCTCGCCGGTGCGCACGATGTCGATGCCGGCGATGTGGACGTACTTGCCGTGCGGAACCTTGAAGTCCCGCATCTCGAGCCGGTAATGCGGATTGCGGTAGACGAGGTCGCCCGGGATGATCCCGGCCTTGATGCATTCCTGCGGGCCGTAGACGTCGGCGAGGAACATGTTGAGCGCGGTGACGCGCTGCTTGAGGCCGCGCTCCAGGAAGCCCCATTCGGGCTTGGTCAGCACCCGGGGGATGATGTCGAACGGGATCAGCCGCTCGGTCGATTCGTTGTCGCCGTAGACCGCGAAGGTGATCCCGATCCGGCGGAAGAACAATTCGGCCTGGCTGCGCCGCGTGTCGAAATGCTCGGGCGGAGTACTGTCGAGCCAGGTCTTGAGCGCCGCGTACGCCTCGCGCACCGCGGCCGGGCTCAGTCCGCTCTCCTGAGTACCCGTCATCTCGTCGAACGCGCTGAGCGGCATGGGCGTCCCTCTGTTTGCGCCGAAGCTAGACGCAAGACGGGGGCCAAGGCAAAGGAAATGCGTCCTGCGCGGGTGTTAACCCCCATTCCTCGCGCAAGGTCAGGGGCCATGGTGCGGGACGCACCGGGATCGGCGCGACTCTGCTCAAATTTGCGGCAACACGGCCGATGGACGGGGTGGCCTCAGGCCTCCGCCACCTGCCGCTCGCCCGCGACGTCGATGCCGGCGCCGAATTGCAGCGCCGCCAGCTGGGCGTAGAGGCCGCCGCGGGCGAGCAGCGCGTCGTGGCTGCCCTGCTCGGCGATGCGGCCGTCCTCCAACACCAGGATGCGGTCGGCGGCCCGGATGGTGGCGAGCCGGTGGGCGATGACCAGGGTGGTGCGGCCCTTCATCAGCACGTCGAGGGCCGCCTGCACCGCCCGCTCGCTCTCGGCGTCGAGGGCGGAGGTGGCCTCGTCGAGGAGCAGGATCGGCGCGTCCTTGAGGATCGCGCGGGCGATGGCGATGCGCTGGCGCTGGCCGCCCGACAGGGTGACGCCGCGCTCGCCGACGAGGGTCGCGTAGCCCTGCGGCAGGGCGCGGATGAAGCCGTCGGCATGGGCCTGGGCGGCGGCGCGCTCCACCTCGGCCTGGGTCGCCTTCGGCCGGCCGTAGCGGATGTTGTCGAGGATGCTGCCGCTGAACACCGTCGGGTCCTGCGGCACCAGGGCCATGCGGGCGCGCAACGCCTCGGGCTCGACCGCGTCGACCGGCACGCCGTCGACCCGGACCTCGCCGGATTCCGGATCGTAGAAGCGCAGCAGCAGTTGCAGCACCGTGCTCTTGCCGGCGCCCGAGGGTCCGACGAGGGCGACGCGCTCGCCCGGCGCCACCGTGAAGCTGAGGTCGTGGAGCGCCGCGTGCTCGGGTCGCGTCGGATAGTGGAAGCGCACCCGCTCGAAGGCGATCTCGCCCCGCGGCGGCACCGGCAGGGCGCGGGGCCGATCGGGCGCCGCGATGACCGGCACGGTGTCGAGGATTTCGCCCAAGCGCTCCGCGGCGCCGGCGGCCAGCGTCAGCTCGCCATAGACCTCGGAGAGCTGGCCGAGGGCGCTCGCGCCGAACACCGCGTAGAGCACGAATTGCGACAATTGCCCGGCCGAGATCGTGCCGGCCGCGACCCCTTGCGCGCCGTACCACAGCACGCCGACGACGCTGGCCGAGATCAGGAAGATCGCGACGCCGGTGAGCAGCGCCCGCGCCCGGGCCGAGCCGCGGGAGGCCAGGAACGCCTCCTCGGAGGCGGCGGCGAAGCGGGCGGCGGTGGCAGGCGCCATGCCGAAGGCCTGCATGGTCCGCACCGCCCCCACGGCCTCCGTGGCGAAGGCCGAGGCGTCGGCGAGCCGGTCCTGCGCCGCCCGCGAGCGGCGGCGCACGCCGCGGCCCGACAGGATCAGCGGGAAGACGATGAGCGGGATCGCGGCGAGCACCAGCACCGAGAGCCGGGGGCTGGTCCAGACCATCATGCCGACAGCGCCGGCGAACAGGAACAGGTTGCGCAACAGGATCGAGAGCGAGACCCCGAAGACCGACTTCACCTGAGCGGCATCCGCGGTGAGGCGCGAGACCAGCTCGCCGCTGCGCGACCGGTCGAAGAAGGCGGGATCGAGGGTCGTGAGGCGGGCGAACACCGCGGCGCGCAGGTCCGCCACCACCCGCTCGCCGAGCGTGACCACGCAGTAGTAGCGGGCGGCGCTGGCGAGCGCGAGAACCGCCACCACCCCGATCAGCGCGCCGAAATAGGCGTCGATCATCCCGACCTCGCCGTGCGAGAAGCCGAGATCGACCACCCGGCGCACCGCCACCGGCACCGTCAGGGTCGCGCCCGAGGCCGCGACCAGCGCCACGATCGCGGCGGCGATCCGCCCCTTGTAGCGCGCCGCGAAGGGAAAGAGGGGCTTCAGCGCCCCCAGGGACGCGCGGGGACGGGCGGTGTCGGAACGTGCCATCTGAACTGTCGTGCTGTCCGGGGTACGGCGCTTGTTTGGCGCACGGAGGTGAGGTATAGGCCGCCGCTCATCCGATTACGCGCGATCAATGGCCGCGGCCCGAGGCGGAGCGTTCGGCGCGGGTCGCACTCTTAGGAATTCGTCATGGCAAAGCAAGCAGCCCCCGCCGCCAAGCAGGCGATCCCCGCCGGCAAGTCGGTCGCGACCCCGAAGGTGGCCCGCACGGCGACCGAGCACCCGGACTACCACTTCATCAAGGTGGTGCTGACCGACGGCAGCTCGTTCATGACCCGGTCGACCTACGGCAAGGAGGGCGACACCCTCAACCTCGACATCGACCCGAGCACGCACCCGGCCTGGACCGGCGGCGAGCAGAAGCTGATGGACCGCGGCGGCCGCCTGTCCCGCTTCAACTCGCGCTTCGCCGGCATCTCGTTCGCGGCC
Source organism: Methylobacterium sp. 174MFSha1.1 (assembly GCF_900116815.1). NCBI lineage: Bacteria > Pseudomonadati > Pseudomonadota > Alphaproteobacteria > Hyphomicrobiales > Methylobacteriaceae > Methylobacterium > Methylobacterium sp. 174MFSha1.1. The sequence continues at coordinate 85,536 of NZ_FPCB01000015.1, read as the reverse complement.
AAGAAGTAAGCCTCCCGATCTCGAAGCTTCGCGCGAAAAAAGCCCCGGCCTTGAGGCCGGGGCTTTTTTCGTGCCTGCAACGAAGGCGGGGAGGGCGAAAGCCCTCCCCCATCCGTCAGCCGAAGGCCACGCGCAGCATGTCGTGCTGGGCGAAGACCGGGCTCACCCGCGGCTCAGGCGTAGGGCGGTCGTCGGAGATCAGGCGGTCGAGGTGGATGATGCGGGCGTGCAGCCGCTTCGACTGGGCGATGAGGGCCTGGAGTGACAGCGGCAGCTCGGCGATCAGGACCGGGCCGCTCTCGTTCGGCTCGGCGGTCGAGAGGCGGACCCGGGTCTTCTCCTCGGCGGCCTCGCTCAGGCTCAGCTCGCCCTCGGACACGGCGCGCTGCACGAGGAGCCACGAGGCGATCTGCATCAGCCGGGTGGTGAGCCGCATGCTCTCGCTGGCATAGGTCAAGGAGGCGTGGCGGGCGAGCAGGCGCGATTCGTCGCGGCCGGGACCGTCGAGATAGGCCGCCGTCTCCTCCACGAGGGTCATACCCTCGCGAAACAGCATCTTGAAGCTGTCGGAGGCTACGAAGGTCTCGCCGAACCGCACGGTGGGCTGCTCGTCCCGAAACATCACGTCCATCACGCCCATGATCCCTCCTGTGCCACCGCGACGCCGGTCCCGCGTCGATACGGGACATTCACGGTGCGCTCGGGCTGTCTGGCGCAACGATAGCGCCACTCGGCGGGCCGCGCGCCGTCAACGATCGGTTAACCTTAACGTCAACGCAGGCAGGGGACGGACGATCCCGGGGAAAACGGGAATTTCTGCGGAACCGCAGCCGTGAGAGCAAAAAAGAAAGCCGCCCCAAGGGGGCGGCTGAAAGAGTCGTACAGGGAGGCATCAAACAGAGTGGACAGAGACCACTCGACATCCAGAAAGCTGGACTGCGTTGGTTATCACCCGGAAGGCTTAAAAAATGGTTAACACGAAGGGAGGGGGGGTGGTGAAAGCGGTGGGGGTGCAACGCGGTGGGGTTGGCGTGATCGGGACGGGCGACGCGAGGGTGCCCGGGCAAAGGGAAGGCGCAGAATTCCTCCTCTCCCCGCCCGCGGCAGGGCTGTCCGGAGAAAATCCCTTTTAAGATCAAGCGCGCGATCCCCTCTCCCGAGTGGGAGAGGGGTAGGGGTGAGGGTGGCTCGGGTCCAGAATAGAACTCAACCGTTGAACTGCCAGCACTACGGCCTGAGCTTTGTTGCGGAAGCCGAGCCACCCTCACCCCCGGCCCCTCTCCCAAACGGGAGAGGGGAGACACGCCACATCTTTTCTCCGGACAGCCCTGCCGCCCACGGGGAGAGGGGGGAGATCCGCGCCCCTAGGTCGCCCAAGCATCACCGCCCCAGCGCCCCAAACCGGTACACCCTCCCCCACCCCCGTCCCGCTTCGGAACTCGCCCGGCGTCAGAACTTGAACGCCGCCCGGGCCGCCTCCTGCGAGGCCTGCTTGCGCCGCTTGTCCTCCTCCAGGCGGGCGATCTCGCGGTGCAGGGCCGCGATCCGCTCGTCGAGGTCGGAGACGGACAGGGCGGCGAGGTCCTGGCCGATCTGGTGCGCGGTCTGCGAAGGCTTGCGGGTCTCGGCGTCGTCGAACATCGGCGTCTCCCTCGCGTGCGGGCGCCCTCACGGTACCCGCGGCGCGATCCTTAACGCGATTGACTCGCCCGGACCATTCCGCCATACACCGGCGCGACGTGACCGCGCCCCATTCGGGCGCGGTTCGCTTTCGCCAAGACATTCTGGACCACGAGGGCCTCGGCAGCGCGTCGCGCGTCAGCCGGCCCCGGCCTTCGGAGAACGAGCCGTGAAGAGAACCTATCAACCGTCGAAGCTCGTGCGCAAGCGCCGCCACGGCTTCCGTGCCCGCATGGCCACCGTCGGCGGCCGCAAGGTCATCGCCGCCCGCCGCGCCCGCGGCCGCAAGCGCCTGTCGGCGTAAGGCCCCTCGCGGTGCCGACAAGCGCCGCGATGACCGGTGGTTCGCCGCCGCTCGGCCGGATCACCCGGCGCCCGGATTATCTGGCGGCGGCCAAGGGCCGCCGTTTTCATACCGAGCGCCTGACGGCACAGGGCCGCCTGCGGGACGATGGACCGCCGGGCGGCCTGCGCGTGGGCTTCACCGTGACGAAGCGCGAGGGCCACGCCACCGAGCGCAACCGCATCCGCCGCCGCCTCAAGGTCGCGGCGCAGATCGCGGCGGCGCAGGCCGGTCCGGCGCAGCGGGACAAGGCGGCCGACGTGGTGCTGATCGGCCGGCGCGACGCCCTGGCGGCGCCCTTCGCGCAGCTGGTCGAGGACGTCCGCCAGGCCCTCGGCGCGGTCACGAAGCCGCGGGCGCCGAAGCCGCCCTCCCCCGACGGCGGGCAGCCCGCCCGCAAGGCGGGACGCGGCAAGCGGGGCTCGGGCGGAGCGGGGACGACCCCGCGACCGGAGCCGAGACCCCCGGAACGGAATTCGTGAGGCGATCCCGGCCAGCCGGAATCGCCTCGTCGTGTTGGTCGTGAGGGCCGGGACGCGGGCCGCCAGGCCCGCCCTCGGTCCCGCTCTTTAGGCGGCAGGCGTCGCGGGTCCATGGGTAACGACAAGACGAACATGATCATCGCCGTGGTGCTGTCCTTGGCAGTGCTGCTCGGCTGGAACTACTTCGTCAGCGCGCCGCAGGTGGAGCGCCAGCGTCAGGAGCAGGCCGCCAAGCAGGCTCAGGCCGCGAAGGACGGTCCGGCGGCGAGCCCCCGCGAGGGCGGCCCCGCGGCGCCGTTGCCCGGCACCCTGCCGGGCGCCCCGGCCGGCAGCCCGGCCCTCGCCGCGAGCCGCGCCGAGGCGCTCGCCCGCTCGCCGCGGGTGAAGATCGACACCCCGGCGCTGGCCGGCTCGGTGGCGCTCAAGGGCGGCCGCATCGACGACGTGCTCCTGAAGAACTATCACGAGACCGTCGACAATTCGTCGCCGCGCATCGAGCTGCTCTCGCCGACCGGCTCGGCCAACCCCTACTACGCCGAGTTCGGCTGGGTCGGGCAGAATGCCGGCCCGCTGCCGGGCGGCGACACGCTCTGGACCGCCGAGAGCGACGTGCTGACGCCGCAGAAGCCCCTGGTGCTGACCTGGGACAACGGCGCCGGCCTCACCTTCCGCCGCACCATCTCGGTCGACGACAAGTTCATGTTCACGGTCGCCGACGCGGTCGAGAACAAGGGCGGCAACGCCGTCACGCTCTACCCGTACGGCCTCGTCTCGCGCTGGGGCAAGCCGCACACGCAAGGGTACTACGTCCTGCACGAGGGCATGATCGGCGTACTCGGCGACCAGGGCCTGCAGGAATTCACCTACGACAAGCTCGCCAAGGAGAACCCGCTCGGCGCCCCCGGCACCCGCGGCCATTCCTGGACCGGCGTGACCGGCGGCTTCCTCGGCATCACCGACAAGTACTGGGCGGCGGCCGCGATCCCCGACCAGGCGGCGCCCTATACCGGCTCGTTCACCGAGCGCGACGAGGGGGCGACCAAGGTCTACCAGGCCAGCAGCCTCGGCGAGGCCAAGCAGCTGGCCCCCGGCGCCACCGTCGAGGCCAGCCAGCGCCTGTTCGCCGGCGCCAAGGAGGTCGGCGCCATCGACGGCTACGAGAAGTCGCTCGGCATCAAGCGCTTCGATCTGCTGATCGACTGGGGCTGGTTCTACTTCATCACCAAGCCGATGTTCAAGGCGCTGGACTTCTTCTACCGGCTGTTCGGCAACTTCGGCGTCTCGATCCTGGTCGTCACCCTCATCCTGAAGCTGTTCTTCCTGCCGATCGCCAACCGCTCCTACGTCTCGATGGCCAAGATGAAGGCCGTCCAGCCGGAGATGACCGCCATCCGCGAGCGCTACGGTGACGACAAGGTCAAGCAGCAGCAGGCGATGATGGAGCTGTACAAGAAGGAGAAGATCAATCCGGTCGCCGGCTGCTGGCCGGTGCTGGTGCAGATCCCGGTCTTCTTCGCGCTCTACAAGGTGCTGTTCGTCACCATCGAGATGCGGCACGCGCCGTTCTTCGGCTGGATCCGCGACCTCGCGGCGCCGGACCCGACCTCGCTGTTCAACCTGTTCGGCCTCCTGCCATACACCCCGCCGGACTTCCTCCACCTCGGCATCTGGCCGCTCATCATGGGCGTGACGATGTTCGTGCAGATGAAGATGAACCCTGCGCCGCCGGATCCGGTCCAGGCTCAGGTCTTCACCTTCATGCCGATCATCTTCACCTTCATGCTCGGCTCGTTCCCGGCCGGCCTGGTGATCTACTGGGCCTGGAACAACACCCTGTCGGTGATCCAGCAATACGTGATCATGCGGCGCAACGGGGTGAAGGTGGAGCTGTGGGACAACCTGCGCTCGACGTTCTCGCGCACGCCGAAGGCCGCCAAGGCCAAGAGCTGAGGACCAAGAGCTGATGCAGGACGATCCTCGTTCTGAGGAAGAGAAGGTTGCCGCCCTGCGTGAAGCGGGGCGGCTGCTCTTCGCCGGCTCGGCCGACTTCTTCTACGCCGCCGACAAGCTCGCGATCCTGCCGCCGATGCGGGGCCACGAGATCGCCTTCGCGGGCCGCTCCAACGTCGGCAAGTCGAGCCTGATCAACGCGCTCACCGGGCGCAACGCGCTGGCGCGCACCTCGCACACGCCGGGGCGCACCCAGCAGCTCAACTTCTTCGACATAGGGGGCGGCAAGCTCGTCCTCGTCGACATGCCGGGCTACGGCTACGCCGCGGTCGAGAAGGCGAAGGTCGCGGCCTGGACCGAGCTGATCCACGACTACCTGCGCGGGCGGGCCAACCTCGCCCGGGTCTACGTGCTGATCGACTCGCGCCACGGCATCAAGCCGATCGACGCCGAGGTGCTGGACGGCCTCGACAAGGCGGCGGTCTCCTACCAGATCGTGCTGACCAAGGCCGACGCGCTCAAGAAGGGCGAGATCGACGCGCGGCTCGACGCCACCGCGACGGCGATCTCGCGGCGCCCGGCGGCTTACCCCGAGATCATCCTGACCTCGAGCCGCACCGACGACGGCGTCGCCGACCTGCGCGCCAGCATCGCCCGCCTGCTCTCTGAGCGCGGCGAGTGATGCAGACCTTCAACGGGATGTCTGCTGCCGACCGTGCCCTGATCGCGCTCGCCGGGCTCGCCGGCGCGCTCGGCGTCGGGCTGTCGGCGGCGGCGGCCCACATCGCAGGCGCCACGAGCCTCGCGACGGCCGCGCAATTCCTCCTCTTCCACGCCCCTGCCCTGCTCGGCCTCGCGCTGCTCGCAGGGAATGGGCGCGTGCATCCGGTCCCGGCGCGGGTCGCGGGCTTCGCCCTCGCGCTCGGCCTCGCGCTGTTCTCCGGCGACCTCTCGGTTCGGGCGCTCCTGCAGGTGCCGCTCTTCCCCATGGCGGCGCCGGGCGGCGGCATGATCCTGATCGTCGGCTGGGTGCTGGTGGCGGTCGCGGGCCTCTGGCCTGCCAGGCGCTGACGGGCGGTCCCGGGCGCCGTTTTCGGCCTCAAGGCCAAGCTTCCCTCGGCCCTCCCCCTGGACATCACCCGCCTGCGGGCCACATCTGCCGCAAACACGCGGAGACCGCAGGCATGAACCCGCTCAAGAAGCTGCACGCCGAACAGGACCAGGCCGTCTGGCTCGATTTCGTGGCCCGGGGCTTCGTTCAGGAGGGTGGGCTCAAGCGCCTGGTCGACGAGGACGGCCTGCGCGGCGTGACCTCCAACCCGGCGATCTTCGAGAAGGCGATCGGCCATTCCGACGAGTACGACGACGCCTTGAAGGCGGCCGGCGACGAGCGGGTGATCGACCTCTACGAGGGCCTGGCCATCGCCGACATCCAGGCCGCGGCGGACGTGCTGCGCCCGGTCTACGACGCCAGCGGCGGCCAGGACGGCTTCGTCAGCCTGGAAGTGTCGCCCTATCTCGCCCTCGACACCGCCGAGACCCTCGCCGAGGCCCGCCGCCTGCACAAGGCGGTGGCCCGCGACAACCTGATGGTGAAGGTGCCGGCCACGCCCGAGGGCATCCCGGCGATCCGCGACCTCACCGCCGACGGCATCAACATCAACGTCACGCTGCTCTTCGCGCAGGATGCCTACGAGCAGGTGGCGAACGCCTATATCGAGGGCCTGGAAAAGTACGCGGCGAGCGGCGGCGCGATCGACCGGGTGGCGAGCGTCGCGAGCTTCTTCATCAGCCGCATCGACGCGGCGGTCGACAAGCTGCTGGACGAAAAGATCGCCGCGGCCAACGATCCGGACGAGAAGGCGGCCCTGGAGGGCCTGAAGGGCAAGGTCGCCATCGCCAACGCCAAGCTCGCCTATCGGCGCTACAAGCGCCTGTTCGCCGGCGAGCGCTGGCAGACGCTGGCGGACAAGGGCGCCCATCCGCAGCGCCTGCTCTGGGCCTCGACGGGCGTGAAGAACAAGGCTTATTCCGACGTGCTCTACGTCGAGGAGCTGATCGGTCCCAACACCGTCAACACCATCCCGCCGGCGACGATGGACGCCTTCCGCGATCACGGAAAGGTGCGGGCGAGCCTGGAAGAGGGCGTCGACGAGGCCGAGCGGGTGCTCGCCCACCTCGCCAAGACCGGGATCGACCTCGACGCCGTGGCGCGCCAACTCGTCGAGGAGGGTGTGCAGCTCTTCGTCGACGCCGCCGACAAGGTGCTGGGCGCCGTCGCCGGCAAGCGCCAAAAATTTCTCGATCACGGCCTCGACCGGCAGGCGCTCGCGCTCGGCAGCCTCGACGCGCCGCTGAAGACCGCGATCGAGACCTGGCGCAAGGACGGGCTGGTGCGCCGCCTGTGGCAGCGCGACGCCAAGGTGTGGAGCGGCGCCGACGAGGCGAAGTGGCTCGGCTGGCTCACCATCGTGGAGGACGAGGCCAGGAAGGCGGCCGACTACGCCGCCTTCGCCGACGAGGTGAAGCGGGAGGGCTTCACCGACGCGGTGGTGCTCGGCATGGGCGGCTCCAGCCTCGGGCCGGAGGTGCTCGCCGAGACCTACGGCCCGCAAGCCGGCTTCCCGCGCCTGCGCATCCTCGATTCGACCGATCCGGACGAGGTCCGGGCGGTCGAGGCCGCGGTCAACCTCGAGCGCACCCTGTTCATCGTCGCCTCGAAGTCGGGCTCGACCCTCGAGCCCAACGTCTTCCGCGACTACTTCCTCGGCCGGATGCGCGACGTGGTCGGGGACGACAAGGCCGGCCGGCACTTCGTCGCCGTGACCGATCCGGGCTCGGCGATGGAGAAGGCGGCGCAGGACGACGGCTTCCGGCGCATCTTCTACGGCGTTCCGCAGATCGGCGGGCGCTACTCGGTGCTCTCGGCCTTCGGGCTGGTGCCGGCCGCCGCCATGGGCCTCGACGTCGCGGCCTTCCTGGCGAGCGCCCGCACCATGGTGCGCTCCTGCGGCTCCGACGTGCCGCCGGACCTCAACCCCGGCGTGCAGCTCGGCCTCGCGATGGGCATCGCGGCGACGGCCGAGGGGCGCGACAAGGTCACGCTGATCGCGTCGCCCGGCATCGACACCTTCGGTGCCTGGGCCGAGCAGCTGATCGCCGAGTCGACCGGCAAGGAGGGCAAGGGCCTCATCCCGATCGACAACGAGCCGCTCGCGGCGCCCGCCGCCTACGGCAAGGACCGGTTCTTCGTTTATCTCCGCCTCGACGAAGGCGCGGATCCTGCGCAGGATTCCGCTGTCAAGGCGCTGGAGGAGGCCGGCCACCCGGTGGTGCGGATCGCACTCGCCTCGAAGGCGAGCCTGCCGCAGGAATTCTTCCGCTTCGAGATCGCCACGGCGGTGGCGGGCGCGGTGCTCGGCATCAACCCGTTCGACCAGCCCGACGTCGAGGCGAGCAAGATCAAGACCCGGGAGCTGTTCTCGGCGGCGGAAAAGGACGGCGCGCTGCCGGCCGAGACGCCGGTGGCGGAGAACGAGACCTTCGCCCTCTACACCGACCCGACCAATGCCGACGCCCTGCGCAAGGCCGGCGCCGGCGCGGACCCGGAGAGCTGGATCAAGGCGCAGATCGGCCGGGTCTCTGCCGGCGACTACGTCGCACTGCTCGCCTACGTCACCCGCAACCCGGAGCACCTGAGGCCGCTCCAGGAGGCCCGGGTGGCCCTGCGCGAGGCCAGGCACGTCGCGACCTGCGCCGAGTTCGGGCCGCGCTTCCTGCACTCGACCGGCCAGGCCTACAAGGGCGGGCCCGACAGCGGCGTCTTCCTGCAGATCACCTCGGAGGCCCCCGACCTCGCCATCCCCGGCCGCAGCCTCGGCTTCGCGACCGTGATCGCCGCGCAGGCCCGGGGTGATTTCGGCGTGCTCTCCGAGCGCGGCCGCCGGGCGTTGCGCGTCCACATCAAGGGCGACGTCGCCAAGGGGCTCGACCGGCTGAAGTCGGCGCTTAGTTAGGGCTAGCGCCATCTCCCCTCTCCCGCACGGGAGAGGGGGACCGCGCCAGTAACACGAGACAACGGGCCCCACGCCCACGGGCCGCCGGCCCCGGCCTCGCCGGCGAGGAGTGACACGATGCAACTCGGCATGGTCGGTCTCGGTCGGATGGGCGGCAACATCGTCCGGCGGCTCCTGCGCAACGGACACACAGCCGTGGTGTTCGACCAGGATCCCAAGGCCGTGGCGGCCCTGGTGCAGGAGGGCGCGGTCGGCGCCGACAGCCTCGAGGACTTCGTCGCGAAGCTCGAGGCGCCCCGCACCGCCTGGGTGATGCTGCCGGCGGGCGACCCGACCGAGGTGACGGTGATGAAGATCGCCGGGCTGATGCAGCCCGACGACGTCATCATCGACGGCGGCAACTCGTTCTACAAGGACGACATCCGCCGCGCGGCCGTGCTCGACGAGAAGGGCCTGCACTACGTCGATGTCGGCACCTCCGGCGGCGTCTGGGGGCTGGAGCGCGGCTACTGCATGATGATCGGCGGCCACAAGGCGGCGGTCGACCGGCTCGACCCGATCTTCTCGACCCTCGCCCCCGGCCTCGGCGAGGTGCCTCGCACACCCGGCCGCGACGGCCGCGACCCCCGCGCCGAGCACGGCTACATCCATGCCGGCCCGAGCGGCGCCGGCCACTTCGTCAAGATGATCCATAACGGCATCGAGTACGGCCTGATGCAGGCCTATGCCGAGGGCTTCGACATCCTCAAGCACGCCAATTCGACGGAACTGCCGGAGGCGCAACGCTTCGACCTCAACATCGGCGACATCGCGGAAGTGTGGCGCCGGGGCAGCGTGGTCTCGTCCTGGCTCCTCGACCTGACCGCGACCGCGCTCGCCGGCGACGAGGACCTCGACGCCTTCTCGGGCCACGTCGCCGATTCCGGCGAGGGCCGCTGGACGCTGAACGCCGCGATCGAGGAGGCCGTGCCGGCCCACGTGCTCTCGGCCGCCCTCTACGCCCGCTTCCGCTCGCGCCAGGGCGCCACCTACGCCGACAAGCTGCTCTCGGCAATGCGCAAGGGCTTCGGCGGCCACCAGGAGCCGAAATGACGAGCGCCGAAATGACGAGTGCCATGGCCGAGGGGGCTGCCCCCCCGCCCGCCTGCACCCTGGTGATCTTCGGGGCGACCGGCGACCTCACCCACCGGCTCCTGATGCCGGCCCTCTACAATCTCGGCCGCTGGGGCCTGCTGCCGAAGGATTTTTCCGTCATCGGCGTCAGCCGCACCGAGATGTCGTCGGAGGAGTTCCGCGCCGAGCTGAGCGAGACCGTGCGCGGCTTCATCACCGCCAAGGGCGGCGAGGCCGGCGGCGGCTCCTTCGACGAGGGCGTGTGGAACGACCTCGTCGGGCGGGTCCATTACCGCTCGGGCGACCTCTCGGATTCAGGCTTCTTCGCGGAGCTGAAGGGCGCGATCGCCGAGATCTCCGGCAAGGAGGATGGCGGCAGCGTGCTGTTCTACCTCGCGGTCGCCGCCAGCCTGTTCGGCACGACGATCGCCAAGCTCGGCGAGGCTGGCCTGACCGAGGAGGGGGAGGATCGCTGGCGTCGGGTCATCATCGAGAAGCCGTTCGGCCACGACCTGCCCTCGGCGGAAAAGCTCGACGCCGACATCCTGAAGGTCCTGTCCGAGGACCAGATCTTCCGCATCGACCACTTCCTGGGGAAGGAGACGGTGCAGAACATCATGGCGTTCCGGTTCGGCAACGGCCTGTTCGAGCCGCTGTGGAACCGCGATCACATCGACCACGTCCAGATCACCGTGGCCGAGACCGTCGGCGTCGAGGGGCGGGGGAAGTTCTACGAGGCCACCGGTGCGCTCCGCGACATGGTGCCGAACCACCTGTTCCAGCTCTACACGCTCGTCGCGATGGAGCCGCCGATCTCGTTCGAGGCCGAGGCCGTGCGCGACAAGAAGGAGGAGGTGCTGCTCGCCACCCCCTCGGCCAGAATCGAGGACGTGGTGCGGGGCCGCTACACCGCCGGCACCGTCAACGGTAAGCCGGTGAAGGATTACCGCGAGGAGCCGGAGGTCGCGGGTGACAGCGACACCGAGACCTTCGTGGCGTTGAAGCTCGGCATCGACAACTGGCGCTGGGCCGGGGTCCCGTTCTACCTGCGCACCGGCAAGGCGATGACCCGGCGCGACACCGAGATCGCGATCCGCTTCAAGCAGGCGCCGCTCTCGCTGTTCAAGGGCACCAACGTCCGCGAGGACGTGCCGAACTGGCTCGTGCTGCAGCTCCAGCCCGACGAGGGCATCTCGCTGCAATTCGGCGCCAAGGTGCCGGGTCCGGCGGTGCGGCTGGGCAGCGTCGACATGCGGTTCTGCTACAAGGACTACTTCAAGACCGAGCCCAGCACCGGCTATGAGACCCTGATCTACGACGCGATGATCGGCGACCCGACCTTGTTCCAGCGCGCCGACATGATCGAGGCCGGCTGGCGCATCGTCCAGCCGATCCTCGATGCGGCGGCGAAGGGCGAGCTCGCCACCCTCCCCTACGAGGCCGGCAGCGCCGGGCCGGGCCGAGCCCGGGACCTCCTGACCCGAGACGGGCGGGACTGGCGCTCGCTGGAGCACGGGTCGTGAGCGCCCTCCCCGCCGGAGCTCAAGTCCTGCCGGATGCCGACCCGGTCGCCCGGGCGGCGGCCGAGCGGCTGGTGGCCGTGGCATCCGCGAAGCAGGGCCGGGTCGGGATCTGCCTGTCGGGGGGCTCGACCCCAAAACTCCTCTACCGGCTGCTCGCCGGGCCGGAGTTTCGCGATTCGCTGCCCTGGGAGCGCCTGCACTGGTTCTTCGGCGACGAGCGCGTCGGTGATGGGCCGGAGGCCGGCAGCAACCGGCGCCTGGCCGAGGAGGCGTTCGGGGAACTCGTGCCCGACGGCCACCTGCACCCGATCCCGACCGACCGCGCCGTGCCGGCCTGCGCCGAGGCCTACGCGGCGGAGCTGCGGGCTTGGTACGGCGCAGACCGGCTCGACCCGGCCCGGCCGCTCTTCGACCTCGTGCTCCTCGGCCTCGGCGAGGACGGCCACACCGCCTCGCTGTTCCCGGGCAAGCCCGAGGCACGGGAGGGCGAGGCCTGGGTCGTGGCGGTGCCGGAGGCCGGCCTCGCCCCCTTCGTGCCGCGGGTGAGCCTGACCTTGCCGGCGCTCGGCGCGACGCCGCTGATCCTGTTCCTGGTCACCGGGGCGGGCAAGCAGGCGCCCCTCGCCCGCCTCGCCGCCGGCGAGGACCTGCCCTCCGGCCATGCGAGAGCCCGCGGCGAGACGGTCTGGCTGCTCGACCAGGCTGCCGCGGGCTGATGGATGCAGGTGAGAGGCGGCGCCGGCGACGCAACTCGAGCGTGCGTGGTGGATCGTTGCATCGGGCCGGCCCGGTGCCGTCCGGTCGTCCCCCGAGACGTCCCGGGGCACGCCAGTCCTTGCTGTCTCGCATCCGTCATCTCGCTGTCAAAGCGCGTTCATCACGCCGCAAGCGGCGTTCCGACATCATCGGCGGCAGCTTCCGGTCGTGGCGATGCCGATCCCTGTATTCGATGATAAGATACCCAGGGTGAGCATCGCAATTACAATCTGTAATTGACGAAATCTTGGCCATAACGGTTAGCCGGCCAAAATAGCGTCACTGATGAATCGATCTTAACGGCTCACCATCGAGGATGGGCGGACGCAGATCTGCGTCACCCATCCACCGTCGGCTTCCGGGAGCCGACCTGCCGAGCAGGCCGATGCGCGCGCTCAACAATCTCAAGATCGTTCCCAAGCTGGCCATCGCGTTCGGCAGCCTGGTGGTCGTCACCCTGACGGTCAACGCCCTGAACTACTGGAGCTTCCAGTCGATCAAGGAGCGGAATTACTGGACCGACCACACGCAGGCGGTGCTCCACGCCGTCGATGACGTGGTGGCCGGGATGCTCAACCAGGAGACGGGGGTGCGCGGCTACTTGCTGTCGGCCGATCCGTCCTTCCTCGCCCCCTACCGCCAGGGCCAGCAGGGCTACCGGACCGCCTTCACCGAGGCCAAGCGCCTGACAGCCGATAACCCGGCGCAGCAGGCCCGCCTCGACGCGCTCGACGGGCATGCCCGCCGCTGGATGCAGGAGATCGGCGAGAAGGAGGTCGCCCTGATGGGCGACGCAGCGACCCGCGACCAGGCGCGCGCCATCGCCGTCAAGGGAGCCGGCAAGGCGGCGATGGACGCCCTGCGCGAGACGGCGGCCGAGATCCGGTCCGTCGAGGTCGCGCTGATGGACGAGCGCGGCCGCGCGCAAGGACGCACCTTCCGGCTCGCCGACCTGCTGAACCTGGCCGGGGTCGCCGCGAGCCTGCTGATCGCCGCCGCGATGGCTCTCATGGTCTCGCGCACCCTGGCCGTGCCGCTGCGGGCGATGGCCGGGCTGATGCAGCGGCTGGCGCAGGGCGACAAGACGATCGTGGTCGCCGGCCTCGGGCGCGGCGACGAGGTCGGCGCCATGGCGCAGGCCGTCGAGGTCTTTCGCCGGAACGCCATCGAGGCGGAGCGGCTCGCCGCCGCCCAGGCCGCCGAGGACGAGGCCCGGATGCGCCGCGCGCGCCTCGTCGACGACCTGGCGCGGGACTTCGAGCGGACCGTCTCGGGCCTCACCGCCGGCCTCGCCGGCGCCGCCACCGAGATGGAGGCGACCGCGCGCGCCATGACGGGCGTGGCCGAGGAGACGACCCGCCAGACCGTCACGGTGGCGGGTGCCGCCTCGCAGACCTCCTCCAACGTCCAGACGGTCGCGGCGGCGAGCGAGGAGATGACCGCTTCGATCCAGGAGATCGTCCAGCAGGTCGCCCAATCGTCCCGCATCGCCGCCCGCGCGGTGGAGGATGCGGCGCGCACCAACGCGACGGTGCAGCGCCTCGCCGGGACGGCGGAGCGGATCGGCGACTTCGTCGCCACCGTGTCGAGCATCGCCAGCCAGACCAACCTGCTGGCGCTGAACGCCACGATCGAGGCGGCGCGGGCGGGCGCGGCGGGCCGCGGCTTCGCGGTGGTGGCCGCCGAGGTCAAGGAACTCGCCGGCCAGACCGGCAAGGCCACCGACGAGATCGGCGCCCGGATCGGCGAGATCCAGGACGCGACCCGCGAGACCGTGACCGACATCCGCCAGATCGCCAAGGTGATCGAGGACCTGTCGACCTACGCCGCCACCATCGCGGCGGCGATGGAGGAGCAGGGCAGCGCCGTGCAGGAGATCACCCGCAACGTGCAGCAGGCGGCCCGCGGCACCGAGCAGGTCACCGGCAACATTGCCGGCGTCCGCGACGGCGCCGGCCAGACCAGCGCCGCGGCGTCCCAGGTCCTGGACGCGGCGCAGGAACTATCGCGGCAATCGGAGATGCTGCGGCACGAGGTGACGCACTTCCTCGGGCAGGTGAAGGCGGCCTGAAATCCCAGAACCTGTTCCCGGCTGGATCGAGCCGGTTGCTCCGGCACGCACACCGGTGCCTGTCCACGGTCATGGATCCCGGGGCTCGACGAAGTCGAGGAACCGGGATCCATGACCGCAGACGCTTCAGGATGAAGCGGGACATCCTCCGCGTCCTTCTCGACCGTCAGCCGAGATGGATCCCGGGCTCCGCATCGCGGCCCCGGGATTGCGGCCAGGGTTTGGACGGGGTCGACGGGCGTGAACGGACGCTCATACGATTTTCGATTGATCGCTCGGCGATTGCTGCGCAATCGCTTTCGCGACGCGGACATCGGACTCGCTCACGTGTGTGGAGCCGGAGGCTCCACCGCGCGGGCTGGTGATACGATGTCCGAACCGATCGTCCGGAAATCGTATCACACGAAGTGCTTCGAGAGCTTCAGCCCCTGCGCCTGGTAGTTCGAGCCCGCAGCACTTCCGTAGAGCGCGGCCGGGCGCTGGGCCATGCGCTCGTAGACGAGGCGGCCGACGATCTGGCCGTCCTCCAGCATGAACGGCACGTCGCGGGAGCGCACCTCCAGCACCGCGCGGGCGCCGGTGCCGCCGGCCTCGGCATGGCCGAAGCCGGGATCGAAGAAGCCCGCGTAATGGACCCGGAACTCGCCGACGAGCGGATCGAACGGCACCATCTCGGCGGCGAAGTCCGGCGGCACCTGCACCGATTCCTTCGAGGCCAGGATGTAGAACTGGCCCGGATCGAGGATCAGGGTGCCGGAGCCGTCGGCCCGCAGGGGCTCCCAGAAGTCGGAGGCCGGGTAGGTGCGGGGCCGGTCGACGTCGACGAGGCCGGTATGGCGCTTGGCGCGGTAGCCGATCAGCCCGTCGAAGCCCGACAGGTCGACCGAGACCGCGACCCCGCCCTGGAACGAGGGATCGGCGGCGTCGACCAGCGGCGTCGCCGCGTGCAGGCGGGCGAGCGCGGCGTCGTCGAGCCGCACCGCGCCGCGGCGGAAGCGTGCTTGCGACAGGCGCGAGCCGGTGCGCACCAGCACCGGGAAGGTCCGCGGCGAGATCTCGGCGAAGAGCGGGCCGGCATAGCCGGCCTCGACCATGTCGAATTCCCGCGCCTGGTCGGTGATGACCCGGGTGAACACGTCAATGCGCCCGGTCGAGCTTTTGGGATTGGCGCTGGCGGCCAGGTCCGGCGGCAGGGCGAGGCCCTCCTGCAACTCGGCGATGTAGACGCAGCCGGTCTCCAGCACCGCGCCCTGGCGCAGGTCGATCTCGTGCAGCTTCAGCTTGGCGAGGCAGGCGGCGACGTCGCGGGTGCGTCCCGGCAGGAAGCTCGCCCGCACCCGCCAGGCCCTGGCACCCAGCCGCAGGTCGAGGCTCGCCGGCTGGATCTGGTCGTCCGCGAAGGGGCTGGCCGGCCGGATCACCCCGGCGCCGGCGAGCGCCGCGATGGCCTCCGCCGATTGAATCCCGTCCTCGAGCTTCACCATGACCCGTCCATCCCTGATGGGCCATTGTCGTAGGCCAGGGTTTCGACGAGGTGAAGAGCCTCACGACAGGGTTTCGACGAGGGTTCACGAGGCTCACGCCTCGTCGCGGACGCCTCGGACCACGGCGACCGCGAGACTCGCCCGGGCGATCGCCCCCATGGCGGTGAGGCCGGCGAGCGCGCCGGCGACCAGCGGCAGGGGCTCCGGCCACAGGATCAGGGCGGTAAAGCCCAGGGCGGCGACGAGGTCGGCCCCCTGCCCGCCGGCGAGGATCAGCGAGTGCAGGTCGGCGCCGGGCAGCGCGGTCCCGGCCCGGGCGGCGGCGCGCGCGGTCAGCCGCGCCACCGCGATCTCGAGGAAGAGGCTCGCGACGAGGGCCGCCGCCGGCCCGCCGGGCGCCCGCCAGGCGAGCGCGAGGGACAGGGCGAGGCGGATCCAGGGCGTGTCCCCCACCCCCTCCCGCCGCGCCGCGACGAGCGCCAGCCTGCACCAGAGGGCGAGCAGGACGAGGGCGGCGGCGTCGGCGCGGAGCGCCAGGCCTACGGCGGCGCCGAGGCCTGCGAGACGCCCCGCGCGGGCTGTGGACGAGCGAAGGAACCTCATGGCGGGGATGGGCGCACCTCGTGCAGGATTACCGACCGTGGTCGCCGGTGATTGACGATCCGGAAGGCCGGACGTACCACGACCCCCGTCGGCCGTCGCGCTTGCCCGCGGGCCGCCAGCGGAGGTTCCCTGATGTACAAGGCAGAGACCCGCGGCATCAGCGTGTCCGTGCAGCCGCGCTTCGTCGAGGAGGAATCCTCGCCCGACAGCGGACGCTACTTCTTCGCCTATACGGTGGAGATCACCAACAACGGCAGCGAGCAGGTGCAGCTGCGCTCCCGCCACTGGCGCATCGTCGACGGTCGCGGCGAGATGCAGGAGGTGCGCGGCGCCGGCGTGGTGGGCAAGCAGCCGGTGCTCGGGCCCGGCGAATCGTTCAGCTACACCAGCGGCTGCCCCCTCACGACGCCGGACGGCACGATGGAGGGCACCTACACCATGGCGACCCCGGACGGCCGCAGCTTCGAGGCGGCGATCCCTGCCTTCTCGCTCGACTCGCCGCATGTGCGCCGGGTGATGCACTAGAGCAGCGCCCGATCGCGGTGCAATCGAACGCTGCTCTCGGTCTTTGATTTGGCCGCATCGTCTTCGCCCGACCGGCATCCACTTGGTCGGAAAATGCTCCAACCCGTGCTCGGAGGTCTGGGGGTGGCTGCACCGGCACGGCTGTCTGGGGCGGCGGGCTTGGGCTAAGACCTGGGCTTTCCCACCCTTGTGAGCCTGCTCGCCCCGATGACCCAGACCGGCCCCCGCCTGACCCCGCTCGAACTCCTCGCCCGGCTGGTCTCCTTCGATACCGAGAGCCAGAAGTCGAACCTGCCGCTGATCGCGTGGGTCCGCGACTACCTCGATGCCTGGGGCGTGCCGTACGTCGTCGCCCCCAACGAGGCCGGCGACAAGGCGGCGCTCTTCGCCACGATCGGGCCGATGCGGGACGGCGGCGTGGTGCTGTCGGGCCATACCGACGTGGTACCGGTGGCCGGGCAATCCTGGACAAGCGACCCCTACACGCTCCGCATCGCCGACGGCAAAGCCTATGGCCGCGGCGCCGTCGACATGAAGGGCTTCGACGCGCTCTGCCTCGCCCTGGTGCCGGAGATGCTGGCGGCCGACCTCAAGACGCCGATCCACATCCTGCTCTCCTACGACGAGGAGCTGACCTGCCTCGGCGTCGCCGACGTGATCGCCCGGTTCGGCAAGGACCTGCCGCGGCCCGGCGCGGTGATCGTCGGCGAGCCGACCGACCTCGACGTCGCCGACGCCCACAAGAGCATCTACACCTACCGCACCACCGTGCACGGCCACGAGGCGCATTCCTCGAAGCCGGCGCTCGGCGCCAACGCCGTGATGGCGGCGGCCGAGCTGGTGGCGGGCCTGAACCGCATCGCCGACCAGATGGCGGCGCGGGGCGATGCCGGCGGCCGGTTCGATCCGGGCTACACCACGGTCCATGTCGGGGTGATCGGTGGCGGCACCGCCCGCAACATCCTGCCGAAATCCTGCGAATTCCAGTGGGAGTTCCGCGGCCTGCCGGACTTGGCCCCCGACGAGATCCCGAACCTGTTCGCGACCGAGGTGGAGCGGGTGACCCGCGAGCGGCTCAACCGCTTCGGGGCCTACGGCCATATCGCGACCGAGGAGGACGCGGCGGTGCCGGGGCTCGCTCCCGAGCCCGGCTCCCCGGCCGAGCGCCTGGCCCTGCGGCTCGCCGGCCGCAACCACACCATCACGGTGCCCTACGCCACCGAGGCCGGCCGCTTCCAGCTCGCCGGCCTGCCGACCGTGGTCTGCGGCCCGGGCTCGATCGACCAGGCGCACCAGCCCGACGAGTACATCACGCTCGCGGCGCTCGAGGCGGGGGAAGTCTTCCTGCGTCAGCTGGTGCGGGATTGCGCGGCGGGGTGGAGCCCGGTGTAAGCGGCCGGCCTGTCAGATCGGGAAAAATACACGCACCATTGCCACCTCTCAGGGTCATCCCGGGGCTCGCCGAAGGCGAGAGCCCGGGATCCAGAACCTCGGCTGATCCCGAAAGAAGCGGTCGGCGTCCCACTCGATCCTGAACCATCCGCGGTTCTGGATTCCGGGCTCCGCTTCGCGGCCCCGGAATGACCCGGAGGGTGTTGACAGACCTGAGAGAAGCGACCGGCCGTTAAGCGGTCGCGCTTCGCTGACCTCACGGCTTCCGGGCCAGCGCCAGCCCCAAACCCGCCCCGAGCAGCAGCCCGCCAGTCAGCCGGTTGCGCCAACGCCCCTTCGCCAGCACGACCCGCGCCCGCCCCGCCAGTACCGCCCAGACCGCGTCGCCGGCGACCGCGAGCACCAGGAAGGTCGCGGCGAGCAGCACCAGCTGCCCGAAGGGCGCCGCGTCGCGGCTGACGAATTGCGGCAGGAAGGCGCCGAAGAACAGCAGCGTCTTCGGGTTGGTCAGCGCCACCAGGAAGCCCCGCACGGCGATGGCCCGGACGACCCGGGGCTCCGGGGCGGTCCGGCCGAGGTCGGTCGCGGGCGCCCGCCAGGCGCGGAAGGCGAGCCAGGCGAGGTAGGCGACGCCGAGCCAGCGCAGCACCTCGAACCACGCCGCCATCACCGCCAGCATCGCCGAGAGGCCGGCGACCGTCAGTGCCAGCTGCACGGTGAGCGCCGCCCCGACGCTCGCCACGGTGACGAGGCCGTAGCGGCTGCCATGGGCGACGCTGTTGGCGACGATGAGGGCGACGTTCGGGCCCGGGATCAGGATCAGGACGAGCGTCGCGGCGACGAAGCCGAGATAGAGGTCGAGGGGCATGGCGGGAGATGTCCGGTCGTGAACCGGACGGCAGCGTGCCACGCACGATGCCGTCCCGCCAAGCTCGGGCTCTACTGCTGCGCCGGCTGGGTCGCGGTGGTGCCGGTGGCGGCCGGGACGTCGGACTTCTGGGCGTCCGTCTTGCTCGCGTCCGTCTTGGCCGCATCCGCCTTGGCGGGCTGCTGGCCGAGATAGACGTATTCCGGTGCGGCGCGCAGCTGGTCCTTGTCGGTGTTGATCACCGCCTTCAGCGTCTTGTCGTCGACGCGGGAGACCTGCAGCGCTTCCTTGGCGACCGAGACGTACTTGGTGCCCAGCCCGAGGAAGCCGCCGACGCCGACGACGTAGGACTTCACGGCCAGATCCGGCCCGAGCACGATGTCGGCCACCGAGCCGATCGTCTCGTTGGCGCCGTTCACGATGCTCTGGCCGATCATCTTCGAGGCCATGAGATCGCTCGGCTCCTGCGCGACGAAGGTCGGCCGCAGGTCGTTGGCGAGGGTGGCGGGGGCGCCCGGCACGGGTTTGGGACCGCTCGCATCCTGCGCCAGGCCGGCGCTGGCGCCGGCGACGAGGAGGAACGCGGCGGCGAGGAAGGGGCGAGACATCGTGGGCTCCGACTTCGTGCGCCCGACACGCTCGGGCGCATGATGAGTCGGTTGCGGTGCGAAAGGTTCCCTCCCGCACCCGCTTTCCCAGCGGAAGGCCCGGAACTCAGCCCTGCTGGCCGGCTTCCTGATCGCGGGCGATCTCGGCCTCCACCTCGGCCGGGTCGAGGTCGTAGTGCCGCGAGCAGAACTCGCAGGTGATGCCGATGCGGCCGTCCTCGCCGACGATGTCGCGGCGCTCCTCGGGCGAGAAGTTGCGCACCATCCCCATCACCCGCTCGCGCGAGCAGCGACAGGCCTCGTGCACCCCCTGCGCCTCGAACACCCGCACGCCGCGCTCGTGGAACAGGCGGTAGAGCAGGCGCTCGCTCGACACGGTCGGATCGACCAGTTCGTGATCCTCGATCGTGGCGATCAGCGACTTCGCCTCGACCCAGGCATCGTCCTCCTGGGTCCGGCTGTCGTCGAGCAGCGCGTGCCCCTCCGGCAAGTCGCCGGGCGGCAGGTCGGCGAGGCGGGCACGGTCGGGCGAGTGGGGCAGGAACTGCACCAGCAGGCCGCCGGAGCGCCAGGAATTCCCGGGCCCCTCTCCCCCGCCCTCGACCTGCTCGGCGACGGCGAGGCGGACCCGGGTCGGGATCTGCTCCGACTGCCGGAAATACTGGTGCGCCGCCTCCTCGAAGCCCTGGCCCTCGAGCGCCACCACGCCCTGGTAGCGGCTCTGGGCCGAGCCCTGGTCGATGGTCATGGCGAGATGGCCGTGGCCCAGCAGCTGGGCGGTGCCGGCCCGGGGACCGGCCGCGGCGACGCGCCCGGCATCGAAGCGAGCGGTGGCGCGCACCCGGTCGGGCGCCTCGAAATCCACCACCACCATCTCGACCGGTCCGTCGGACTTGGTCTGGAGCTGGAACCGGCCCTCGAACTTGAGCGAGGAGCCGAGCAGCACGGTCAGCGCCGCGGCCTCGCCGAGGAGCCGCGCGACGGTGTCGGGATAGCCGTGCCGGCGCAGGATGGTGTCGACCGAGGGGCCGAGGCGCACGACGCGGCCGCGCACGTCGAGGGGCTCGACCGCGAAAGGCAGGATCGCGTCGTCGCGGCCGTCGGGATTCTGGGAAGTGGTCGTGTCGGACATGCTCTCACCGCCGCCGGTCCGACGAGGGTCCGGCACTCGTGCAGGAAGAAGGTCTCCCAGCGGGGCGCCTTCCGCACGAGCCGCAGCGCATGCCGTCACGAGAAGCAAGCAGACAGAGCGGAGGCGGGAGATGCCGCGGCGAGAGACCGGCGTATCCCGGCATATGGGAGCCGGAGCGATGTTTTCGAAGGGGTTACCGCTCGGATCGGAGTATCGGAGTCGGCTCGATCGAACCCGACGGGTACCAAACCCTCCGTGTCATTCCGGGGCCGCGCAGCGGAACCCGGAATCCATAACCGCGGATGGTGCCGGACAAGGCGGGCGCGTTCCGACCATTTCCGAAGCGTCAGCGGTTATGGATCCCGGGTTCTCGCTTGCAGCGAGCCCCGGGATGACCGTCGAGGGTATCAGTCTCGTCGTCGGGTCAGAAACAGCTCGTCAGGCGACGGCGCCGAGGCACCAGGCCAGGATGCCCTTCTGGGCGTGGAGCCGGTTCTCGGCCTCGTCGAACACCACCGATTGCGGCCCGTCGATCACGTCCGCGGTGACCTCCTCGCCGCGATGGGCCGGCAGGCAGTGCATGAACACCGCGTCCTTGGCGGCGGCCCCCATCAGCCGGCCGTTGACCTGGTAGGGCATCAGCAGGTTGTGGCGGTGCGCCTCGTCCTCGTCGCCCATCGAGACCCAGCAATCGGTCACGACCGCGTCGGCTCCCGCCACCGCCTCGAACGGGTCGGCGGTGACCTTCAGCTCCGCGCCCTCGGCCTTGGCGCGGGCGATCAGGCTCTCCGGCACCGGCAGCTCCGGCGGGCAGGCGACGTTGAGCTTGAAGTCGAACCGGGCCGCGGCGTGGGCCCAGGAGGCCAGCACGTTGTTGGAATCCCCCGACCAGGCGACGGTGCGGCCCTTGATGGGGCCGCGATGCTCCTCGAAGGTCATCACGTCGGCCATGATCTGGCACGGATGCGAGTCCTTCGTCAGGCCGTTGATGACCGGGATCGACGCGTATTCCGCCAGTTCCAGCATCATGCCGTGGTCGAGGATGCGGATCATGATCGCGTCGAGGTAGCGCGACAGGACCCGGGCGGTGTCGGCGACGGTCTCGCCGCGGCCTAGCTGCATCTCCCGGCCGGTGAGCATCAGGGTCTCGCCGCCGAGCTCCCGCATCGCCACGTCGAACGAGACGCGGGTGCGGGTCGAGGGCTTGTCGAACACCATGCCGAGGAACTTGCCGGCGAGCGGCCGCTCGGCCGGCGGCTCGCCCTTGCGGCGGCGCCGCTTCAGCTCGGCGCAGGCGTCGAGCACCGTGCGCAGCTCGGGCCCGGAAAAGTCGGTCAGGTCGAGGAAGTGCCGGGGGGCCGGCGCGATCTTCACGGGCGCGTTCATCACTCTGCGGCCCTCCGGCCCCTCGTTTCCATGGCGGCGCAGGCCGCCTCCAGCTTGTCCAGGGCCGCCCCCACCTCGGCTTCGCCGATGATCAGCGGCGGCAGCAGGCGTACGACGTTGTCGCCGGCCGGGATCACCAGGAGGTGCTCGTCCCGCGCGGCGGCGGCGAAGTCGGTGTTGGTGACCACGAGGCGCAGGCCCATCATCAGGCCCTCGCCGCGGATCTCGTCGACGATGTCGGGATGACGGTCCTTGAGGGAGGCGAGGCGCTGCTTCAGGAGCAGGCCGGTCTGGCGCACGTGCTCCAGGAAGCCCGGGGCCAGGATGATGTCGAGCACGGCGTTGCCCACCGCCATGGCGAGCGGGTTGCCGCCGAAGGTGGTGCCGTGGGTGCCCACCACCATGCCGCGGGCCGCCTCGCTTGTGGCGAGGCAGGCGCCCATCGGGAAGCCGCCGCCGATGCCCTTGGCCGAGGACAGGATGTCCGGCGTCACGCCGGACCACTCGTGGGCGAAGAGCTTGCCGGTGCGGCCGATGCCGGTCTGGACCTCGTCCATGATCAGCAGGAGGCCGTGCTCGTCGCACAGGCCGCGCAGGGTGCGCAGCCACTCGTGCGAGACGACGCGCAGGCCGCCCTCGCCCTGGATCGGCTCGATCATCAGGGCGGCGGTCTCGGGCGTGATGGCGCTTTTAAGGGCCTCCAGGTCGCCGAACGGCACTTGGTCGAACCCGTCGACCTTCGGGCCGAAGCCGTCGATGTACTTCTGCTGGCCGCCGGCCGCGATGGTGGCGAGCGTGCGGCCGTGGAAGGCGCCCTCGAAGGTGATGATCCGGTAGCGCTCCGGGTGGCCGCCGGCGGCGTGGTACTTGCGCGCCATCTTGATGCAGGCCTCGTTGGCCTCGGCACCGGAATTGGCGAAGAACACCACGTCGGCAAAGCTCGCCTCGGTCAGCCGCTGGGCCAGCCGCTCGGCCTCCGGCACCTCGAACAGATTCGAGACGTGCCAGACCTTCTGGGCCTGCTCGGTCAGCGCGGCGACGAGGTGCGGATGGCCGTGGCCGACCGAGTTGACCGCGATGCCGGCGCCGAAATCGAGGTATCGCGAGCCGTCTCGGGCGATGAGCCAAGCGCCCTCACCGCGCTCGAAGGACACCTTGGCCCGGGCGTAGGTCGGCAGCAGCGAGGAGGTCACGATCTCGTCTCCGTCGCGGTCGAGTGAGTCGGTCGACCGGAAAACAAAGCGCCGCCTCGAAGGGCGGCGCGCGCGGATACTATGGAACGAGCGCGCTGTGTCAACGTCGCGCCATGAAGATGACGCCGAGATGACGGCGCGAGGTCACCTCGCCCGGGGTTGCGGCGGGACTTCCTTCCGGGCACAGACCCTCGGGCGGCCGGTCCCGGCCGCGCCGCGGCGGGGGCGCCGCGGGACGACGGACCGGCCCGGCATGCCCGGCGGATCGATGCCCCTTCGACGCCCCGGGGCGGGCCTGGTGGGAGACCAGACAGATGAGCGCGACCCTCGACCGCCTGAAGGAGCTCGGCCTCACCCTGCCGCCGGCCGCGGCACCCGTGGCGAACTACGTCGGCTTCCAGCGCAGCGGCAACCTGGTGGTGATCTCGGGCCAGCTGCCCTTCAACGCGCAAGGCCAGATCGACCCGGCCCACAAGGGCAAGGTCGGGGCCCAGGTCTCGCCGGAGGCGGCGGCCGAGGCCGCGCGGCACTGCGCCCTCAACGTGCTGGCCCAGCTGCGCGCCGCGGCCGGCAACCTCGACGACGCGGTGGTGGCCTGCCTGCGGCTCGGCGGCTTCATCAACACGGCGCCGGGCTTCTCGGCGGTGGCGGGCGTGATGAACGGCGCCTCCGACCTGATGGTGCAGGTGCTGGGCGAGCGCGGCCGCCACGCCCGCTCGACGATCGGCGTCGCCGAGCTGCCGCTCGACGCCGTGGTCGAGGTCGAGGGTATGTTCGAGATCCGCTGAGACGGGACCGAGCAGCGTCTCACTTTATTCCGATCAGCGACCTCATCCTGAGGCGTCAGTCGATCGAGGATCGATCGACCTCGAAGGAGATATCCAGATCTCTGGAGGCCTCCTTCGAGGCTGCTGCACGCAGCAGCACCTCAGGATGAGGGTGCGGGTGGGATCGAACGCCCATACCCATCAGACAGGCTGCGACCGATGACAGACCGCCTCGCCCCCGACTGGCTGACCGCCCGCCCGATCGCCCATCGCGGCCTGCACGACCGCAACGCCGGCATTCCCGAGAACACGATCGCGGCGGCCGAGGCTGCGATCACCGGCGGCTACGCGATCGAATGCGACGTGCAGCTCAGCCGTGACGGCGAGGCGATGGTCTTTCACGATGCCGGTCTCGGCCGGCTCACCGGGGCCGAGGGCCTCGTTCGCGAGCGCGACGCCGCCGATCTCAGGGAACTGACGGTGCTCGGCAGCGTCGAGCGCGTGCCCACCCTAGCGGAGTTCCTGAAGAAAATCGCCGGCCGCACGCCGCTCGTCGTCGAGGTGAAGACCCGGTTCGACGGCGACCTGGCGCTCGCCCGGCGCACCGCGGAGATCGTCGCAGCGCATGTTGCCGCCGATGGCGGCCCGGTGGCGCTGAAGTCGTTCGATCCCGCCATCGTCGGGGCGCTCGCCGATCTCGCGCCCGGCATCCCGCGCGGCATCGTGGCGGAGAGCCGGCACGACGACCCGGCCTACGCCTCCCTGACCGAGGCGCAGCGGCACGGGCTGGCGCACCTGCTGCACTTTTCCGAGAGCCGGCCGGACTTCCTGTCCTGGCGCGTCGACGACCTGCCGAACGCCGCGACCCATCTCTGCCGCCTGCTCGGCCGCATGCCGGTGATGACCTGGACCGTGCGCAACGAGGCGCAGGTGCGGCTCGCGCGGGCGCATGCCGACCAGATGGTGTTCGAGGGCTTCCGGGCCTGACGGCTCAGGGCCGCGCCGGATCCTGGAACCAGGCGTAGCGGGGCATCATCCCGGCGAGCGGAGCGGACGGCAGGTCCGTGCTGAGCGCGTCCGCCACGGCGTCGGCCTCGTCCATGGCGAGGCCGACCTGCAGCACCTCGTCGATCACCGCGATGGCGCCGGAGCGGACGTCGTAGACCGTCCAGCCGGCACGGTCGCGGCGGATGTCGTAGCGGACGACGTCGTGATGGATGGTCTGGATCGACATGGCGGACGTCCCGGCTGGTGGTGAAGCTTTAGGGTCGGTGAGGGCGTGCTCGATGTGCCGGCGCGCACGCTGCGCGGTGGGTCGTGTGGGGAGAGGATGTCGAGGTGAAGCGCGACGCTTGACCCCTCCCCCCTCTGCGGGGGAGGGTGCCCCACGGAGTGGGGCGGGAGAGGGGAACCCGCTTCCGGAGATGTCGCGACGATTCTGACGGGCGCCCCCTGGATCAGCGTCGCGCCGCCCCTCTCCCGGCCCGCTCCGCGGGCCACCCTCCCCCGCAGAGGGGGGAGGGTTCAGGTGGGCGCCCTCACGGCCAGCTCGCCTCCCCGCCCGGCCCCGCCCGCACGTAGCCGCGGGAGATCAGCCGGTCCCTCTGGCGCGTCCGCCGCTCCGCCTCGCCGAGATCCGCGAGCGCGTCGGCGATCGCCCGGCGCAGAGCGAGGCCCGCATCGCCCCCGGCGGCGGTGAGATAGGCGACGGCGATCGTCTCGACGCCGGGCGCCCGCCCATCCCGTCGTTCCGCCGGCTCGTGATTCATGGGTCTGGCTCGCCGCTGCACGAAGCCGGCGCCGCCGACTCACGTTAGAACATAACGTGAACAAGCCACGGCGAGGCCGTCCTGGTCAAGCTGCGTTCGCGCCTGACTCGGGCGATGTGAATAACGGGGAGAGCGACGCTCAGGGGGTCCGCGTCGCCTCTGGGTCGCCGGCGCGTACCGGCGCCTCGACGTAGCGCCCCGTCTCCGGCACCGCCACCGCCGCGAAGTCGCGGGCGAGGTCGTGCAGGGCCTGGCGCAGGCCCGGGCCGTGCAGGGGCCGGCCGTGGCCGGTGAGCGCCAGCTCGGGCTCGAGCTGCGCCAGCGCCGCGACCGAGCGCCCGGCGGCGTCCCAGTCGGTGGTGAGGTAGCGCGGCGGGCCGTGCATCTCGGGCGCCTGGGTAGCGACGGCGTAGACCGATTCCTGCGCCGTCGTGACGAAGGCGTCGCCAGCGATCAGCGTCCGGTCGGCGGCGCGCCAGAGCGAGACGTGGCCGGGGGCATGACCCGGGGTGTGGATCCAGCGCCAGCCCGGCAGCGGCGGCACGCCGCCATCCTCCGGCAGCAGGCGCAGGCGGGCGCCGACATCGACCGGCTTCGTCGGGAACAGCGGCGAGAGCCGGGCGACGAGACCGCCGCCGACGCTCGGATCCGGGGCCGGATAGGCGGCGCAGCCGTCGAGATAGGGGCGCTCCAGGGGATGGGCCCAGACCGGGACGTCCCAGGCCTCGGCGAGATCCTCCAGCACCCCGACATGGTCGAAATGGCCGTGGGTGAGGACGATCGCCGCCGGCCGGGCCCCCGCACCGAACCGCGCCGCCGCGGCCGCTTCGATGGCGCCGCGCGAGCCCATGATCCCGGCATCGACCAGCACCCAGCCGCGGTCGCCGGCGCCGGGCGCGCCGAGATACGCGACGTTGACGAGGACGTGGCGCTGGTAGGCGAGGTCCGGGCGCAGGCCGTGGGTGCCGTCCGGGCCGGCGGGCTCGTCGGAGACCGAATCGGGGCCGATCGGGATCTGCTGGGTCATGCCGGCACCTCGCGTCGGGACTGCCCGGCTCAATGCCCCCAAGGAGTATCGGTTCCCGCCGGCGGCTCCGGGGCGTGCCGGTTCCGTGACGTTTCTGCCACGGCGCGCGGGAAATACACGATTGCGAAACATCCGCGGCCCCAATCGGGCTTTTTCGCGGCTAGCATTGTTGTCGGCGCCCAGGCGCGTCGTCCCCGAAGAAGAAGTCTGAAAAGACCGCGGCCAAATCGAGGCAACGTGATGCAAGTCCAGACAATGTCGAGACGCAAGGTGATGGCCGCGCGCGGCCTGATCTCGCTCCTCTGCTCGACGATCTCTTACGCAGCTTTGGCACAGTCGACCGGCTATCAGGATCCGGGGCGCGCCGGCGACGCCGCGAGCTGGCGGACGCCGGAATATCTCGCCGACTGGGGCCTGACCTCGATGCGGGCCGACCAGGCCTATGCCCGTGGCGTCACCGGCCGCGGCGTCGTGGTCGGCTCGGTCGATTCCGGCTTCCTCGCCACCCATCCGGAATTTGCCGGGCAGGTGACGCCGCTGACCGTCCAGGGCACCTACCTGGCGAACGGCTACCGCTACGAGACCGCCGCGGGCGTGCGCAGCGACCTGTTCTCGGCCGGTACCCCGTTCTCGGTGCCGGGCACCTGGATCCGCGGCACCAACGACGACCACGGCACCCATGTCGACGGCACCATCGTGGCGCGCCGCGACGGCACCGGGATGCACGGCGTCGCCTTCGGGGCAACCCTGCTCGCCACCAACACCAACGCCACCGATTC
Organism: Methylobacterium sp. 174MFSha1.1; assembly: GCF_900116815.1. Lineage (NCBI taxonomy): Bacteria > Pseudomonadati > Pseudomonadota > Alphaproteobacteria > Hyphomicrobiales > Methylobacteriaceae > Methylobacterium > Methylobacterium sp. 174MFSha1.1. Next base: position 58,069 of record NZ_FPCB01000015.1, on the reverse strand, counting down.
GTCGATCTACGGCGCCAACCAGGACTACACCTACTTCAAGGCCGCCTACGGCAACCTGGCGGCCTCCGGCGCGCGGGCGATCAACTCGTCCTGGGGCAGCCCGCCGCCCTCCGAGAATTACAACACCGTCGCCGGGGTCGCCGCCGGCTACGCCAAGTTCCAGGGCCGGCCCGACTGGCTCGACGCGGTGGCCGAGACCACCCGGCAATACGGTACGATCATGGTCTTCGCCGCCGGCAATGCCGGGGTGAACAACCCGACGGTGCGGGCCGCCCTGCCCTATTTCGAGCCCGACCTCGAATCGCGCTGGATCGCCGCCTCGGGCCTGACCATCGACGACGGCACGGCATTCAACCGCTGCGGGCTGGCCAAGTACTGGTGCGTCGCCGCGCCCGGCCGCAATATCTTCAGCACCGTCACCTCGACCACGGGCGTGGCCGGCTACGGAACTAAGAGCGGCACCTCGATGTCGGCGCCGCACGTCACCGGCGCGCTAGCGCTGGTGATGGAGCGCTTCCCCTACATGACCAACGAGCAGGCGCGCGACGTGCTGCTCACCACCGCGACCCATCTCGGCAGCGGTCCGGCCGACCGGCCGAACGATACCTTCGGCTGGGGCAAGATCGACCTTGGCCGGGCGATGAACGGCCCGGGCCAGTTCCTCGGCCGCTTCACCGCCGCCCTGCCCGGCGGCACGGTCGACACCTGGTCGAACGACATCTCGGATGCAGCCCTCCGCCAGCGGCAGGTGGAGGACTCCGCCGAGCACGCGACCTGGCTGCAGGACAAGGCCGCCCGCGGCTGGGGCAACGGCCTGCCGGCCGGCGCGACGTCCGATCAGCAGATCGAGTACACCTACCGCGAGGCCCGCGACCAGGCCTTCCTCACCCGCATCTACCAGGGCGGGCTGACCAAGGCCGGGAACGGCGCGCTGATCCTCACCGGCGCCAACACCTATACGGGCGCGACGGAGGTCAATGGCGGGCTCCTCGCCGTCAACGGCTCGATCACCTCGGTCGCCACCGTCAATGCCGGCGGCACGCTGGGCGGCACCGGCACCCTCGGCGGGCTCGCCGTCCGCGCCGGCGGCACGGCGGCGCCAGGCAACAGCATCGGCACCCTGAACGTCGCCGGCACTATCAGCTTTGCCCAAGGCTCGCTCTACGCCGTCGAGGTGGCGCCGGGCGTGAGCGACCGCATCAGCGCCATCGGCGCGGCGCGGATCGACGGCGGCACCGTGACGGTCGCGGCCGAGGGGACCGGCACCCCCTTGAGCCCGGGCGCCTTGCGCGGGCTGCTCGGCCAGCGCACCACGATCCTGTCGGCGGCCCAGGGCGTCACCGGCCGGTTCGACGCCGTGACGCCGGGCTACACCTTCATCGGGGCGAGCCTCGACTACGACCCGAACAGCATCGGCCTGACCCTCGGGCGCAACGCCACGACCTTCGCGTCGATCGGCGCCACGCGCAACCAGGCGGCGACGGGCGGGGCGATCGAGCGCCTAGGCCTCGGGAACCCGCTCACCGAGACCGTGCTGGTCAACACCGATGCGGGGGCGGCCCGCAGCGCCTTCGCGGCCCTGTCGGGCGAGGTCCATGCCAGCGCGGTGACGGCGCAGTTCGAGACCGCGTTCTTCGTCCGCGAAGCGATCCTCGACCGGCTGCGCCGGGGCGATCCCGGCGACGCTCCCCTGTTCCCGGGCCTCTCGAGTCCGAGCCTGCCGGCGGCCTATTCCGCCGACCTGCCGGGCCGGGTCGCGCCGCCGGTCCAGGTGCCGGCGCAACTGGTCGAGCCGCGCCCCTACGCAGTCTGGGGCCAGGGCTTCGGCGCCTTCGGCCGCAGCCGCAGCGACGGCAACGCCGCCTCTCTGTCGCGGCAGATCAGCGGCTTCGTGCTCGGGGCCGACACCCGGCTCGATCTCGGTGGATTGCCGGGCGGCTGGCGCGTCGGCGTCGCCGGCGGCTACACCAATACCAGCCTCGACATCACCGGCCGCGCCGCCTCCGGCGTGATCGAGAGCGGCTTCGGCGGCCTCTATGCCGGCACGACCCTCGGGCCTGTGGCTCTCCGCTTCGGCGGCGTGGCCGGCGGCAACAGCCTGTCGCTCCGGCGCAGCATCCTGGCGCCGGGCTTCGCTCAGGGCCTGAGCGCCCGCTACGGCGGCCTCACCGCGCAGGTCTTCGGCGAGGTCGGCTATCGGGTCGCCTTCGGGGCGGCCGTGATCGAGCCCTTCGTCGGCGCGGCCGCGATCCGCATCGGCCAGGACGCCTTCGCCGAGCGCGGCGGCCCGGCGGCCCTCTCCGGCCTCGGCCGCGACAACGATCTGGCCGCGACCACGGTGGGGGTGCGCGGCTCGACCCGGCTCTCGGCCGACCTGCCCGTGACCCTCACCGGCCTCGTCGGCTGGCGCCGGGCCTATGGCGACGTGGTGTGAAGGCCCTCCTCGCCTTCGGGGCCGGCCAGACCGGCTTCCTGGTCGCCGGCGTGCCGATCAACCGCGACGCGGTGGTGGCGCAGGCCGGCATCGATTGGGCCTTCTCCCCGGCGGCATCCCTCGGCGTGTCCTATACCGGTCAGGCCGGCGAGCGGGCGCAGGACCATGCGGTGAAGGGCAACTTCACGTACCGGTTCTGATGCGGTGACGAAAGGAAAGGCCCGCCGCTTCGTGCATGAAGCGGCGGGCTTTCTCGTTGAATCGCGGTCTTGTTTTCCCGACAGTATTTGTACCCGCCGAGTCATTCCGGGGCCGCGCAGCGGAGCCCGGAATCCAGAACCGCGGATGGTTCAGGATCGAGCGGAGAGCGTTCCGCTCCGCCCTGCATCACCTGAGTGTCTGGATTCCGGGCTCCGCTGCGCGGCCCCGGAATGACCCTGTGGGTGTGAAAACCGTAGCAGCCAGTCGAGCGAACTCTCGGCAGACTGTCTTTGAAGCCACTGCCGGGATCATCACGCAGCGATCACGATCACCCGCACCGGTCCGACGCAAGTGCCCCGGGGGAGTCGCCCGCCTCCCCCGGAACGCCCCCTCAGAACACCTCTTCCCGCCGCGGCGCCGCCGCCTCCTCCGCCTCGCGCCGGGCGATCGAGCGCTCGACCACCTTGGCGAGGCCGACCATGATCGTGTCGAGGGCGTAGTCCTTCGGGGTGTAGATCGCCGCGACGCCCATGTTCTTCAGCACCAGCTCGTCCTCGGACGAGATGATGCCGCCGACGACGACCGGGATGTGGTCGAGGCCTTCCTGGCGCAAGCGGGCCCGGACCTCGCGCACCAGCGGCACGTGCGATCCCGACAGGATCGACAGGCCGATGATGTGGGCGTTGCGCTCGCGCGCCTTGGCGACGATCTCGGCCGGGGTCTGGCGGATGCCGTCATAGGTCACGTCGAAGCCGACGTCGCGGGCGCGGAGCGCGATCTGCTCGGCGCCGTTCGAGTGGCCGTCGAGGCCGGGCTTGCCGACGACGAGCTTCGGCGCTTCCCCTAAGCGCTCCCCGAGGTCGGCGATGAGCAGGCGCGCCTCCTCGGCCGCCCCCGAGGTCACGGTCTCCGGCGTCACGCCGGTCGGCGCGCGGTACTCGCCGAAGACCTGGCGCAGGCGCTCGCCCCACTCGCCGGTGGTGACCCCGGCCTTGGCGCAGGCGATCGAGGCCGGCATCACGTTGCGGCCCTCCCGGGCCGCGGCCTCGAGCTCGTCGAGGGCCGCCGCGACGGCCGCCGAATCACGCTGCGCGCGCCAGGCCTTGATGCGGGTCTGCGCCTCCATCTCGACCGTCTCGGAGACGGTGAAGATCGCCCCGTCGCCGGCAGTCAGCGGCGAGGGCTCGCCGTTCTGGAACTTGTTGACGCCGACCACGACCTGCTCGCCGCGCTCGATCGCCGCGATGCGCTTGGCGTTCGACTCGACCAGCGCCCGCTTCATCAGGCCGGTCTCGATCGCCGTCACCGCGCCGCCGAGCCCGCCGATCCGGGCCAGCTCCGCCCGGGTCTCGGCCTTCAGCGCCTCGACCTTGGCGTCGATGGCGGTCGAGCCGTCGAAGATGTCGTCGTATTCGAGCAGGTCGGTCTCGAAGGCGAGGATCTGCTGCATCCGCATCGACCATTGCTGGTCCCACGGGCGCGGCAGGCCGAGCGCCTCGTTCCAGGCCGGCAGCTGCACCGCGCGGGCCCGCGCCCGCTTCGACAGGGTGACGGCCAGCATCTCGATCAGGATGCGGTGGACGTTGTTCTCCGGCTGCTGCTCGGTGAGCCCCAAGGAATTCACCTGGACGCCGTAGCGGAAGATGCGCTTCCTTGGATCGTCGATGCCGTAGCGGTCGCGGGTGATCTCGTCCCAGAGATCGCAGAACGCCCGCATCTTGCAGATCTCGGTGACGAAGCGCATCCCCGCATTCACGAAGAACGAGATGCGCCCGACCACGTCGGCGAAGCTCGCCTCGTCGAAGGCGGGGTCGTCCCGCACCGTGTCGAGCACCGCGATGGCGACCGCGAGCGCGTAGGACAGTTCCTGGACCGGCGTCGCCCCGGCCTCCTGCAGGTGGTAGGAGCAGACGTTCATCGGGTTCCATTTCGGAACCTGGCTCGTCGTGAACAGGATCACGTCCTTGGTGAGCCGCAGCGACGGCCCCGGCGGGAAGACGTAGGTGCCCCGCGACAGGTATTCCTTGATGATGTCGTTCTGCGTCGTGCCTTGCAGCGCCGAGAACGGCGCGCCCTGCTCTTCCGCCACTGCGAGATACAAGGCCAGCAGCCAGGGCGCCGTGGCGTTGATCGTCATCGAGGTGTTCATCTGGGCGAGCGGGATGTCCTGGAACAGGGTCCGCATGTCGCCGAGATGGGCGATCGAGACGCCGACCTTGCCGACCTCGCCGCGGGCGAGCTCGTGGTCGGGGTCGTAGCCGGTCTGGGTCGGCAGGTCGAAGGCGACCGAGAGGCCGGTCTGCCCCTTGGCGAGGTTGCCGCGGTAGAGCGCGTTCGATTCCGCCGCCGTCGAGTGGCCCGCATAGGTGCGGATGATCCACGGCTTGTCCCGCTTGACGTCCGGTTCGCCCATTTGCGCCCTCGCCCTTCCTTGTCCGGCTGCCCGCGGGGCCGGAGGCCCGCTGCGGCGCGGGATGGTAACCGCACCCGGCTTAACCGTCATCCTTGACGTAAAGCCCACAAGTAGGCCACGCCGCCAAAAGGGCTATTGAGGCCCCCTGGAACGACGCTAGAATCCACGGTGCAGTGCATCATTTCAAGGGAGGGGTCCGCGATGGCAGCGAGCGCCGCGGTGGAACCGGTTGCTAAGGGTGGACCGGAGCGGAAGGACCTGTACGAGATTGGCGAGATCCCGCCGCTCGGCCACGTCCCGTCGAAGATGTACGCCTGGGCGATCCGGCGTGAACGGCACGGGCCGCCGGAAGACTCGATGCAGATCGAGGTCCTGCCGACCTGGTCGATCGGCGACGACGAGGTGCTCGTCCTCGTGATGGCCGCCGGCGTCAACTACAACGGCGTCTGGGCGGGCTTGGGCGAGCCGATCTCGCCGTTCGACGTCCACAAGGCCGATTTCCACGTCGCCGGGTCGGATGCCTCGGGCATCGTCTGGGCGGTCGGCGCCAAGGTGAGGCGCTGGAAGGTCGGCGACGAGGTCATCGTCCACTGCAACCAGGACGACGGCGACGACGAGGAGTGTAACGGCGGCGACCCGATGTTCTCGCCGACCCAGCGCATCTGGGGTTACGAGACCCCGGACGGCTCCTTCGGCCAGTTCTGCCGGGTGCAGTCGCGCCAGCTGATGCACCGGCCCAAGCACCTGACCTGGGAGGAGAGCGCCTGCTACACGCTCACCCTCGCCACCGCCTACCGGATGCTGTTCGGCCACGCGCCGCACACGATCAAGCCGGGCCAGAACGTGCTGATCTGGGGCGCCTCGGGCGGCCTCGGCGTGTTCGGCGTGCAGCTCTGCGCCGCCGCCGGCGCCAACGCCATCGCGGTGATCTCCGACGAGTCGAAGCGCGACTACGTCATGAGCCTGGGCGCCAAGGGCGTCATCAACCGCAAGGACTTCAACTGCTGGGGCCAGCTGCCCAAGGTCAACTCGCCCGAGTTCAACGAGTGGACCAAGGAAGCCCGCAAGTTCGGCAAGGCGATCTGGGACATCACCGGCAAGGGCAACGACGTCGACATCGTGTTCGAGCACCCGGGCGAAGCGACCTTCCCGGTCTCGGCCCTGGTGGTGAAGCGCGGCGGCATGGTGGTGTTCTGCGCCGGCACGACCGGCTTCAACATCACCTTCGACGCCCGCTACGTCTGGATGCGCCAGAAGCGCATCCAGGGCTCGCACTTCGCCCACCTGAAGCAGGCGGCCGCCGCCAACCAGTTCGTCATCGACCGCCGGGTCGATCCCTGCATGAGCGAGCTCTTCCCCTGGGACAAGATCCCGGAGGCCCACACCAAGATGTGGAAGAACCAGCACGCGCCGGGCAACATGGCGGTGCTGGTGAACTCGCCGCGTCCGGGCCTGCGGACCTTCGACGACGTGCTGGAGCTGTCGGGGTCGCGGTAGCGACCCGCTCGCGATGACGCGATCCGCGTGGCAGTGATGCGGCTCGCGCTTCCCGCCGCACCGGCGACTTGCTAGAACACCTCCGAACTGACGCCGCGCGGGGATTTTCCCCGCGCGGCGCGCCTCTTCGGACGAAACGACGCTCGGACGACACGAATCATGGAAAAGTTCACCGTGCTGGAGGGCGTCGCGGCGCCGCTGCCGATCGTCAACGTCGACACCGACCGCATCATCCCCAAGCAGTACCTCAAGACGATCAAGCGCACGGGCCTCGGCAAGGGCCTGTTCTCCGAGATGCGCTACCGCGACGACGGCTCGGAGAATCCCGACTTCGTGCTCAACCAGCCGGCCTATCGCAACGCCAAGATCCTGGTGGCGGGCGACAATTTCGGCTGCGGCTCCTCGCGCGAGCACGCCCCGTGGGCTTTGGCCGATTTCGGCATCCGCTGCATCATCTCGACCAGCTTCGCCGACATCTTCTTCAACAACAGCGCCAAGAACGGCATCCTGCTGATCACGGTGAGCCCTGAGGACCTGGAAAAGCTCATCGACGACGCCAATCGCGGCGCCAACGCGACGCTGACGATCGACCTCGAGAACCAGCTCATCAAGGGGCCGGACGGCGGCACCCTGCATTTCGACATCGATCCAGGCCGCAAGCACAACCTCATCAACGGCCTCGACGACATCGGCCTGACCCTCGAGAAGGCGCCGGTGATCGATGCCTACGAGCAGAAGCTCGCCGAGCGGCCCTGGGCGTAACGTCAAGGCACCGTCAGGGAGCGTACGGCTACGCTCGACCGGTAATCCCGCAAGGTCGGAGGGCGGTTCGCCGCGGCCAAACCCCTCCGATCGCCGATCCCGTCAGGTTTTCCTTAACCCTGATGCCGCCCTATTCCGGTGCTTGGATCGGCGAAACGGGAGAGACTTCTTGCTCATGACGCGGCGCGCGACCCTCAAGGCCGCCACCCTGCTCTGCCTCGCCGGGATCGGCCTGCCGCAGGCGGCTTTGGCGGATTTCCGCTCCTGCCTCGCCGGGATCGGCCAGGATGCGGCGGCGGCCGGCGTCTCGCCGGCGGCGTTCCAGGCGGCGACGGCCGGCATCACCTTCGACGACAAGGTGATCGAGCTGTCCCAGGCCCAGCCCGAGTTCAAGACCCCGATCTGGGACTACATGGCCGCCCTCGTCGACGACGAGCGCGTCGATGACGGCCGCGCCGCCATGCGCCAGCACGCGAGCGCCCTCGCCCTGGCCGAGTCGCGCTACGGCGTCGACCGCTACACCATCGCGGCGGTATGGGGCGTCGAATCGAATTTCGGCAAGAATCTCGGCAAAATGCCGCTGGTCCAGTCGCTCGCGACGCTGGCCTGCGGCGGCACCCGCCGGCGCGAGTTCTTCCGCAGCGAACTCATCGCCACCCTGAAGATCATCGCCAAGGGCGACATCGCACCCGAGCGTCTGACCGGCTCCTGGGCCGGCGCCTTCGGTCAGACCCAGTTCATGCCGACCACCTATCACCGCCTCGCCGTCGACCTCGACGGCGACGGGCGGCGCGACGTGGTCGATTCGGTGCCGGACGCGGTCGGCTCCACCGCCAACTTCCTGCGCGTCGCCAAGTGGCACAACGGCCAGCCCTGGGGCTACGAGGTGCGGCTGCCCTCCGGCTTCAACGTCTCGGCCGCGGGGCGCAAGAACAAGAAGCCGGTGGCGCATTGGGCCTCCCTCGGCGTCACCCGGCTCGACGGGCGGCCGCTCTCGGCCGAGGGGCCGGTCGGCATCCTGGCACCGGCTGGCGCCAACGGCCCGGCCTTCCTGGTGACCAGGAACTTCGACGCGATCTACTCCTACAACGCCGCCGAATCCTACGGCCTCGCCATCGCGGTCCTGTCCGACCGCCTGCGCGGCAAGGCCGGCGTCCAGACCGCCTGGCCGACCGACGACCCGCCCCTGTCGCGCGCCGAGCGCCGCAGCCTCCAGAGCGCGCTGGCCGCCCGCGGCTACGACGTCGGCGAGCCCGACGGCCGGGTCGGCGCCAAGACCCGCGAGGCGATCAAGGACATCGAGCGCCGCCTCGGCATGCCGCAGACCGGACGCCCCGGGGCGAAGGTGCTCGAAGCGCTGGTGCGCAACTGACAGGACGGTCCAGTCTCCCGTCTTCGAGCATCAGCGCACGGAAAGGTGGAGACTGGTTCTCTCGTGTCTCCCACTCACGGCCCCCAGGATGAGGTCGTGAGTGGGACGAGCGAAGCGGAAGCGTCTCCACAACGCTTCCGGATCGCCGCTCAGATCCGCACCGTCCGGTCCCGCGCGGCGAGCAGCCCAAAACTTCCCGCCGAGACGCACAGGATCGCGTAGAGCGCCGCCGGCAGGCCCCAGCCGCCGCTGAGATCGTGCACGATGCCGACCAGGAACGGCCCGAGGGCCGCGAAGCAGTAGCCGACGCCCTGCGCCATGGCGGAGAGTTCGGCCGCGGCGCGGGGATCGCCGGCCCGCAGCACGATCAGCGTGAGCGCAAGGCCGAAGCAGCCGCCGAGGCCGAGGCCCAGCAGCAGCGCGAAGCCCCAGGCCAGGGCCAGCGGCCCGAGCAGGAGTCCGGTGAAGCCGACGAGCGGCAGGCTGATCACCAGCACCACCCAGGGGCGCTGGTCGGGCCGGCGCGCGGCGAGCGTCGGCACGACGAGGGCGAGCAACCCTTGCGCCAGCGCCGAGACCGAGGCGACGAGGCCGGCGGTCACGAGGTCGAAGCCCCGGTCGACCAGGGCGGCGGGCAGCCAGCCGAACACGATGTAGGCGAGCGACGATTGCAGGCCCATGAAGGCGGTGACCTGCCAGGCCAGCGGGTCGCGCCAGAGCCGGCCGCTCGGCCGTGCGGCCGAGGCGGAGGGAAGCGGCCGGCCGCGCACGAAGGGCAGCCAGGCGGCCGCCGCCACCAGGGCGGGGGCCGCCCAGAGCATCAGGGCCCCGTCCCAGCCGAGGTCGAGGGCGCGCCGCGCCGGCACGGTGAAGCCGGCCCCGGCGGCGGCGCCGAGGCAGAGCAGAGCCGTGTAGAGGCCGGTCATCAGCCCGGCCCGGTCGGGAAAGTCGCGCTTGACGATGCCGGGCAGGATCACCCCGACGATCCCGATCGCCGCGGCGGCGACCACCGAGCCGAGGAAGAGCAGGGGCACCCCGCCGAGGCCGCGTAAGGTCAGGCCAAGAGCCAGCACCACCAGGGCCGCCAGCACCCCGGCATCCGGCCCGATGCGCCGCACCAGCAGCGGCGCGAGCCGGCCGAACACCCCGAGGCACAGGACCGGCAGGGTCACCAGCGCGCCGGCCAGCGCGCCCGAGAGGCCGGTCTCGGCCCGGATGCCGGGCAGGAGCGGGCCGACGCTCGACAGGGCGGGCCGGAGGTTGAAGGCGACCAGCATCAACCCGAGTCCGATCAGGACCGGGGAAAAGCCGGCTCCCTCCCGCTCCGGCCGCGCGCTGTCCGCGCCGGGCTCCCGTTCGATGCTCCGCAAGGCCGTCCCCTCCCCATCGCGCATCCGCGCGAGTGCGTCGCGCTTGTGCGCGCGTTCGGCAGGGTCATATCGCGGCGGCGTCGGGGTGGGCAGCGAAACCTTTGCAACCCCGGCCCGCCGGATCCGTCACTCGGTGGCGTCCGGCGGCGCGGTGCCGGCGCCGATCGCCTCGACCAGGCTGATGATGCGCCGGCGCACCTGGTGGTCGGTGATGCGCTGGAAGGCGCGCACCAGCTGCAGGTCCTGGCTGGTCCAGAACACGTCGGTGGCGGCGAGGTCGGAGGTGGGCTCGGCCGCCCCCTCCTCTCGCCCGCCATCCGCGCGCGGCGCCCCTTCGTAGAAGAAGCTCACCGGCACGCCGAGCATGTCGGCGATCTGGCGCAGCCGGCTGGCGCTGATCCGGTTGGTCCCCTTCTCGTATTTCTGGATCTGCTGGAACGTCACGCCCAGGGCGTCGCCCAGCTTCTCCTGGCTCACGCCGACGAGAAGCCGCCTGACGCGCACGCGGTGCCCGACATGACGATCAACCGGATCGGGTGCCTTCTTCACATCGACGCTCCGCGGGGCGGGACGGGCGCGCGCCGGACGCGCGCCACCAGGGCCATCACCCCGCACCCTAAGAGCATGATGGTGAAAAAAACATCGCCGAATCGTACGTACGCTGTACTTTCCCTAAGGTTTCTCGGCAGGTTTCGGTCGAGAACGCCCTCGGTCCCGACCGACAACATGCCCGTCACCCTGCCGTAAGGATCGACCACCGCACTGATCCCGGTATTGGCGGCCCGCACCAGAGGAATCCCTTCCTCGACTGCGCGCAGGCGCGCCTGAGCGAAGTGTTGGCGCGGACCGGGCGTGTCGCCGAACCAACCGTCGTTGGTGACGTTGAGGAGCAGGCCCGGCCGCTCCCGGTGCGAGGCGACGGCGCCGGGGAAGATCGCCTCGTAGCAGATCGAGGGCGCCACCGGCGGCAGGCCCGGCACCGCGAGCGGCGGCCGCTCATGCGCCTCGCCGGCGGTGAAGCCCCCCGGCACCGCCACGAACTGCTTGAGACCGAGCGCCCGCAGCAGGCTGTCGACCGGGCCCGGCAGGTACTCGCCGAACGGCACGAGGTGGAGCTTGTCGTAGCGCCCGCCGACGAGGCCGTCCTGCCCGATCATCAGGATCGAATTGTAGAAGTGCAGGCGCTCGCCGGGCAGCGGTTCGTCGGCCCGCGCCGCGCCGGTGACGAGGAGCGTGCCGGGCGGCAGCGCGCTGCCGATCCGCCGCAACGCCTGCGGATCGCGCTGGATCAGGAACGGGAACGAGGATTCCGGCCAGATCAGGTGGGTGACGTCGGAGAGGCCCTGCCGGTCCGGCGCGGTGGCGCTGTCGCTGAGCCCTAGGTAGCGCTCGAGGATGCCCTCGCGGTTGCGCGGGTTGAAGCGGGCATCCTGCGGGATGTTGGCCTGGACGAGGCGCAGGCGCACGTCGGGCACCTCCGGCATCGGCCCGGCCGGCAGGCGCAACGCGCCGCCGAAGCCCAGGACCGCGAGGACGAGGAGCGCGCCGGCGGGCGGTCCCCACCGCCGGGCCTGTCCGTCGCCATCGGCGAGGGTGGCGGGCGCCGCGCCGCAGAGCACCGCCAGCACGGTGAGCCCGTAGAGCCCGACGACCGAGGCCGCCTGCATCAGCCAGAGGTTCTGGCCGAGCGCCATCCCGAGCGTGTTCCAGGGAAAGCCCGTGAACAGGTGGCCGCGCAGCCACTCGGCGCCGGCGACGCCGAAGGCGAGCGCGGCGATCCGGCCAGGCCCCGGCGACCACAGGAGACGGGCGACGGCAAAGCCCGCGCCGTAGAACAGCCCCAGCACGGCCGGCAGGCCGAGCACGCCGAGCGGCATCAGGTAGGCGAACTGGTCGGCCTCGACCAGGAAGGCGGCGCCGAGCCACCACAGGCCGGCGGTGAGGTAGCCGAAGCCCCAGGCCCAGCCGATCAGTCCGGCGGCGAGAGCCGTGCCGGCGCGCCGTCCGAGGCGCGAGGAGGCGGTGGCCGCCCCGTCGAGCAGCCAGACCGCCGGCACCAGGGCGATGCAGAGGGCGGGCAGGACGCCGAAGGGCGGCATCGCCAGCGCCCCGCAGGCCCCGGCGAGCCAGGCCAGGGCGAGGCGGGTCCAGCCGGCGGTGAGGGCGATGCGGTGGGCGAGCGGCGCGAAGCCGAAGGACGTTGCCGGGAGGGCGAGCGCCGCCCCGCCGGTATCGGTGTCGTGCATGACAAGCGGGCTCGTGGACGGCTCCCGAGCGGAACCGCGCGGCCCGTTCCTCTCAGGTCATTGTTTCTACATCATGGCCGCTCCGGCCCCGGCCGCCCGCCTGCGCGGTCCCGCGGCCCGCCCGGAAGGGCAAGGCCGCGAGCGACGCGCGGGCCGGGGTTCAGGCCGCGGAATCGGCCCGCACGGCCTCGCCGCCGGGCGGCGGCAGGGCGAGCGGCGCCTCCGGCCCTTCGAGCCGGGCGAGGCCGCGATGCATGCGCAGGCGCTTGATCCGCCGCGGATCGGCATCCAGCACCTCGACCTCGAAGTCGCCCGGCACGGCGATGACCTCGCCCCTGGCCGGGACCCGGCCGGCGAGGGTGACGATCAGGCCGCCGAGGGTGTCGACCTCCTCAGCCGCCTCCCCCACCGCCGCCGCGAGGTCGACACCGGTCGCCTCGGCGACGTCGTCGAGGCTGGCGCGGGCGTCGGCGACGAAGATCTCGCTCTCGCCGTCGACCTTGAGGACGCGGTGGGTCTCGGCGACGTCGTGCTCGTCCTCGATGTCGCCGACCACGACCTCGATCAGGTCCTCGATCGAAATCAGGCCGTCGGTGCCGCCATACTCGTCGATGACGAGGGCCATGTGGGTGCGGCTCGCCTGCATCCGGGCGAGCAGGTCGATCGCCGGCATCGAGGGCGGCACGAACAGCACCGGGCGCAGGATGCGGGTGGTGGCCAGCGTCGCCGCGAGGTCGACCCCGGCGAGATCGGGCAGGCGGTCGCCGCCGGACTCGGCGCGGCTCGCCAAGTAATCGACGAAGTCGCGGATGTGGACCATGCCGCGGGGGTCGTCCATGCTCTCGCCGTAGACCGGCAGGCGGGAATGGCCGGCGCCGCGGAAAACCTTGAGCAGGTCGCCGAGGGCGGTGTCGATCGAGACCGCCACCACGTCGGAGCGGGGGATCATGACGTCGTCGACCCGCACCCGGTGGAGGCTCAGCACGTTCTTGAGCATCGCCTGCTCGACGGCGGAGACCGGGTGATCGCTATTCTGCACCTCGGCGAGGGCGTCCGAGAGGCCATCGCGCTGGGCGTCGCGCGTCTTCAGGTGGAAGATGTTCAGAAGGCGATCATACCAGGGTTCGCGCCCCGGACTGTCGTCCTCCGGGATCGCCTGCGCGGTCGCGGCGGCGCTGCGACTTCGATCGTTGCTCATGTCTCTCGCGTCTGGGGTGAGGGCGTCCGCGGCCTAGACCGCCGCGTCGCCATACGGGTCCGGCACGCCGAGGCGCCGCAGGGCCGCGACCTCCAACGCCTCCATGGCGTCGGCCTCGGCGTCGCCGAGCTCGTGGTCGTGACCGAGGAGGTGCAGCGTGCCATGAACCACGAGATGGGCGAGGTGGTGGTCGAGGGGCTTGGACTGCTCCCCACTCTCGCGCAGGAGTGTGTCATACGCAAGAACCACGTCGCCGAGGAGGCGCGGGCCGCCGCCATGCGGCTGCTCGTTGGGGAAGGACAGCACGTTGGTCGGCTTGTCCTTGCCCCGCCAGGTCCGGTTCAGCTCCTGCACCGCGGGATCGTCGGTCAGCACGATGCTGATCTCGATCGGCCCGCCCGGCGGCACGATGGCGAGCGCCGCCTCGACGGCTGTCGCGACGAAGCCTTCGAGGTCGGGCGCGACGGTCTCCCAGCGCTCGTCCTCGATCGCCACGTCGATCTCGTTTTCGTCGCTCAGTTTCTGCTGGCTCACGGCAGCGGCCCCCGGCGCGGCGGCGTCGGCCGCTGGGCCGGCTCGTCACGGTGTTCGTGCGCGTCCGACTCGTAGGCCGTGACGATCCGGCGCACCAGGTCGTGGCGCACCACGTCGACGTCCCGGAAGGTGACCCGGCCGATGCCCTCGACGCCGTCCAGGATCCGCACCGCCTCGACGAGGCCGGATTTCTGGCCCGGCGGCAGGTCGATCTGGCTCGGATCGCCGGTGACGATCATGCGCGAGTTCTCGCCGAGCCGGGTCAGGAACATCTTCATCTGCATCGAGGTGGTGTTCTGCGCCTCGTCGAGGAGCACCACCGCGTTGGTCAGCGTCCGCCCGCGCATGAAGGCGAGCGGCGCGATCTCGATCATGCCGGTCTGGAGGCCCCGGTCGACGTGGCGCGCCTCCATGAAGTCGTAGAGGGCGTCGTAGATCGGGCGCAGGTACGGATCCACCTTCTCGCGCATGTCGCCGGGCAGGAAGCCCAGCCGCTCGCCGGCCTCGACCGCCGGGCGCGACAGGATCAGCCGCTCGGCGTGGCCCTGCTCCAGCAGCGACACCGCGTAGCCGACGGCGAGCCAAGTCTTGCCGGTGCCGGCGGGGCCTTCGGCGAAGACCAGCTCGTGGGCGCGCAGCGCCTTGATGTAGGCGTCCTGCGCCGCGTTGCGGGCGCGCACGCCGCCGCGGCGGCGGGTGGCGATCTGGTCGAAGGACGGCCGCTCGCCGTCCGCCGGCGCCTCGGCCGGCGAGAACAGGTTGCCCTGGAGCGAGGATTCCTGGATCACCCCGTCGACGTCGCCGAGGGTGAGCGGCATCCCGCCCCCGTCCCGGACGCGGGAATAGAGCAGCTCCAGCACCCGGCGCGCCCGCTCGGTCGAGTCGGGCGGGCCCTTGACCACGACGTGGTTGCCCAGCGCGGTCGCCACCACGCCGAGCCGCCGCTCGAGATGGGCGACGTTCTGGTCGTACTGGCCGAAGACCAGGCTCGCCAGGCGGTTGTCGTCGAAGGTGAGGGCGATCTCGGCCGCCTCGCTCAGGCCCGCCACCGCCCGCGGGGCGAGCTCCCGCTCGCGCGCGGAGTCGCGCCCTCTCGGCCCGCGCCCGCCCGCCTCTCCCGTCGCCATCCTGTCGTTCCTCACGCGGCGGCCGGTGCGGCCGCATTGGCCGTCGCTGCGGCCGCATCGGCCGTCGTCACGGGTGCCGGAGCTTCGGTGATCGCCTCGCCGAACAGGCTGTTCGAGCCGGCCCGGGTGATCCGCACCGGGATCACGGTGCCGATCGCCGAGACGTCGCCCTCGATCTGCACCGCCTGGAGATAGGGCGACTTGCCGGCGACCTGGCCCGGATGCCGCCCCGGCTTCTCCAGCAGCACCGGCACGGTGCGCCCGATCGTGGCGTGGTTGAAGTCCTGGCGCTGGCGCTCCAGCAGCGCCTGCAGCTCGGCGAGCCGGGCGCTCTTCACCGCCTCCGGCACCGCGTCGTCGCTCTCCGCCGCCGGCGTGCCGGGGCGCGGGCTGTACTTGAACGAGAACGCGCTGGCGAAGCCGACATCGGCGATCAGCCGCATCGTCTCGGCGTGGTCGGCGTCGGTCTCGCCCGGGAAGCCGACGATGAAGTCGGAGGACAGCGCGATGTCGGGCCGGGCCGCCCGCACCCGGTCGATGATGCGGCGATAGGTGTCGCCGTCGTGCTTGCGGTTCATCGCGTGCAGGATCCGGTCCGAGCCCGACTGCACCGGCAGGTGCAAGTAGGGCATCAGGGCCGGCAGGTCGCGATGCGCCGCGATCAGGGCCTCGTCCATGTCGCGCGGGTGGCTGGTCGTGTAGCGCAGGCGCAGAATCCCTGAGATCGCGGCGATGCGGTGCAAGAGTTCCCCGAGCGTCCAGTCGCGCCCGTCAGGACCCGCGCCGTGATAGGCGTTGACGTTCTGGCCGATCAGGGTCAGCTCGCGGGCACCCGCCGCCGCCAGGCGCTCGGCCTCCGCCACGATCTTCTCCACCGGGCGCGACACCTCGGCACCACGGGTATAGGGCACGACGCAGAAGGCGCAGAACTTGTCGCAGCCCTCCTGCACCGTGAGGAAGGCCGAGACGCCCGGGGTGCGGCGCAGCGGCAGGTGGTCGAACTTGTCCTCGACCGGGAATTCGGTGTCGACGACGCGGCCGTCCTTTGACGCCGCGAGCAGCTGCGGCAGGCGGTGGTAGCTCTGAGGGCCCACCACCACGTCGACGCCCGGCGCGCGGTTCAGGATCTCGCGCCCTTCGGCCTGCGCGACGCAGCCTGCCACCACCACCGTGGTGTCACGGCCGGCCTCCGCCCGCTCGCCCTTCAGGACGCGCAGCCGGCCGAGCTCGGAATAGACCTTCTCCGCCGCCTTCTCGCGAATGTGGCAGGTGTTGAGGACGACGACGTCGGCCTCCTCGACAGTGCCGGTCTCGACGAAGCCCTCGCGGCCGAGCAGGTCGACCATGCGGGAGGCGTCGTAGACGTTCATCTGGCAGCCGTAGGATTTGACGAACGCTTTCTTCAACGAACCGGCCCTGAAGGGATGAGATGATCGGATGCGGCGGCGGCCCGAAGGGGCCGCGTCCCATTCATTTAAGCCGTCGCGGCCGGAATGAGAATAGGCGGCGCCTCGTGCGCGGGGCGCGGCATCGGCGCAGGCAGCGGGTCCGGCTCGGGCACGGGCGCGCGGCCGGTCACCGCCTCCTGGAGGGCGCGGCGCACCGCGGCCTCGGCGCGCGCGGTCGCGGCCTTGCGGTCGGTCCCGGCCGCGAAGGCGATCGGCTCGCCCCAGGTCACCCGGACGTCGATCGGCCCGCGCTCGAAGAACAGCTTGACGCTGGGGCCGAGCTCCATGTCGCCGTACCAGGCGATCTCGGGGCGCTCGGTCCGGGTCAGCGGCAGGCCGTTGCGGCGCGTATAGGCGATGCAGAGCGGCTGGAGCCGCACCCGGTCGAGCCCGCCCTCGGTGATCGCCGCCCGGGCGGCGCCGACGAGAGAGGTGCGGAACGGCAGGAGCCGCGTCCCGTCGCCGGTGGTGCCCTCGGCGAACAGCACGATCAGCTCGCCGTCGCGCAGGCGCCGGCTCATCTCGGTGTTGACCACGGCGGTGTGGCGCTTGCGGGCGCGGTCGATGAACACCGTGCGCTGGAGCCGGGCGAGCGTGCCGATCACCGGCCAGCCGGCGATCTCGGACTTCGCCACGAAGGAGAGCGGGCGCAGGGCTCCCAGCACCGGGATGTCGAGCCAGGAGATGTGGTTGGCGATGACGAGCGCCGCCTCGCCCGGGGCCGGCGGCGTGCCGGTGACGGTGATGCGGATCTGGAACAGGCGCAGGAAGACCCGGTGCAGCCAGGCCGGCGCGTGGCCGGCGAGGTGGCTGCGCCCGAGCTTCAGGATCAGCCAGTGCGGCCCGGCGAGGAGCACGAAGGTGAGGGCGTAGGCGAGGAGCCGCAGGCCGGCGACGAGGTACGTCATGGGTGAGGCGGCGGGGGCTCGGCTCGGGAAGGTTGTCGGGAGGGCCGCGCGGTGCACGTCGCGCGTCCCTCGCCGCATATCAAGTCCGGCCCGGAGCGTCCACCGCCCGGGCCCCCCTACCCCAACGCCGCCTGCATCATGATCGCGTTGGCGCGGCTGCCGTCGGGCCGGGCGTAGTAGCTCGCCCGGCGGCCGGTCTCGGTGAACTTGAGCCGGTGGTACAGGGCCAGCGCCGGGGCGTTGCCGTCGTCGACCTCGAGATGGACTCGGCGCACGCCGGCATCCTCCAGGGCGACGAGGTGGGCGCGCAGGAGCTGGCGGCTCAGGCCCGCGCCGCGGGAGGCCGGCCCGAGCACGATGGTGAGGATCTCGGCCTCGTCGAGCACCTGGCGCGAGAGCACGAAGCCGCCGATCACCGTGCCGAGCATCAGGGCGTGGGCGCGATGGCCGCGCTCGCACAGCATGCGCTCGAACTCGTCCGCCTCCCAGGGCCGCGCGAAGGCGGTGGCGTGGAGCGCCGCGAGCTCCCCGGCCCGGTCGGCCGAGAGCAGGGGCGCGACATGGGCGGTCGGGGGGGAGCGGAACGGCATCCACTTCATCGGGGTCTCCGTCAGCGGCGGGCGAGGCGGGCGTGGTCCTGCGGCTGGGCGTCCGGCCCGCGCAGGTAGAGGGGGCGGGCCAGCGCGTGGGCCGGGTCGGCGACGAGGCCCAGCGAGGCGACCCAGGCGATCTGCGGGGCGATGTGGCCCTGCGGCACCACGGCGCGCTGCCCCTGCCCCGTCGCCGCGGCGGCGAGCGCCGGGGCGGCGGAGCCGGCGAGCGCCGCGGGGCCGGGCCCGAGGAGCCGCACGGCGTCCGCCAGCGGCAGCAGGGTCGGCGGCACGGCGATGCCGCCGTCCTGGCTCAGGGCCTGGAAGTAGACGTGGCCGTGGCGGGCGTCGATCGCGGCGGCCAGCAGGTAGCCCTGGCCGAGGTAGTCCTCCTCGGCGGCGAGGAGCGGCGCCAGCAGGGCCGACAGGGTGGTTACGCCGACGACCGGGATGCCGCAGGCGAGGCCCACGGCGCGTGCGGCCGAGAGCCCGACCCGCAGGCCGGTATAGGAGCCGGGGCCGACCGTGACGGCGACCCGGTCGAGGCTCTCGAACCCGCCCTCGACCCGGGCCGTCACCCGCTCGACGAGGGGCAGCAGCGCCTCGGCGTGGCCGCGGGCGAGGTCCATGCTCTCCTGGGCCAGGGGCTCGGGCGAATCGTCCGCCATGATGCAGGCCGCGCAGCGCTCCAGCGCCGTGTCGATGGCCAGGATCCGCATCACCGTCAGGCTCCGCCCTCTCGCCGCCCGCGGGCTTTGAACGCCACGGCCGGGTCCGTGCCGCCGGCCGCGCCGGGTCGTTCGCCGACCCGCCGCCAGAGTCCCAGCATGGCACGCACAGGTTAACACAAGAAGGACCGCCCCGCGTCAGGCGGGGCGGCCCGGTTCGGCTCAGCCTTTAGATCATCCCTCGCCGCCGGGGAAACCGCCGACGGTGGATAAGCGGCGCCGTTTCAGGCGCCGCGCCGGCTCACGAGACCGCCTGGACCTCGCGCACGTCCGGCAGGAAGTGGCGGAACAGGTTCTGCACGCCCTGGCGCAGGGTGGCGGTGGAGGACGGGCAGCCCGAGCAGGCGCCCTTCATCTCCAGGAAGACCACGCCATCGCGAAAGCCCCGGAAGGTGATGTCGCCGCCGTCGCCGGCCACCGCCGGGCGCACCCGGGTCTCGAGCAGGTCCTTGATCGTGGCGACCGTGTCGGCGTCGGCCTCGTCGAAGAACTCCTCGGCCGCCTCCTCCGGGGCGTGGCCGGCTTCGAGGACCGGGGCCCCCGACATGAAGTGCTCCATGATGGCGCCGAGCACAGCGGGCTTGACCTGCGGCCAGCCGGGCTCGCCCTCGGCCTTGGTCACCGAGATGAAGTCGTGGCCGAGATAGACGCCGGAGACGCCCTCGACGCCGAACAGCGCGCGGGCGAGCGGCGAGCGGGCCGCGGCGCCCTCGTCCCGCGCCTCGAAGGTGCCGTCGGACAAGACGACCTTGCCGGGCAGGAACTTCAGGGTGGCGGGGTTCGGGGTGGCTTCGGTCTGGATGAACATCGGTGATCCTCGACAATAGTTCTCTGCGCCGGTTCAAGGCCGGCCGGGAACGGCGCGCGGGTTCCTGAGCCAGGGTCCCGCGCGCCTGCCGGCAGATGTGGACCCGAACGGGCGAAAGCTCAATGGAGCAAGAGCCCGGAGCAGGGGTTCATCCGGCGAGCGCCGTGATCTCCGCCTCGCTCAGGGCGCCGGGCACGATCACCACCGGCACCGGGAAGCTGCCGGCGCTGCGCCCGGCGATCGAGGTGACGAGCGGCCCCGGCCCGTCGGTGCCGGGGGCGGCGGCGAGCACCAGGAAGCCGATATCCTCGTCGGCCTCGATCTGGCGCAGGATCGCGTCGGCGCGCTCGCCGGTGCGCACCACCAGCTCGGGATCGACGCCCGCGGCCTGCCGCGCCGCCGCCGCCAGCGCCTCCAGGCGCGCGGCCGTCTCGGCCTCGGCCTCGGCCCGCATCGCGTCGCCGACGCCGAGCCACTCCATCGTCTCGGGCGGCTCGGCCACCGCCAGCATCACCACCCGGGCCCCGATCCGCGCCGCCCGGCGCACGGCGAAATGCACCGCGCGGTCGCATTCCGGCGTCTCGTCGACCAGCACCATGAACTTGAGCCGATGCCCGGCCTCGAAGGACCGGCGCCGCTTGATCCCGACCATGCCCGGACGCGCTCCGCCGCCGCGATGCTGCCCGCGCGGCCGGCCCGCCGCAAGGGGCGGGGATGAGATCGGAGACCCTAGTGCGGCCTCGAGGCCGCCGGTACGAATCGGCGGCCGGAAAAATCCCCGGGGCTGGGACTTCGCAAGCGGGGCGAATCCGGCTATCGCCCCGATCGACCGCTTCGCGCGGGACCTGTCCCTGAGGCAGGATCGACCTCGTTTGCACAACCGGAAAGCAGATCGCGAATTTTTTCAGCGCATTCTGGCCGGAGATCGCGCCCGGACGACCACTCGGCGACTTTTTCTTCGACTCGGCGCGGGACTTCCCTTGACCGGCGCAGTAACACTCTGGTCAGCCTCTGTGGGCTAACATGGCGTCCGGCGGGCCCGCACCCCGATTTGCGGGCGGCCCGGGCCGAAGGTCTCGGGCCGGTGGTGTCCCGGGCGGGAGAGAGCGGTGCTCGCAACTGACTTCCTGGCGTTCCACGAGGCGTCCCGGCGCAACGGCATCATCCTGTCGTTCGGCGGCGACTTGTCCGAGAACGTGCTGTTCTCCCTCGGGGAGGTCTTGAAGCTGCGCATGCAGCAGGGCGACACCGACGCGGCGGTGTCCAAGCGCGTGTTCTCGATCTTCGTCGAGCAGGCCCAGAACGTCATCCGCTACTCCGCCGACAAGCTCGTGCCGCACGGCTCGCCCGCCGGCGGCATGGTGAGCGCCGGCCTGATCGTGGTCGGGATCGAGGACGGCCGCTTCTTCGTCGCCTGCGGCAACGAGGTGCCGGGCGAGCACGTCGCGACCCTGCGCGCCCGGCTCGACCACATCGCCGGCCTGTCGGGCGACGAATTGAAGAAGTACTACCGCGAGCGGCTGCGCCAGCCCGCCGACGAGGGCAGCCTCGGCGGCAGCATCGGGCTGATCGAGATCGCCCGGCGCTCGAGCGCCCCGGTCGAGTACGACTTCCAGGCGCGCGGCGACGATCGCGCGTTCTTCTGCCTCAAGGCCTTCATCTGAGGCGCTGCGACATGGACCGGATCCAGATCCCCGCCACCAGCCGCTCGCCGCTGGTCGATTTCGACTTCGCCGCCGGGCGCCTGCTCCTGCGCGGCGAATCCTACCCCGAGGATGCCGCGGCCTTCTACGGCCCGCTGCTCCAGGCCCTGCGCGCCTGCCTCGACGAGGAGGGCGGCGCGCTGATCGTCGACGTCGCCCTGTCGTACTTCAACTCGTCGAGCGCCAAGGCCTTGATGAACCTGTTCATGCCCCTTGAGGACGCCGCCGAGGCGGGCCGCGACGTGACGATCCGCTGGCTCTACGCGGAGGGCGACGACACCATCGCGGAGGCCGGCGAGGACTTCGCGGCAGATTTCTCGCATGCCCGGTTCGAGATGGTGCAGGAGACGGCGGCATGACGACCAGGGCGGGCCAGGGCGGACGCACGACCGGGCGGATCGCGACGACCGACGGCGGCGCGCCCCGGGAGCCCGCAGGAGGCCATCCCGACGGAGACCATGACGGGGCCGGCCAGCGGAGCGAGGGCGGCAAGCGCGCCGCCGCGCCGGCCAACGTCTTCAGCCTGTTCGACAACGAGGAGGCCGTCCTCGACCGGACCGAGGTGATGCTGACCCAGCTCGCCGCGGTCGCGGACGGGGTGAAGGTGCTGGCCGAGGCCTATCGCCGGGGCTACCGCGAGCAGCGCCGGCTGGTGCGCCTGAGCGACCGGATGCAGGCCGACCTGCAGAAGGCCAACAAGCGCCTCGCCGAGCAGCAACGCGACCTGCAGACCCTCAACGAGGCGCTCTCGGGCGAGATCGAGACCAGCGCCCGCCTGGAGGCGGAGCTGCGCCGGCTCGCCGACACCGACCCGCTCACCGGGGCGCTCGCCCGCCGCCGCTTCCTGGAGGTCTGCGCCCGCGACTGGCCGCGCCGCCCCGGGCAGAGGGCCTGCCTGCTGATGCTCGACCTCGACCGGTTCAAGCTCGTCAACGACAGCCACGGCCACGCCGCCGGCGACGCGGCGCTGATCGCCTTCGTGGCCGCCTGCCGCTCGGCCCTGCGCTCCCTCGACGCGGTCGGGCGCCTCGGGGGCGAGGAATTCGCGATCCTCCTGGTCGAGACCGGACCCGAGGACGGGGCCCTGATCGCCGAGCGCATCCGCGCGGCGGTCGCGGCGAACCCGGTCGCCACCGAGGGCGGGCCGATCGGCATCACGGTCAGCATCGGGCTGGCCGCATCCGGGCCGGAGGAGAGCCTCGAAGCCGCGATGCGCCGGGCCGACGCGGCGCTCTACGGCGCCAAGCATGGCGGCCGCAACCGGGTCGAGCAGGCCCCCTCCCCGGAGGTCCGGGCTTGAGCGGCGAACCTCTGGCGGACGGAGCACCCCGCCGCGGCGGTTCCCTGCGCGGCGCCGGGCCGATGCGCCGGGGCGACGCGCTCGCCGATCTCGGCTTCACCGAGGTGCCGACGACGCAGGACGGCGGCGCCGACACGATGCGCCCCGGGGCCCTGCGGGGCGCCGCGCGGGGCCGCAACCTCGACGGCCTCGCCCATACCCTGTTCCTGCGCCTGTCGCCGGTGATCGCCGCCGTGGTGCTGGCGACCCAGGTGGTGATCGCCTGGGTCAATTACGGCGACCAGATCCGGATCGAAGGCGGGCGCGCCCAGATGATGGCGGACATGACCGCCCGGGCGCTGGCCCGTCCGGGCTGGACCGGCGACCACGCCTCGCAGCTCCAGGCGCTCGCCCTCGATCCCGCCTTCCGCTTCGCCCTGCTGCGCGACGCCGCGGGGGGCGTGGTCGGGCGGCTCGGCGAGGAGCCGCGGGGGCGCAGCTTCGAGCGCATCCAGGTCTCGGCCGAGGTCGAGCCCGGCCCGGCCGCCCAGCCCGCCGGCAGCCTGACCCTGGTCCTGTCGGCGGAGGGCCTGCGGGCCAATGCCGAGAAGCAGATCGTGATGGTGCTCGGCGCCAGCCTGGCGCTGATCCTGGCCTTCGCCCTCTCCTTGCGGCTCGCGGTCGGCCGCCACGTGCTGGCGCCCCTGCGCCGGCTCCTCGCCGCCATGGGAGAGGTCGAGCACAAGAGGTGGGTCACCGTCGACCTCGCCGGCCGCCGGCGGCCGAGCCGCGAGATCGCCGACATCTCCGCCGCCTTCAACCGCATGGTCGAGGGGCTGAAGAGCGGCGACGAGGCCCGCCACCTGCTGGCCGAGCTGGAGCGCACCCATGCCCGCCTCGCCGAGGCGAACGGCCTCGTGATGGAGAGCCTCGGCTACGCCCGCCGCATCCAGCAGGCGGTGCTGCCGGGGCCCGCCGCACTGAGTGGGGCCGGCCTGGAGGTCGCAGTGCTGTGGGAGCCGCTGCACGTCGTCGGCGGCGACTATTACTGGATCGAGGAGATCGACGGCCTCGGCATCGTGGTGGTGGCCGATTGCACCGGCCACGGCGTGCCCGGCGCCTTCCTGACCCTGATCGTCGCGACCGCCCTCGACCGGATCCTCCACGACCAGGGCTTGCGCCGTCCCGACGCGATCCTCGCCGCCCTCGACGGCGTGGTGCGGGCGCGGCTGCGCCAAGAGTTGCAGCAAGAGACGAGCGTGCCCGACGGATCGGATGACGGCCTCGATTGCGGGATCTGCGTCGTCGACCGGGCGAACGGGGTCGTGCATTTCGCCGGCGCCGGCCTCGCCCTGACGGTGCTCGCCGATGGCGGGACCACCCGGATCAAGGGCCGGCGCCACGGGCTGGGCTACCGGCGCACCGGCCGGGAGGAGCCGATCGCCGCGGTGGAGATTCCGCTGCGCGGTTCCCCGACCTTCTTCCTCATGACCGACGGGGTCAGCGACCAGATGGGCGGGGCGTCCCGCCGGCTCCTCGGCCACCGCGGCGTCGCCGAGATTCTGGGGCGGCACCAGGATATGCCCCTGCCTTCGCAGGTGGCGGCCCTGGAGGCGGCCCTCGCCGTCCATCGCGGAGCGGAGCCGCGTCGGGACGACATGGCGCTGGTGGCATTCCGGCCAGGGGTGGAGTGAAGCAACCCTCACCCCACGCTGCCCTTTCCCGGACGACCGGAACGAAGTAGAAGGAGAGCAGGGATCCAGGGGAGAAGTGCCGCGAAGCGGCTCTGCACATTGCAACGTTGCAAACGGACGGACGCTTCGCGATTTTTTGTGCTGGATCCCGGATCTCCTTCCGCTGACGCTTCAGTCGTCCGGGAAAGGGGGGAACAATGTTCTGTTGCGCTGGACGACGGTTCGCGACTGAAGGGCAGCAGGCGCTCCAGCCGGCGGCTTGAGGCGGGGCTCCTGCGAACCCCGCCCGGATCGTCACGCGTCGCCGATCAGAACCGGCAGATCCGGCGCGGCCCGTACGGCGTCGGGCGGATGAAGCAGCGGCGGCCGTAGACCCGCGGCGGACCGTAGAAGGGGCGGCCGTACATCGGCCGGCAGCGGCCTTATGGCCCGCGGGCGAAGCCGGGGCCGCAGCCCTGCGCGACCTGCGTCACCGGTGCCTCGGGGGCGAGAAGGCCGGCGAGGCCGGGCCCGGCCGGGGCCGCGCTCGCGGGAGCGGCCGCGAGACCGCCGAACGCCAGGGCAGCGAGACCGGCGATCTTCCAACGCATCAGCATGGTGGATGGTCCTCCGTATGGTCCTCGGACGTGCGAGTCCAGAGGGGCGGCCGGCACCGGGGGGTAGCGCCGCGCCGAGCCGAAGCAACACGGCCCGCGCCGTCCGGTTCCCCGGCCCGGCCGATCCTACGCCGCGAAAATGCCGTGCCGGTGCGTGTCGACAAGCCGCGGCCGTTCCTGTAAGGAGCCGGCAACTCACAACAGGACGCCGAAATCCTGACGCTGGATCCCATCCCGGGGCGCGGCGGCGACGGCAGGAGTTTGACCGATGAACATCATCCAGCAGCTCGAGCAGGAGCAGATCGCTCAGCTCAACAAGACGATCCCCGACTTCGAGCCCGGCGACACGGTCATCGTGAACGTCAAGGTGAAGGAAGGCGAGCGCAGCCGCGTCCAGGCCTACGAGGGCGTCGTGATCGCCCGCTCGGGCGGCGGCATCAACGAGAGCTTCACGGTCCGCAAGATCTCGTACGGCGAGGGCGTTGAGCGCGTCTTCCCGATCTACTCGCCGAACATTGATTCGATCAAGGTGGTCCGTCGCGGCAAGGTGCGTCGCGCCAAGCTGTACTACCTGCGCGATCGCCGCGGCAAGTCGGCCCGCATCGCCGAGCGCGCCGAGCGCGGCGCCGAGAAGGGCAAGACCAAGAAGCCCGCCGCCGCGGAGTAAGAATTTTCGCAGATCGCGAAATCGAAGAGGCCGTCTCCCCGATCGGGTCGAGGCGGCCTTTTTGCGTTTCAGAGCCGATTCGATTGTCCGAGACGGTGATGATCCCCGCCGTGTCATCCCGGGGCCGCGCAGCGGAACCCGGGATCCATAAACGCCGACGCATCAGGATGAAGCGGAGCGCGTTCAGTTCGGCCTTATATTGTCAGCGGTTATGGATCCCGGGTTCTCGACTGCGTCGAGCCCCGGGATGACGTGGTGAAGCGGTGATGAGAGCGCGAGTTTGACTTGCCTCGGCTGAAGCCGCTCCTCGATCTACCCCGCCCCGAGCGCCCCCGGCCCGAACCCGGCCTTGCGCGCCAGGCCGGTCTCCTGCCGGAACTGCAAGTGCAGGCCGCCGACCTTGAGCGCGCCGGAGCGGGCGAGCCGGGTCAGCGGGCCCAGCATCGAGAGGAGGAAGCCGGCATCCGAGGCGTAGCGTCCGGCGAGCCGCCTCGGGTTGCTCGCGAGCCGCCAGGCCCATTCGAGGCCGGTGCGGCGCAGGAAGACCGGCGAGCGGGTCTGCTTGCCGAGTGCGAACTCGAACGCCGCGCCGCAGCACAGGATCGACGGCTCGGCGAGGCCGGCGCGGCGCAGGCGCAGGGCGAGCATCTCGCTCTGCGGCGCGCCGACGGCGATGAACACCATGTCGGGCGCGGCCTCCCGCACCCGGGCGATGACATCGTCCACCGCCGCCGGGTCGTGGATGAAGCCGAAGGGCGGGCGCACGACGTCGAGGCGCCGGCTCGCCATCACGGCGGATGCCTCCTCCGCGCTCACGTTGCCGATCACCAGGACCGAGCGGTCGCGTAAGGAGCGCCGGGCCGAGAGGTGCTGCACGAGGTCGCTGCCGGTCGCCACCGTCATCCGCCGGCGCAGGAAGACGGTGTTGAGCAGGTTGCTGTCGAGGGTGACGATCGAGGCCTGGCGATAGCTCTCGCGGAATTCCGGCTCCCGGCCCAGGAGCCGCAGATGCATCGTGTTGAGGGTGAAGACCGTGGTCCGGCCCCTCGTCAGGGCCGTCGCCAGGGCGTCGAAGCTCAGGCCCCGGACCACGCAGGTCGGGGCTTTGTCCGCTAAGGTCGGCATGTCGGTGCTCCTTCGCCGACGAGTGTCGGAATCGAAGGCATCCCCTGCCCAGAGCGGAAAACGGCGAGGCGTCGCTCCCCGCCGGATTGGTTTTCTCGCCGGTCTCTACATCCGAAGCGGTAGAATGACTGGACCGTTCTGACGTCGATCGGGGTGATTAGGGTGTAACGCGTACCCTCGCATTGGCACGATTACTTGGCTGCGCCGGCCGCCTAGCGTCCCGTCACTGGGATGCGACGGGGGACGGAATGCCGGTCGTGAATGCGAGGATCGATGCCAGCGCGGAGTTCGTCGATCCCGCCCTCGTCAACGTCTATGGCTGCACGGTCGGGCCGGGCACCCGGATCGAGCCCTTCGTGGAGATCCAGCGCGGCGCTGCCGTCGGGGCGCGCTGCCGGATCGGCGCCAACGCCTTCCTGTGCGAGGGCGTGAGCCTCGAGGACGACGTCGCGATCGGTCCCGGCGTGATGTTCACCAACGACCGCCATCCCCGCGCCGTCACGGCCGCCGGCACCCTGATGGGGCCGGAGGACTGGACCCTCGAGACGACCCGGGTCGGGGCGGGCGCGGTCATCGGCGCCAACGCCACGATCCTGTGCGGCCTCTCGATCGGCGCGGGCGCCCGGATCGCCCCCGGCTCGGTCGTGACCCGCGACGTGCCGCCCGGCGCCGAGGTGGCGGGCGTGCCCGCCAGAGCCGGCCGCCAGGCCCGGGCCGGCGATGCCGCGCCCGCCCCCCTCTCCCACCCCTCTTCCCTGCTCAACCTCGTGGAGGCGTCATGATCGGGATCGGAGTCATCGGTTACGGCTATTTCGGGCCGAACATCGCCCGTTGCGTCGCGGAGGCGAACGGCACGACCCTGAAGGCGATCGCCGATCCGTCGCCGGCCGCGCAAGCCCGGGCCGCCACCCGCCACCCAGGCGTGACGATCGACGAGAGCTGGCAGCGGATGCTGGCCGATCCGGAGATCGACGCGATCGCCATCGCGACGCCGACCAAGCTGCACTACGAGATCGCGCTTGCCGCCCTCATGGCCGGCAAGCACGTGCTGGTCGAGAAGCCGATCACCCCGACTTCCCGCGAGGCCGCCCGCCTCGTGGCGGAGGCGGCCAAGCGCCGCCTCACGCTGATGGTCGACCACACCTTCGTGTATACCGGCGCGGTCCAGAAGATCCGCGAGCTGATCGATACCGGCGTCACCGGTGACCTGTTCTACTACGACTCGACGCGGATCAATTTCGGCCTGTTCCAGGACGACGTGAACGTGATCTGGGACCTGGCGGTGCACGACCTCGCCATCCTGGACTACCTGCTGCCGGCCGAGACCCTGGCGATCTCCGCCACCGGCGCCGGCCACATCAAGGGCAGCCCGGAGAACCTCGCCCACATCACCCTCTACCTCGAGGGCGGGGTCACCGCGCATCTCAACGTGAACTGGCTCGCCCCGGTGAAGATCCGCCGCACCCTGATCGGCGGCAGCCGCCGGATGATCGTGTTCGACGACATGGAGCCGAGCGAGAAGGTGAAGGTCTACGACCGCGGCGTCGAGATCGACGAGCGGCCCTCGCAGGAGGAGATCCGGCGCATCCTGCCGTCCTACCGCATGGGCGACGTCTGGACCCCGCACATCCCGGTCAAGGAAGCGCTCGTCACCGAGATCGAGCACTTCGCCCGCTGCATCACCACCGGCGAGGTGCCGCTCACCTCCGGCGAGAGCGGCCTGCGCGTGGTGCGCCTGCTCGAGGCCGCCTCGCAATCCCTGGCCCAGCGCGGCCATCCGATCGACCTGTCTCCCCTGAGGGCCGCCTGATGATCCCGCTTCTCGACCTTGAAGCCCAGTACCGGGCCGTGCAGGAGCCCCTGGAGGAGGCGGTGCTGGCGGTGCTCCGCAGCGGCGCCTACGTGCTCGGGCCTCAGGTCGCCGCCTTCGAGCGCGACTTCGCCGCCCATTGCGGGACCGCCGAGGCCGTGTCGGTGTCGACCGGCACCGCCGCCCTCCATCTCGGGCTGATCGCCGCCGGGGTGCGCCCCGGCGACGAGGTGATCACCGTCGGCATGACCTTCGTCGCCACCGTCGCGGCGATCCTCTATGCCGGCGCCAAGCCCGTCCTGGTCGACGTCGATCCCCAGACCTACACCATGGATCCGGCGGCCTTCGCGGCGGCGATCACGCCCCGTACCCGCGCGGTGGTGCCGGTGCACCTGCACGGGCGCCTCGCCGACATGGCGGCGATCTGTTCGATCGCCGAGCGCCACGGCATCACGGTGGTGGAGGATGCAGCCCAAGCCCACGGCGCCGAGCGCGGCGGACGGAAGGCCGGCGCGTTCGGGACGGTCGGCTGCTTCAGCTTCTACCCGGGCAAGAATCTCGGCGCCTGCGGCGAGGGCGGGGCGATCACGACGTCGGATCCCGACCTCGCCAAGACCCTGCGCTCGTTGCGCGACTGGGGCCAGGAGGGGCGCTACAACCACGTCCGCCCGGGCTTCAACTACCGCCTCGACACCGTGCAGGCGGCGGCCCTCGGGGTGAAGCTGCGCTACCTCGACGGCTGGACGGACGGGAGGCGGCGGGCCGCCGCGCGCTACGACGCGCTGCTGGCCCAGGCTGGCCTCAAGGCGCCGAAGGCCGGCGGGCGCGACCACGTCTACCACGTTTACGCCGTGCGGGTGCCGGACCGGGACGCGGTGCGAGCCCGGATGCAGGAGATGGGCGTCGCCACCGGCATCCACTACCCGAAGGCGGTGCACCACCAGCCGGCCTACGCCGATTGCGTGCGCCTCGGCACGCCCTGCCCGGTCTCGGAGGCGCTGGCCGGCGAGTGGCTGTCCCTGCCGCTCTTCCCCGAGATCACCGAGCGCCAGATCGCGACCGTCGTTTCGGCCCTCACCGACAGCCTGGGAGATGGTTATGCTGAAGCCGTGTGAGCCCTCTCGTGAGTTGGGCCGCGTCCTCGTCACCGGCGGGGCCGG
Organism: Methylobacterium sp. 174MFSha1.1; assembly: GCF_900116815.1. Taxonomy (NCBI): domain Bacteria; kingdom Pseudomonadati; phylum Pseudomonadota; class Alphaproteobacteria; order Hyphomicrobiales; family Methylobacteriaceae; genus Methylobacterium; species Methylobacterium sp. 174MFSha1.1. The sequence goes on along the minus strand of NZ_FPCB01000015.1, from coordinate 28,399 downwards.
CTTCATCGGCTCCCACATCGTCGACCTCCTGGTGGCGCGCGGCTGCCGCGAGATAGTGGTGGTCGACAACCTGATCCGGGGCCGGACCGAGAACCTGTCCGGTGCCATGGCCTCCGGCGCGGTCGAGCTCGTCATCGGCGACATCCGCGACCGCGACCTGATGGCCGGGCTGGTGGCGGGCTGCGACACCGTCTTCCACCAGGCGGCGCTCCGCATCACCCACTGCGCCGCCGAGCCGCGCGAGGCGATCGAGGTGATGGTGGATGCCACCGCATCGCTCGTCGAGCTCTGCGTCTCGGAAGCTGTGGGCAAGGTGGTCTACGCCTCCTCGGCCTCGGTCTACGGCATGGCGACGACCTTCCCGACGCTCGAAACCGAGGCGCATTCCGGCAACCGCACGCTCTACGGCGCGGCCAAGAGCTTCGGCGAGGGTCTGCTGCGCTCGTACAACGACATGAACGGGCTCGACTACGTCGCGCTCCGCTACTTCAACGTCTACGGCCCGCGCATGGACCTGCACGGGCGCTACACCGAAGTCCTGATCCGCTGGATGGAGCGGATCGCCCGCGGCGACCCGCCGCTGATCTTTGGCGATGGTCTCCAGACCATGGACTTCATCGACGTGCGCGACGTCGCCCGGGCCAACATCCTGGCGGCGCTCTCGCCGGCGAGCGACGTGGCGCTCAATGTCGGGCGCTCGGAAGAGACCTCGCTCCTCGAACTGGCGCAACGCCTCGCCGCGGTGATGGGCCGGCCGGACCTGGTGCCGGTCCACGAGGCCGAGCGCAGCGTCAACCCGGTGCCCCGGCGTCTCGCCGACACACGCCTCGCCCGCGAGCTGACCGGCTTCCAGGCGGCCATCGGCCTCGACGAGGGCCTCGACGCCCTGGTCGCCTGGTGGCGGGCCAACAGCAAGCCCGCCGCCCCCGCCCTCGTGATGGAGCTCGCCTCGTGATCCCGATCATCAAGCCGAGCCTCGGCGAAGCCGAGGTCGAGGCGGCGAGCGCCGTCATCCGCTCCGGCTGGCTCACCCAGGGGCCGCAGGTTGGCGCCTTCGAGACCGAGTTCGCGCAGGCCGTCGGCGCCCCCCATGCCTGCGCGGTCTCGAACTGCACCACCGGCCTGCATCTGGCCCTGCTCGCCGCCGGCGTCGGGCCCGGCGACGAGGTGATCACCGTCAGCCACACCTTCATCGCCTGCGCCAACGCCATCCGGCAATGCGGGGCCGAGCCGGTGCTGGTCGACATCGACCCCGTCACCCTCACCATCGACCCGGATCTCGCGGAGGCCGCGATCACGCCGCGGACCCGGGCGATCCTCGCCGTGCACCAGATCGGCATGCCCTGCGACATGGCCCGGCTGATCGGCATGACCCGCCGGCACGGGATCCGCCTCGTCGAGGACGCCGCCTGCGCGATCGGCTCGGAGATCCGGATCGACGGCGAATGGCAGCGGATCGGCCGGCCGCTCGGGGACGTCGCCTGCTTCTCGATGCACCCACGCAAGATCCTCACCACCGGCGAGGGCGGCATGCTGACGACCCGCCACGCGGCGTTCGACCGCCAGTTCCGGCTCTGGCGCCAGCACGGGATGGGCGTCTCGGACGTCGCCCGCCACGCCAGCCGGGCGGTGGTCTTCGAAGACTACCCGACGATGGGATACAACTACCGATTGACTGACCTGCAGGCGGCGATCGGCCGGGTGCAGCTCGCGCGGCTCGACGCCATCGTGGCGGAGCGCCGGCGCCTCGCCGGGCTCTACGCCGAGGCCCTGGCGGGCTTGGCCCTCGCAATCCCGGTCGAACCGGACTGGGCCCGGTCGAACTGGCAGAGCTACGCCGTGCGCCTGGACGACGGTGCCGATCAAGTTTCCGTGATGCAGGGCCTGCTCGATCGCGGCGTCGCCAGCCGCCGCGGCGTGATGTGCATCCATCTCGAACCGGCCTATGCCGACTTGAGATTGCGCGCGCCCCTGCCCCACTCGGAGGCCGCGCGCGACCGCTGCATCCTGCTGCCGCTCTATTCCGGCATGGGCGACGACACCGTCCACGCCGTTGCGGGCGCCCTGGCAGAGGCCCTGGCGGGCCGCCCTGCCCTGCCCCTCAGCGCCTGAGGTTTCGCGTTCATTGTCGGGGCGGAGCAGCGGCGGGCCACCCGGCCCGCCGCTGATCTTTTCTGGACTGAATCGGTACGGCACGACATTTACCGTTAAAAATTATCAAACGATATGGTTGACTGGACATGCTTCAGATGATTGTTGAGCGCGAACGGAGCGAGCCGCCCTAGAGCGGACGTGTCAGAATATATACATAGAGTGATGTACGGGGGCGGCGATGAGGTTGATCGAGGACGAAGGACGGATGCCGCTTCCCGCCCTCATCCCTGTCGGGGCTGGTGCGGACCGCGCCGTGCCGGAAGCCGGAGCCCGAGAACCGGGTTGCCGCTGACGCTTTGACGTCGGTCGGTCTCGCTCGGGAGAGACGCCAGATTTATCGCCGTCCGACAGTGTGACGCTCGTCCGCGTCGCGTCGCAGATCCCTCTTATCAAAGTATAGACCGCCCAGGGACCGATCGATGTCCCGTTGGGCGGCTATGCGCGTCTGTGGAATATCCTCCAACGTCAATAATGTTCCGCTACTGATTGCGGATTACACGTCTTGCGTGTGTATCATAAGATCGTCTCTTGCCTCCGATCAATCAAGGCGATTGGTCTCATCAGTGAAAGCCGACCTAGATCATCATATTGAGGATTGTAACTGATTTATCCCCGTGTTAGGACTGAAATCAGGAGGAGCGGGCGGATGCGAGGGGCCGGATCGACTGGATCATGCAGTCGAGGCCCTGGCGGCGCCGGCTGATTCCACAGATCCGGTTCCGGACAAGGGGTGGCACGGCGGGATTGCGCCGGGCCGTGACCATCACGCCGAGAGCCGCATCCAACAATAATGCTCGGTCGTACAGTGGTGGAGGTGAAGCATGTCGACGCCCGCTCTCGTTGATTACGGCCTCGCTTCGCGGGGCCGCAGACTGGTCGAAGTGAGTGACGCCGTGGTGGAGGCGTTCGAGCCCGGCGAGGAGCCCGGCCTGAAGCCCGCCATCGCGATCATCGAGCCGCGGCAGCTGGTGCGCGAATGCCTGCGCAACTGCCTCGCCGAAGCGATTCCGGACCACGAGGTCGTGACCTTCGGGTCGATCGACGAGTGGGAGCGGGGCAAGGTCGGCCACCAGGACGGCGACCTGGTGGTGCTCTACTACGATCCCCGAGAGGCCGGGCGCGGCGCCGCCCAGCGCGAGGCCGCCCTGCGCTCGCGGATCGGGCCGAACACCAGCCTGGTCCTGCTCTGCGACAGCGAGGATCCGGGCGAGATCGTCGAGCGGCTCAACGAGGGCGCCCGCGGCTACATTCCCACCAATGTCAGCCTGAAGGTGGCGATCGAGGCGATGCGGCTGGTGCGGGCCGGCGGCGTCTTCGTGCCGGCGAGCTGCCTGCTGCAGCGCCGGAGCGGGGCCGAGGATGCCGGCGCGGCCGACCCCCGCAGCCAGTTCACCCCGCGCCAGACCGCGGTGCTGGAGCAGCTGCAGAAGGGCAAGGCGAACAAGATCATCGCCTTCGAGCTCAACATGAAGGAGAGCACCGTGAAGGTGCACGTGCGCAACATCATGCGCAAGGTCGGCGCGACCAACCGGACCGAGGTGGCGATCCGCGCCTTCGAATCCCGCTCCGACCTCAAGCTGTAGCACAGGGGGCGCGGGGGATGTCTCCCGCGCGGTCCCGCCCGGGGCGAGCCGTGACCCGCCCCCGATCCGTCATCCGTTGATCCGACGCGGTCGAGCCGGCCGGCGTCGATTTTCTTTTTCGTCGATTGCCTCGATCGATTCAGCACATTGGCCGACGTCTCTCGACGTCATCCCGGGGCTCGACGCAGTCGAGAACCCGGGATCCATAACCGCTGACGATTCAGGATAGAGCGGCCCGCGGCCCGCTTCGTTCGTCCATGTCGGCGGTTATGGATCCCGGGTTCCGCTGTCGCGGCCCCGGGATGACGGAGAGGGTGTCAAGGCTGTTGGGTTCTGTCGACAAGCTCCCGGGCGACCTCACTCCCCCTTGAGCGGCGGCGGCGGGGGAGCCACCCGGGCGCCGGGGCCGCCCGGATGAGCGGCGTCGTTGTTGGTCACCATCGCCAGCACCGACAGGATCTTGTCCTTGTCCGATTGCAGATGGTTGATCTGCGTCTCGGTGCAGCCCTCCTCCAGATAGGCGATCACCAGGGTGCGGGCGGCGGTGTCGGTGATGTAGCCGCCGAAATCCTGGAACGCCCGGGCGAGCGCCCGCCCCTCCGGCGTCGTGAGCCCGAGGCGGCCGAGATCGACCTGCGGCGGGATCGCGAACAGGGCCCCCATCGGGATCGTGCCGGTATGCGCGTTGTGCCCGCCCCCGTCGGTCGAGGAGGCCGGCCAGACGATGCGGGTCGGGCTCGCCTGGCTGGTGCTCGCCGCCATCGCGATGGCGTGGCGGATCTCGCCCCGCTCGAGCTCGGCCCGCCGCACCAGCCCGCCGATGAGCGAGCCGCCGAAGGCGCGCACGCCCTCCGTTGTGCCGGGCGTCGCCGAGATGCCGCTGCCGCGCAGGTCGGTGCGCACCAGGTACTGCGCCGAGTAGAGCTTGCGGGCCGGATCGAACGCGCCGAGCCACAGCTCGTAGGCGTAGCGGCCTTCCGCGTCGATCAGCACCGCGTGCCGGTCGGTGCCGCCCAGGAAGGCGAGGCCGGGCGGGGTGCGCAGGATGAACCGGCCGCCATTCGGGGCCCCGCCATGGGGCCAGGGCACGCTCGGCGGCCGTCCGCGATAGGTCCAGCTCCGCTCCGGATCGTCGGGCGCCTGGCGGTAGATCCCGAAGGCGTGGCCGCCGATCCACGCATAGGCGCCGGCCGGCCCGCCGGCATTCTGGTTGCGCAGGAGCGCCGTCTCGGCCGCGTCGCCGGGCTGGAACGTCGCCCCCCGGCCAAGCGGCGTGTTCCAGATGCTCGTCGAGGCGAAGGGCTGCGCGACGGGATCGCGGAACGGCTCGTCGGCCCGTGCGGGCGGGCCCAGCAGGGCGAGGCCGAGCGCGAGGGCGGCAGCGGAACGGTGCATCGGCGCGGATCTCCCGGCAGGACCGGCCGCAGGGTAGCGGGCCGGGGCGTCGCGCGAAGCGTCCCCTTCGGGGCGCGGGGCCGCCCCGGATCTCGGCCGGAGGTGGCGTTCGTCCTGCACCTTTCGAGGGTGGCCGCCGCCTTTCTCGGGGGACGGGCCGCCGGATTGCACCGCTCCGGGCCGGCCGGGCAGTCCCTTAAGCTCCCCTCCCGTGCGCTTCCCTCTCGCGGCCCGCCCTTCGCGACGTGGCCGCGACCAGCAGAGTCCGGATCGATCATGACGCCAGCCGGTTCGATGCAGTGGATCCTCGCGGTGCCCTTCCTGCGGGACGAGGGCGGCGACTGGATCCCCCGTCACGTCGGCGGGTCCCACCGTTTCGCGACGGCGCCGGCGCCCTACGACCACGACCGCTCGCGGGCCGTCACCGGCGCGGCGGAATGGTCGGACTACCTGCGCCACGCCTGGAGCGCCTGGCGCCTCGTGCGGGCGGCGCCGCGGGGGGGCGCCGGGGTGATGACCGGCTTCCCGCAGCTCGCCGTGACGGCGGCCCTGGTCAAGCTCGTCCTCGGGCGGCGGGACGTGCCCCTCGTCGCCTGGTGCTTCAACCTCGGCCGGACGCCGGGCGGCTGGAAGGCGCGCCTCGCCCGCGCGGTCCTGGGGCAGGTCGACGTGTTCGTGGTGCATTCCCGCCGCGAGGTCGGGCTCTACGCCGACTGGCTCGCCCTGCCCCGCGACCGCTTCGTGTTCGTGCCCCTGTCGATCCACGACGAGCCGCGCGAGACGCACGAGGACGCGGCGGCGCCCTTCGTGCTCGCCATGGGCTCGGCCAACCGCGACTACGCCACGCTCGTGGCCGCGGTCGCCCGGCTCGGCCTGCCCACCGTGATCGTCGCCGGCGCTCACGCCGTCGCGGGTCTCGACCTCCCGCCGAACGTCACCCTGCGCAGCAATCTGACCATCGCCGAGTGCCACGACCTCTGCGGGCGGGCGCGGGTCAACGTCGTGCCCCTGCGCAACACCAGCTTCACGTCCGGCCAGGTCACGGTGCTGGAGGCGATGATGCTCGGAAAAGCCGTCGTGGCGACGCGGGCCGCCGGGACCGAGGATTACGTGAGCGAGGGCGAGAACGGCCTCCTGGTGCCGCCCGAGGACCCCGCGGCGCTCGCCGCCGCCATCGCGGCCCTGTGGGAGGATCCCGCCGCCCGCGCCCGGCTCGGCGAGGCTGCGCGCCGCACCGTCGCGGAGGGCACCACCTTCCGGTCGGTCGCGCCCGCGATGGCGGCGGTGCTCGACGCGGCGCGGAGGCGGGCGGCGGCGGAGGCGGGTGGCGTCGCGGCGCCGGGGGCGCCGTCGCGGCGCCCGACGGGCTGAGCGAGCAGCAACAGCCCCTGGCTCATCAATGGGATCCCTCACCCTGAAGTCATGCCGGGGCCACGCGGTGGAGCCCGGAATCCAGAAACTCCGATGATTCAGGATGAGGCGGATAGTTGTTCACCTCGTCCTGCATCCGCCTGAGTGTCTGGGCGTGCCTTCGGCACTCCGGGCTCCGCTGCGCGGCCCCGGAATGACCCTGAATGTGTCGCTTCGATCCGTGCAAAAGTCGGCCTGGTTCGAGCTGCCGCCGGGGCTCTCGCCCCGGCCGCTTCCTCCTCTCTACCCCGCCGACTTCCCCTCCCCGGCCCGCTCGGTCCGCACCCATTCCGTCTGCCGCCGCAGCGCGAAGCGGCGCAGGATCCCGGCCTTGCCGGCGATGAGGCGCGGCAGGGCTGCGAGGTCCTGCCAGCGCAGCAGACCGCCCCCCCAGCGCCGGGCCGCGAGGCCGAAGGCGAGGACGAGGCCGGCGAGGCTGGCGGCGGAGACCAGCAGCGGTCCCGCCCCGCCGCCGAATACCCACCAGGCCAGGCCGAGGCCGGCGAGCCCGGCCTGCGCGAGCGCGAGTGTCACCAGTGGCAGCACGCAGAGGTCGAGGGCCATCGCGGCGAGGCGGGCGTCGCCCCGGTGCAGGGCGGCGCGCAGGAGCGCGCCGGCATAGGGCAGGATCAGCGAGAGGTGTCCGTGCTCCCAGCGGGTCTGCTGCGCCCGCCGCGCCGCCGCGCCGGCGGGGAGCGCGCTCGTCACCTCGGCCTCCGGACAGAAGCGGGGCGGATGGCCGGCGAGCGCCAGGTCGAGGCCGAGCTTCAGATCCTCGGCGAGGTGCCCGTTCGCCAGCCCGACCGTGCCCATCAGGCGCGTCGGCACCGCGAAGCCGGTGCCGGAGATGCCGCAGGGCCAGCCGAGGCGGCTGCCCCCGAGGGGCCGGCCGATCTGCTTGACCACCGTCGCGACGGTGGCGAGGCGCAAGGCGGAGGAGGCCTGCGGCGGCGGCGCGAGGCGGTAGGCGGCCTGGACCGGCCCGTCGAGGGCGGCGCTCAGCCGCGCGATCCGGTCGAGGGCCTCCGCGCCGAGGGCGCAATCGGCATCGACCACCACCAGGGTCTCGGGCAGGCCGGTGCGGACGAGGTGGCGATAACCGAAATCGAGGGCGTAGCCCTTGCCGCGCCGCTCGGGATCGTGGCGCTCCACCACCTCGGCCCCGGCTTCCCGCGCCGCGGCGGCGGTGGCGTCGCGGCAATTGTCGGCCACGACCAGCAGGCGGTCGCCGGAGGCGAGGCCGGGGCGCAGCGAGGCCACCGTGGCGGCGATCTCCCCGGCCTCGTCGTGGGCCGGGACCAGCACCGCCAGGGACGGCCGGCGCGGGGCCGGCGGTGGGGGGCGCAGGGCCGGCAGCGAGGCCAGGACCTGCGCGGCGAGAACCAGCACCGGCACCGCGCCGGCGAGCGCCAGGGCGCAGAGGACGACATCGACGACGATCATGGGGTCAGGAATCCTCGCGGCCGGAAAGCCTCGCCCGGCCGCGCGGGCGCGCAGCCGGGACACGGATGAGGGTGATGGTCAGTAGGCGGCCTGCGAGCGGAAGATCTCGCGCAAGGTCATCCCGAGGATGAGCAGGTCGAGCAGCAGCGACCAATGCTCGATATAGGCGAGATCGAGATCGACCCGGCGCTGCATCGCGGCGGCGTTCGGCGTCTCGCCGCGGCAGCCGCGCACCTGTGCCCAGCCGGTGATGCCCGGGCGCACCGCGTGGCGCTCGGCGTAGCGGGCGACCGTGCCGGTGAACTGCGCGTCGTGCGCTACCGCGTGCGGCCGCGGTCCGACCAGGGACATCGAGCCGAGGAGCACGTTCACGAGCTGGGGCAGCTCGTCGAGGCTGGTGCGGCGCAGGACGCGGCCGATGCGTGTCACCCGCGGGTCGTCGCGCCGGGCCTGGCGGACCACGCTGCCGTTCTCGCAGCAGGTCATGGTGCGGAATTTCCACACCCGGAACGGCCGGTTGCCGAGGCCGATGCGGCTCTGGCGAAACAGGACCGGCCCGCGCGAATCGCACTTGATCAGCAGCGCGACGACGAGGAGGAGCGGCAGCAGCAGGACCAGCCCGAGGGCGGCGCCGACCACGTCGAGGGCGCGCTTGGCGACCGGGCCCATCCCCGGCCGGAAGGCCGGTGCCGGGCGGACCCGAGCGATTGCGGCCGCGCTGCCGGCTTCGCCCGCGGGCGACAAGGCCAAGGTTCCGGAGGCCAAGGTTCCTGAGGCCGAGACCTGAGACGTCAGGGCTCCCGCCGTCAGAGCTCCCGGTGCCAGCAATCCCGGGGCGAGCAGGAGCGCGAGGCCGCCGGCCGGCATCGCACCTCCGAGCCCGCTTGCGGCAAGCCCCTTACTGCCAAGTTCATCACCACCGCCCACGCGGGATTGCGGTCGTGCTCCACGAGCCATGCGCCGTCTCCACCGTTAACGAGCGATTAACGATACGCAGAGGCGCGATACTCAGGTCAATTTCACCACAATATCACACGGATCTACGTTGCATCATCTTCGGTTACCTCGTTCGGGTACTGGTGTTTCATCGAAGGAAGCGAAGGTGAACAGGGGCCGGCAGGACAAGGCGCGGGGGGTGGTGCGGCCCTACCGCTTATTGGGAGGCTGCGCCGTGCGGCCGGACGGTCGAGGCTTTCCCGACAGTCACGGCAATGGAGCCCGGCGGCCGGGAGAGGGCTCGCGGGCAACCGACATCACCGGCAGCTGACACATTTGGCAGCCGATATCTCTGGCAGCCGATATCTCTGGGACGAGAAGGCCTGATCCGCATGCGAGCCGCACACCGTCTTCCCGCCTCCCTCCGGCGCGGTCTCCTCCTCGGCGCGCTCTGCCTGCCGGCCGGGCTCGCGAGCGCGGCGAACGGGCCGCGTCCCGCCATCTCCGCCCCTCCGTCGGCGCCCGCGGCGGCCGCGAGCAACCCCGCGGGGAGCCTCGCGGGCTACGCCCTCGGGCCGCTCGACCGCATCCGGCTGCGGGTGTTCGAATGGCGGGCGAGCCGCGACGAGATCTTCGCCTGGACGGCGCTGAACGACGAGTTCACCATCGGAGCCGACGGCACGCTGTCCCTGCCGATCATCGGCGACATCCCGGTGGCCGGCCTGCCGACCCGGGAGGTCGGGCGGCTGGTGGCGCGGCGCCTGCGCGACCGGATGGACCTGGCGGACCCGCCCGACACCGCGGTCGAGATCGCCGTCTACCGGCCGTTCTACATCAGCGGCGCCGTCGACAAGCCCGGGGAATACGCCTTCCGGCCGGGGCTCACGGTCGCGAAGGCGGTGGCGCTCGCCGGCGGACCGCCGCGGGTCACCGATGGCGGGCTGCTGCGCCTGGAGCGCGACGCGATCACCGCGCGGGGCGACCTCGCCGGCCTGCAGAAGGATCGCGACCAGCTCACCCTGCGGCTGGCCCGCTTCGCCGCCGAGCGCGACGACAAGCCGAAATTCGAGCCGCCGAAGGAGCTGGCCGGGCGCCCGGATCCCGGCCTGCTCGCCCTCATCGACCGCGAGACCTCGATCTTCGAGGCCCGCCGCAAGGCGCTTGCGACCCAGGTCGACGCCATCGAGGACCTCAAGCGCTTCCTGCGCCAGCAGATCGACGCGCTGAACGGCCAGCTCGCCACCATCGACACCCAGATCAAGCTGATCGCCACCGAGATCCGCAGCAACGAGCAGCTCGCCGAGCGCGGCCTCGCCACGCAGCAGCGCACCATCGCGTCCGGCCGCTCGATGGCGCAGATGGAGAGCGAGAAGCTGCGGACCACCACCGACCTCCTGCGCGCCCGCGAATCGATCTCGCGTGCCGACCTGTCGATCCTCGACCTGCGCAGCCGGCGCGCCACCGAGGTTACGGCGGAGATGCGCGACACCCAGCGCGCCCTCGAGCAGCTGAAGCCCCGGATGGAGGTCGCCGAGCGGCTGATCATCGAGGCCGAGGTCTCCGCCCCGCGCTTCCTCTCCGACCGCGCCCAGGCCCGGCGGGCGAAGCCCACCTATCGCGTCAGCCGCCAGACCGGCCCGAGCGCGCAGGAGATCGTGGCCGACGACACCACGACGCTGATGCCGGGCGATTCCGTGAGCGTCGAACTGCCCAACGTCGACCTGCCGGCGGTCTCCTGGCCGGCGCCGCGGACGGGGGCGATGACGTCGTTGAACTGAAGCATTTTCCGACGCAGTGGATGCCGGATCGTCGAATAAAATGCGGTAAAAACAAAGGCCTGTAGCACTATGCGGTAGCAGTGCGATTGAATGGTGCTCTAGCGGTTCATCCCTCGAGGAGTGACGCCACTCTTCCTGCCGCAGGAATCTTCATAGAACTCCGTGTCATTCCGGGGCCGCGAAGCGGAGCCCGGAATCCAGACACTCAGGTGGTTGAGAATGAAGTGGACCGCGTTCCGCCCTCTTCGGCACCAACTGCGGTTCTGGATCCCGGGCTCCGCTTCGCGGCCCCGGGATGACCCTGTGCGGTGGCAGCGTTGCACCCTTCCGATGAGCGAGTTACCGCCTCCGCCACCACGCGACGACCCGCTCCCACTTGGCTTCCAGCCATCGGGCCGAGCGCTCCAGCCCCGGCTTCATGCCCGGCAGATCCTCGCTGAGGAGGGCGAGGCCGAGCGGCAGCATCCACAGGCCGAAGACCGGCAGGACCGCCAGGAAGCCGCCGAGGATCAGCACCAGGGCGGCCGGGATGCGGACCCAGCGCCGGGACGGGGCGCGCAGCCAGGCGATCGCATCGCCGACCCGCTTCGGCAGGAGATCGAGCAGCCGGGCGATCCGGTCGTCCCAGGCTTGAGCCAGCGGGTTCGCGGAGCCGTGGTTTAAGGAGCCTTGCGGGTTCGGCATCGCCGGGGGGGTGCGCGGGCGCGCGGTGGTGTCGTCGGTGATCATGGCGAGAAACAAAGCGGCAAAGCGGGCGAACGGTTCCGCGCCTCCGCGCGGTCCCGCCCCTGCGAGGCCGCGCCGCATTGCCGAGCCCCCGGCCGCGACCTAACTCCGGACGTCATGGAGACAACCGGCGAAGCAGGGTGCGGCGCCACCCCGGCGGCGGGCACCTTGCAGGTCCGCGTCGTCCAGCGCATCTCTGAGATCGCGGCGGCGGACTGGGACCGCTGCGCCCTCTCGGCCGAATCGCTCGCGGGGGCGGCCGAGAGCCACAACCCCTTCGTCACCCACGCCTTCCTGTCCTCGCTCGAGGATTCGGGTTGCGTCGGCGGCCGCACCGGCTGGCTGTCCCTGCACGTCGCCGTCGAGCGCGACGGTCAGGTGATCGGCTACGCCCCCTGCTACCTGAAATCCCACTCGCAGGGCGAGTACGTGTTCGATCACGGCTGGGCCGACGCCTTCGAGCGCGCCGGCGGCCGCTACTACCCGAAGCTCCAGGTCAGCGTGCCGTTCACGCCCGTCACCGGCCCGCGCTTCCTGGTCGCCCCGGGCGAGGATCCGGAGGAGGCCACCGCCGCCCTCGTCGCGGGCCTGCGGGCGCTCCGCCGGCAGGTCGAGGCCTCGTCCATCCACGCGACCTTCCTGCCCGAAGCCGAGGCCGAGCGGGCGGGCGAACTCGGCTTCCTGCGCCGGGTCGACCAGCAGTTCCACTGGGACAATGCCGGCTACGCCACCTTCGACGATTTCCTCGGCGCGCTCGCCTCGCGCAAGCGCAAGGCGATCAAGCGCGAGCGGCGCGACGCGCTCTCGGCCGGGATCACGGTCGAGTGGGTCACCGGCTCCGACCTCACGGAGGCCCACTGGGACGCGTTCTACCGCTTCTACATGGATACCGGCTCGCGCAAATGGGGCCGTCCCTACCTCAACCGGCGCTTCTTCTCGCTCATCGGCGAGCGCATGCCCGAGCGCATCCTCCTGGTGATGGCCCGGCGCGAGGGGCAGTACGTGGCGGGCGCCATCAACCTGATCGGCGACCGCGCCCTCTACGGCCGCAACTGGGGCTGCATCGAGGACCATCCCTTCCTGCATTTCGAGGTCTGCTACTACCAGGCGATCGACTTCGCGATCGCCCGCGGGCTCGCCCGCGTCGAAGCCGGCGCGCAGGGTGAGCACAAGCTCGCCCGCGGCTACCGCCCGGTGATCACCCACTCCGTTCACGACATCGCGGATTCCGGCCTGCGTGCGGCGATCGCCGACTACCTCGCCCGCGAGGCGCGCCACGTCGAGGCGGCGGCGGAGGCCCTCGACGAGGCGACGCCGTTCCGGAAGGGCGAGGACTGATAAGATTTCCGGACGATCAGTTCGGACATCTTATCGCCAGCCCGCGCGGCGCATGAGCGAGGCCGATTTCCGCATCGCGACAGCGATTGCGCAGCAATCGCCGAGCGATCAATCGGAAATCGTATGACGCCTTCTCGCGGGGTTGTCGGGCCTCGCGGGAGTCATGCATCCGCGTGCCTGGACTTCGGTCCGCCGGCACCGGAGGATGCGCGCCGTCCGGCCCCGACCCCGGGCCGCCAGTCCGGAGCGTTTTCGTCGCATGTCCCCGATCGACCGCATCTCCGCCGACCTCGAGGCGCTCACCGCCATCCGGCGCGACTTCCACGCCCATCCGGAGCTCGGCTTCGAGGAGGTGCGCACCTCCGGCATCGTGGCCGACAAGCTCGCCTCCTGGGGGATCGAGGTCCATCGCGAGGTCGGCCGCACCGGCGTCGTCGGGGTGCTGAAGGGCCGCGGCACCAGCCCCCGGCGCATCGGCCTGCGCGCCGACATGGACGCCCTGCCGATTGAGGAGGCGACCAACCTCCCCTACCGCTCGACCGTGCCGGGCAAGATGCACGCCTGCGGCCATGACGGCCACACCACGATGCTGCTCGGGGCCGCCAAGTACCTCGCCGAGACCCGCGACTTCGACGGCACCGCGGTGTTCATCTTCCAGCCCGCGGAGGAGGGCTTAGGGGGAGCCCGCGCCATGCTGGCCGACGGGCTCTTTTCGCGCTTCCCCTGCGACGAGGTCTACGGCCTGCACAACAACCCGAGCGGACGGACCGGCGAGCTCTCGCTGCGCCCCGGCCCCGCCATGGCGGCGGCCGACTTCTTCGACATCCGCATCATCGGGCGCGGCGCCCACGGGGCGCAGCCGAACCGCGGCATCGACCCGGTCATCGTCCAGGCGGCGCTCGTCCAGGCGTTGCAGACCATCGTCAGCCGCAACGCCGACCCGCTGCAATCGGCGGTGCTCTCGATCACCCAGGTCCATGCGGGGGCGGCCTACAACGTGATCCCAGAGGAGGCCCACCTCGCCGGCACGGTCCGCACCTTCGACGACGACATCCGCGCGCTGATCGCCAAGCGCATGCGCGAGATCGCGGCTGGCGTGGCCGCGACCTTCGGGGCCGAGATCACCGTCGAGATCAACGACATCTTCTCGGTCCTGCGCAACAGCGAGGAACAGACCCGCGCCGCCGCCGCGGTCGCCACCGAATTGTTCGGCGCCGCCAAGGTCGACACCGCGCCGGAGCCGAAGATGGGCAGCGAGGACTTCGCCGACATGCTGCACGCGGTGCCGGGCGCCTATGCCTGGCTCGGGGGCAAGGCCGGGGCGAACCTGCACAACGCCGCCTTCGACTTCGACGACGCGATCATCCCGCTCGGTGCGGCGTATTTCGCGCGGCTGGTCGAGACGCGCTCGGCGGCCGCCGCCGGCTGAGGCTGGTTCCGGGCGCACGGACGTTCGGATAAGGTCCTGGCGACGCCATCTCCCTGCGTCACCCCGGGGTCCGCTCGTGCGGCCTCGGGGCGACCCGCGGGGTGGCAGCAACGGTGATCGAGCCGTGCAATCCCCGACAGGAAACCGTGCGATGACCGAGACCGCCTACGACTCCCAGAACATCTTCGGCAAGATCCTGCGGGGCGAGGTGCCCTGCCACAAAGTCTACGAGAACGAGCACGTCGTCGCGTTCATGGACGTGATGCCCCAGGCCGACGGTCACACCCTGGTGGTGCCGAAGATCCCGAGCCGCAACCTCCTCGACGCGGACCCAGCCACCCTCGGCCACCTCTACGCCGCGGTGCAGACCGTGGCACGGGCGGCGAAGGCGGCTTTCGCGGCCGACGGCGTCGCGGTCTACCAGTACAACGAGGCGGCGGCCGGCCAGACGGTGTTCCACCTCCACGTCCATGTCCTGCCCCGGCACGAGGGCGTGGCGCCGCGCCGGCACGTCGAGGGGATGGCGGATCCGGCGGTGTTGGCGGAGCACGCGGAGAAGATCCGGGCGGTGCTGAAGGGCTGATCCGGCCTCGTTGATGCAACTCCAATCAAGAGGGGCGCGGGTTTTCTCCTCTCCCCGCGGGCGGGGAGAGGGCTGCGTCCCCGTGCAGGGGATGCAGCAAGCGGAGGCGCAGCCGGAGCGAGGGTGAGGGGGCGGTTCCGGAGGAGCCTCACACGGAGACACCCCCTCACCCTCGCCCTACGGGCTCGCCATGCTCCCTGAACGGGAGCATGGCCCTCTCCCCGCCCGCGGGGAGAGGAGAAGCCCGTGCCTCTTGTTTCTCTGGATCGTTTATCAATTCGGGAAAAACAAAAAAGAAAAGCCGCCCTCGCGGGCGGCTCTCCAGAACTCTCGACCTCTGCGTCGCTTAGATCAGCGCGAGTAGAACTCGATGACCAGGTTCGGCTCCATCTGCACCGGGTACGGCACCTCGGACAGGGTCGGCACGCGGGTCATGCGCGCGGTCATCTTGCCGTGGTCGACCTCGATGTAGTCGGGCACGTCGCGCTCGGCGAGCTGGCTCGCCACGAGGACGATCTCGAGCTGCTTGGACGATTCCTTGATCTCGATCACGTCGTCCGGCTTGACGAGGTAGCTCGGGATGTTGACGCGCACGCCGTTCACCCGGATGTGGCCGTGGTTCACGAACTGGCGGGCGGCGAACGGGGTCGCCACGAACTTCGAGCGGTAGACCACCGCGTCGAGGCGGCGCTCGAGCAGGCCGACCAGGTTCTCGCCCGAGTCGCCGCGCAGGCGGATCGCCTCGGCGTAGTACCGGCGGAACTGCTTCTCGGTGATGTTGCCGTAGTAGCCCTTGAGCTTCTGCTTGGCGCGCAGCTGCGTGCCGAAGTCGGACATCTTGCCCTTGCGGCGCTGGCCGTGCTGGCCCGGGCCGTACTCGCGGCGGTTCACGGGGCTCTTCGGGCGGCCCCAGATGTTCTGGCCCATGCGGCGATCGAGCTTGTGCTTCGCCTGAACGCGTTTCGACATCGCGTGTCCTCTAGAACTGTTTCATCACGTATTGAGAGGAACGCGCCCTCCTCCCCCCCGAATCCGGGGCGACAGAGCGGCCGTGACGAGCCGCTCGCGGGTGCGCAAAATGTTTCGGGGCCCCGAACCGGAGCCCCGCGAACCGGGCGCTCTTAGGCGACAAAGCGTGTGGGGTCAAGACTCAAGGGTCCGGCCGGAACCGGGCCTCGGCCTCCGCGTCCCGTCTTCCCAGGATGGAGACGTGGTCGCCCGGCACCTCCACGAAGTCGGCGCGCGCGGCGCGCGCGAGCCGGGCGCCGTACTTCGCCGGGATCACCGGGTCGGCATCGCCGTGCACGATCAGGACCGGGACGTCGAGCGCGCCGACGACCCGGTCGGAATGCCAGGTATCGGAGAGGAGGCCCGCCGGCAGGAAGCGGAAGTGGTGGCGCGCCATCGCGGTCATCGAGTCGAACGGCGCTTCGAGGTAGAGCCCCCGGAGGCCCGCCGCCCCGGCGCGGGCCGCCACCGCGACCGCCACCGCCGCGCCGAGGGAATGGCCGTGCAGCAGCACCGGGGCGCCGGGCGCCCGACGCCGCGCTTCCGCCAGGGCCGCCAGCCCGTCGGCGATCAGCCCGGCCTCGCTCGGCCGCCCGGTCGAGCCCGGATAGCCGCGATAGGCCGGCGCCATCACGCCCCATCCGTGGACCCGCCAGGGCCCGGCGGCGAAGCGCTCCGCGTGCCATTCGGGCAGCGAGGCGTTGCCGTGGAACGTCACCACCACGCCGGCGCCCGGAGCGGGCGCGAGCCAGAGGGCGCGCAGGCGCTCGCCGTCCGCCGTCGCCAGCGCGATCGTCTCGACGCCCGGCAGCCGCGCGCCGGTCGCCGGGACCGGGCCGCCCTGGCCCGGATAGAGCAGGCTGCGCTGGAACCACCAGAACGCGGCGATCACCGCGCCGTACAGGACGATGACCGCGACGAGCAGGCCGGCCGCGAGCAAAGCCAGCCGGGCGAGGCTCACTGGAGGACGAGCGGCATCGCCTGGAGCGCGACCTCGGCGATGCCACGCTCGCCGAGGGCCGCGCGCAAGGCGGGCGTCAGCCGGTCGCCGGAGGTGAAGGCGGCGAGGACCGGGCCCGGGACGTCGTCGCCGAATCCCCGCGCGGGACCGCCGATCAGCTGGGTCATGCGCCGGGCGATCGCCGGGGCGGGGTCGATCCAGGTCACCGGCCAGGGCGCGATCGCCTGGTAGCGGGCGAGCAGCAGGGGATAGTGGGTGCAGGCGAGCACCACCACGTCGGTGCGCCCCGCCTCGCCCTCGACGAAGCACGGACCGATCTCGGCCCAGAGGTCGGCGTCCGAGACCGGCAGCCCGGAGAGCGCCGTCTCGGTGAGGGCCGCGAGGCCCGTCGCGCCGACGAGGGTGACCCGGCAGCCGGCGGCGTAGGTGTCGATCAGCTCGCGGGTATAGTCGCGCCGCACGGTGCCGGGCGTGGCGAGCACGCTGACGAGGCCCGAACGGGTCGCGGCGGCCGCCGGCTTGATCGGCGGCACGGTGCCGACGAACGGGATGTCGAAGCGCTGGCGCAGGGCCGGCAGCACCAGGGTCGAGGCGGTGTTGCAGGCCACCACAACGAGATCGGGGGCGTGGGCCGCGATCAGCCGCTCCATCACGGTGAGCACGCGGGCCACCAGCACTGGCTCGGCGAGGCCGCCATACGGGAAGGCGGCGTCGTCGGCGGCGTAGACCACCCGGGCGTCGGGCCGGGCGCGCCGCACCTCGGCGAGCACCGTAAGGCCGCCGAGGCCGGAATCGAACACGAGGACCACGGGGGCACGGGTGATCGGCGCCAGGGGCGCCGCGGCAGTGCCGGCCATCAGATCGAACCGCATGAGAGGCTTTGACCGAGAGGGATGAGAGGTTGCCGGCGAGAGTCCGGCGGGCTCGTTAAGGCTTGGTCAAAGCGGCGGCAAAATGGCCCCGCTTCCCCCGTGACGCACCGTCCGAAGCGTCGCCGTACGGGAGCCAAGCTGCGCGGTAACGCCGCGCCGGAGAAACGAGTTCCCCGGACCCGCGTTGAGCGTGGACAATCCGTCTACGCATAAGGGACGATCCGATGGCAGCGACCGCGACCGCGCAGGTCAGAGACACGCGCCCCGCGTTTCCCCCGCCCCCCGTCGGTGCCCGCCCGGTCGACCGGGCGGCCTGGATCGCGGCCTTCCGGCACGTCCGCGACGAGACCGAGCGCCGCGCCGCGCCGCTCTCGCCGGAGGACCAGCAGGTCCAGTCGATGCCGGATGCGAGCCCGACCAAGTGGCACCGCGCCCACACGACCTGGTTCTTCGAACAGTTCCTTCTGACGGCGATGGTGCCGGGCTACACGGTCTTCGACGAGCGCTTCTTCTACCTGTTCAACTCCTACTACGTGCAGGCGGGTCCGCGCGCGCCGCGGATCAGCCGCGGCCTCGTGACCCGGCCGACCTGCGACGAGGTGGCGGCCTACCGCGCCCATGTCGACGCCGCCGTCGCCGACCTGATCGGGAGCGCCCGCGAGGCGCAACTGCCCGAGATCGTCGGCATCGTCGAGATCGGCCTGCATCACGAGCAGCAGCACCAGGAGCTGATGCTCACCGACATCCTGCACGCCTTCGCGCAGAACCCGCTCCTGCCGGCCTACGACGCAGGTTGGCGCTGGCCCGACTTGTCGCAGCGCTCCGGCCAGGTCGCCCTCGATGGCGGCGTGACGCAGATGGGACATGCCGGCGAGGGCTTCCACTTCGACAACGAGGAGCCGCGCCACGACGTGCTGCTGCGGCCGGCAACCCTGGAGCGCGCCCTCGTCACCAACGGCGAGTGGCTCGAATTCATGCAGGACGGCGGCTACGCCAAGCCGGAGCTGTGGCTCTCGGACGGGTACGTGGCGGCGCAAGACCAGGGCTGGGATGCGCCGGGCTACTGGCGCCAAGCCGACGGCGTGTGGTCGAGCATGACGCTCGCCGGGCTGAAGCCCGTCGATCCGGCCCTGCCGGTGACCCATGTGAGCTACTACGAGGCCGACGCCTTCGCCCGCTGGGCCGGGCGCGACCTGCCGACGGAGGCCGAGTGGGAGGAGGCGAGCGGCTCGCTGGACGCCGCCTTCGGCCATGTCTGGCAATGGACCCGCAGCGCCTATTCCGCCTATCCGGGCTACCGTCCGCTGCCCGGCGCGCTCGGCGAGTACAACGGCAAGTTCATGGTCAGCCAGTTCGTGCTGCGCGGCTCGTCCGTGGCGACGCCGCAGGGCCACAGCCGGCAGACCTACCGGAACTTCTTCTATCCCCATCAGCGCTGGCAGTTCACGGGCCTGCGTCTATCTCACTACGGCGCGTGAGGCGCGGCCGGACGTGCCTCGATTCGGGCGCCCGCGAGGGCGCCCGCCCGATCTCGGAGTAACAGCTCGTGAACGCTCCCGTTCCCCACCTCGCGCCCGCCGCCCCCCTCGCGGGCGCCGATCGCGGCTTCCTGCAGGACGTGCTCGCGGGCCTCGGCTCTCCCCGCAAGCACCTCTCCGCCAAGTACTTCTACGACCGGCGCGGCTCCGAGCTGTTCGAGGCGATCACCCGCCTGCCGGAATATTATCCCACCCGCACCGAGCTCGCGATCCTCGATCGGTACGGCCCCGAGATCGGCGCCGGCCTGCCGCCGGGTGCGGCGCTCGTCGAGTTCGGCAGCGGCTCCACCGCCAAGGTGCGGCGCCTGCTGCCCCACCTCCCCGACCTCGCGGCCTACGTGCCGGTCGACGTCTCGGAGGAGTTCCTGCGCAGCGAGGCGGAGGAACTCGGCCGCGACTTCCCGCGCCTGCGGGTCGAGCCGGTGGCGGCGGACTTCACCAGGCCCTTCCCCCTGCCCGACGACCTGAGGGACGCGCCGAAGGCCGGCTTCTTCCCGGGCTCGACGATCGGCAATTTCGAGCCCGAGCTGGCCGCGGGCCTCCTCGGCAGCTTCGCCCGCACGCTCGGGCCCGATGCCACGCTCGTCGTCGGCATCGACCTCGTGAAGGACAAGGCGGTGCTCGACGCGGCCTACGACGATTCGGCCGGGGTGACGGCGGCGTTCAACCTCAACCTGCTCGCCCGGATCAACCGCGAGCTGAACGCCGATTTCGACCTCGACGCCTTCGCACACCAGGCCTTCTTCGACGAGAACCTGGGGCGGATCGAGATGCACCTCGTGAGCCGGCGCAGCCAGCTCGTCACCGTGGCGGGCGTGCCGTTCCATTTCGGCTCCGGCGAGACGATCCACACCGAGAACAGCTACAAGTACACGGTGCCGGGCTTCCGGGCGCTGGCCCGCGGCGCCGGCTGGGAGCACCGGAGCGTCTGGATCGATCCGGACGGGCTGTTCTCGGTCCACGCGCTCACCGCCAGCACCATCCGCCGGCACTGAGCGGGCGATGGGCGACCGCGACCTCGACCGTGCGCGGAATGCTGCGGTCGACGCCTTCCTGGAGACGGCGCGGCAGGTCGCCGCGCCGTCTCCAGGATCGGGCGGCGCGCCGCGGCTGATCTTCGCCCTCGACGCGACGATGAGCCGGCAGCCGACCTGGGACCTCGCCTGCGGGGTCCAGGCCGGGATGTTCGAGGCGACCGCCCGGCTCGGCGGCCTTTCGGTGCAGCTCGTCTACTTCCGGGGGTTCGACGAGTGCCGGGCCTCGCGCTTCGTCGCCGATGCCCGCGCGCTCACCGGCCTGATGCGGGGCGTGACCTGCCAGGGCGGCCGCACCCAGATCGGCCGCGTGCTGCGCCACGCCCGCAACGAGGCCTCGCGCGGCCCGGTCAAGGCTCTGATCCTGGTCGGCGACGCGATCGAGGAGGACATCGACGACCTCTGCGGCGTCGCGGGCGAACTCGGCCTGCTCGGCCTGCCGGCCTTCTGCTTCCATGAAGGGCCCGACCCGGATGTCGCCGCGGGGTTTTCCGAGATCGCCCGGCTGAGCGGGGGCGTGTCGGCGCGGTTCGACCTCGCGGCGCCCGACGTGCTGGCGGCGCTCCTGCGCGCCGCGGCCCTCTACGCCACGCGGGGACTCGACGGATTGCGTCTCGCCGCGCATGAGGATGCGGCGGCGCGCCGGCTCCTCGCCGGCATGACCGGCGGGTAGACAGGGGTTCCCTGCGCGCATCTGAGGGTGGTAGAAGACGGATGATCGCCCTAGGCCTCGGTGTCCTGGTCCTCGTCGGCCTGTGGTGGCTCGGCCGCCATTACTCCACCGCGAACCCCTCGACGATCGCGCGGATGATCCGCCAAGCCGGCGGCTGGCTGGCCCTCGCCGCGGCCGCCCTCCTGTTCCTGCGCGGGCGCTTCGACATGGCCGGCGCGCTCGGCCTCGGCGGCGCCTGGCTGCTCGGCTGGCGCCAGGGCTCTCCCCTTCCCTTCGGGCTCGGCAAGTACGGCCTCGGCAAGTTCGGTCTCGGCAGTGCCGGCCCGCGGCCGGACGCCGTCTCGCGGGTGCGCTCCGCCATGCTGGAGATGGAGCTCGACCACGCCTCCGGGGCGATGCGCGGCACGGTGCTGGCCGGGCCACTCGCGGGTCACGCCCTCGACGCCCTGGCCCCGCCCATCCTCGCGTCGCTGCTCGCCGAGTGCCGCACCGGCGACCCGGACGGCGCCCGCCTGCTAGAGGCTTATCTGGACCGCCGGTCTCCCGGATGGCGCGTAGACGCTGAGGCTGACCGCGACACGCGGCCGGGCGGCGCGGCGCAGCCAGGGCCGATGACGGAGGAGGAGGCCTATCAGATCCTGGGGCTTCAGCGCGGGGCGCCCCTCGAGGAGGTGCGCCGGGCGCACCGGACTCTCATGAAGCGGCTTCACCCGGACCAGGGCGGGTCCGACTACCTGGCGGCCCGCGTCAACGCGGCCAAGGACTTTCTGCTCAACCGACATCGCTGAAACTCCACGCGCGTGTCGACGGAGCCGCGGCAGGGATGCGCCGCGGCGGGGATGTGGTGCTGATTGTGATAGACTTGGCGCGGGATCCCCTCTCCCGTGTGGGAGAGCGGTAGGGGCGATCGAAGATCGCGCGAGGGTGGAACGGTGCAGCAACAAGTCTGAACCGTTGAGCTGCGCAGCTCGACGCTCGGTGCCTAATCCTGGACCCGAGCCACCCTCACCCCTGTCCCCTCTCCCACTCGGGAGAGGGGGACCCGCGCTCATATGTTTTGCGGGGAGCCTCGCCCTTCGCGGAATGCGAAGACCTTCAGCTCCGGGTCGCGAAGCAGGTGAAGCCGTTGCGCTTCAGCGCCCGGCAGGCGTCCTGCGCGGCCTCGGCCTCGGAGAAGCCGGAGAACCGGGCGCGGAACAGCGTGGTGCCGCCATGGGTCACCCGCTCGGTGAACGGAGCGGCCTTGCCCAGCGCCGAACCGCTGCGCTGGCGCGCGTCGGCGAGCATCGACTTCGCCTTGCCCTCGTCGTCCATGGCGCCGAGCTGGATCACCCAGGGCGTCACGCTGACGGGCTTCGCCGCCGGTGCCGCGGTCTCGCGCAGCGGGGCCGGAGCCCGGGCCTCGCCGGGCTCGGAAGCCGGCAGGCGCGAGGCGTACTTGCCGTTCGCGGCCGGGAAGGCGGCCGTGGCGGCCGGCGCGTAGGCCTGGGCGCTCGCCGGCACGGCCCCGGGGGCGCCGGCGCGCCACTTCGGCGAACCTTGCGGCGTGGCGCCGCCGCGGGGCGCGATGTCGAGGGGCTGGCCGGTGGAATTCGTGGTCTCGACCGCGTCGTCCTCGTCGGCGGAGGCCACGAGGGTACGGGTCGCGACCGGGCGCTCGGCGACCACGGCGGGGCGCGGCCGCTCGGCCACCTCGACCACCGGGGCCGCGGTGCGGGCGCCCGCATAGGCCACCGGCAGGTTGGCCTGGACGAGCTTGGCCATGATGTTGTCGCGGCTCGCCACCGACTTGCCGCCGAGCACCACCGCCACGATGTGGCGGCCGTCGGTGCGGGCCGAGGTCATCAGGTTGAAGCCCGAATCGCGGGTGTAGCCGGTCTTGATGCCGTCGACGCCCTCGACCCGGCCGAGCAGGTGGTTGTGGTTGCCGATCACCCGGCCCTTGAAGGCGAAGGAGCGGGTCTGGAAGTAGCGGTAGTATTTCGGGAACCGGTCCTGGATCGCACGCGCCAGGATCGTCAGGTCGCGCGCCGTGGTGATCTGGTCGGAATCCGGCAGGCCCGAGGCGTTGGCGTAGTGCGTGCGGCTCATGCCGAGCGAATGCGCCTTGCGGGTCATCATCTCGGCGAAGGCGGCCTCCGAGCCGGCGATGTTCTCGCCGATGGCGCAGGCGATGTCGTTGGCCGACTTCGTCACCAGCGCCTTGATCGCCTCCTCGACCGTCACGGTCGAGCCGGGGCGCACGCCGAGCTTGGACGGCGGCATCCGGGCGGCGTTGGCCGAGACCGTCAGCGGGGTGTCGAGCTCCATCTTGCCGCGTTCGAGCTGCTCGAACAGCAGGTAGAGCGTCATCACCTTGGTGATCGAGGCCGGATGGCGCAGGGCGTCCTCGTTGACCGCGTGCATCACGCGGCCGGTCTTGGCATCCACCACCATCGCGGCGTAGGGCGGATTGTACCCGCCCCCGCCGCCGTGGTGGGCCCGCCTACGCGCCTCGGCGGGCGAGGCGGTGAGCGCCGTCAGCACCGCCGCGGCGGCGAGCACGGCCGGCAACGCGGGTCCAGATTGGCCGTGAACGCAACGCATCACGCTACTACCCCGTTCGACTGAAAGGGGCGCCCGCGACGTGGGCGGCGCCCTCAAGACCGATGGCGCCTCCCCGGAAACGGCGTGGCGCAGCGGCATCACTGTCAATCAGGCTAGGCAGGCGCGGTTACGCCCCGGTTAACCGCCGGCAAATTCCGATGCTCGAATTCGCTCATTGTGCGCCGCACAATCGGCTCTTGACGAATTTTGTGCGCTGCACATATTGCAGGTCAGCGGGGCGCGACGCGCGGGCGCCCTGCCGATGCCCTGACCGCCGCGCGAGGAGGGGCGCCCCCTTGAGGCGCCGCCACACCATGAACCAGCAGAACATCAACCAGCAGGCCGAGGCCGCCCAGAAGTTCGGCAAGGACGGCATGGACGCGATGCTGCGCAGCTTCGGCACCCTGTCGAAGGCGAGCCAGGCCATCGCCGTCGAGGCGACCGACTTCGCCAAGCAGTCGTTCGAGCACGGCACCGCCACCCTCGAGAAGCTCGCCGGCGTGCGCTCGCTCGACAAGGCGCTCGAGATCCAGACCGAGTACATGAAGACCTCGTACGAGCGTCTCGTGGCTCAGAGCCAGAAGATGACCGAGCTCTACCAGAACCTCGCCAAGGAGATGGTGAAGCCGTTCGAGGGCTTCGCCGCCAAGGCTCAGGAGCAGGCGTTCAAGGCGCAGGACCGCGCCGTCGGCATGGCCAAGGACGGCCTGCGGAAGGTCGAGGACGAGTCCAACAAGTTCAACGACGCCGCGTAATCGCGCGTCACGCGAGAGCGGACGGCCTCCGGGCCGCCGCTCCACCATTGAGACTGCGATGCGACCGGCACGGGCCCCGTGCCGGTCGCGCGCGTTTCAGGCCCTCCTTGAGGAGCCTGCACGACAAGAGCGCGCAGCCGACTGGCGAAGCGCCGACTCGGCCTATAGATTAGGCTCGGCACCGGCAGCCGACGTGATAGGCTGCCGTCCCGCACGACCACCCGAGCCCCCGTCCGCGGGAGTCCGGTGCGGTTTCAGCGCGGTCGCCAGAGCGAGGTCGGTACGATTCAGATGGCTCAGGTCCCGAGGCAGGGAGAACCCTCCACCAGGCCGGTCGCGGCCAATCCCCGCGCCCCCGGGAACGGAAACGGCGACGGGCGATCGGGAACCGCCGTGATCACGCGGACGAAGCCGCGCACCAAGCGGCCCAACCTCTACCGCGTGCTGCTCCTCAACGACGACTACACCCCGATGGAATTCGTGGTCCACGTGGTCGAGCGCTTCTTCAACAAGTCGCGCGAGGACGCGACTCGCATCATGCTGCACGTTCACCAGAACGGCGTCGGCGAGTGCGGCATCTTCACCTACGAGGTCGCCGAGACCAAGGTGACGCAGGTCATGGACTTTGCGCGGAAACACCAACATCCTCTGCAATGCGTCATGGAAAAGAAATAGGCACCAGCCGAGACGGACCCTGACCAAGACAGGCACCAGCAAAGAGGCCCGCTTTGCCCAGCTTCTCACGCAGCCTTGAACAAGCTCTTCACCGCGCCCTGGCGCTGGCGGGCGAGCGCCGACACGAATACGCCACGCTCGAGCACCTCCTGCTGGCCCTGGTCGACGACCAGGACGCGGCCGCGGTCATGCGGGCCTGCAACGTCGATGTCGACCTGCTCAAGCGCAACCTCGTCGAGTACATCGACACCGAACTCGCCAACCTGACCGGCGACGGGCGCCAGGACGCCAAGCCCACGGCGGGCTTCCAGCGCGTGATCCAGCGCGCGGTGATCCACGTGCAGTCCTCCGGCCGCGAGGAGGTTACCGGCGCCAACGTGCTCGTGGCGATCTTCGCCGAGCGCGAGAGCCACGCCGCCTACTTCCTGCAAGAGCAGGACATGACCCGCTACGACGCGGTCAACTACATCAGCCACGGCATCGCCAAGCGCCCCGGCCTGTCCGAGGGCAAGCCGGTGCGCGGCGCCGACGAGGACGGCCCGACGGAGCGCCCGAGCGGCCCCGAGGACGAGCGCGGCGGCCAGAAGAAGAAGGGCGACGCCCTCGACGCCTACTGCGTCAACCTCAACAAGAAGGCCCGCGAGGGCAAGATCGACCCGCTGATCGGCCGCGAGACCGAGGTCCAGCGCACGATCCAGGTGCTGTGCCGCCGGCAGAAGAACAACCCGCTGCTGGTGGGCGATCCCGGCGTCGGCAAGACCGCGATCGCCGAGGGGCTGGCGCGCAAGATCATCCAGCACGAGGTGCCGGAGGTCCTGGCCGACGCGACCGTGTTCTCCCTCGACATGGGGACGCTGCTCGCCGGCACCCGCTACCGGGGCGACTTCGAGGAGCGCCTCAAGCAGGTGATGAAGGAGATCGAGGCGCATCCGAACGCCATCATGTTCATCGACGAGATCCACACGGTGATCGGCGCCGGTGCGACCTCGGGCGGCGCGATGGACGCCTCGAACCTGCTCAAGCCGGCTCTGGCCTCCGGCTCGCTCCGCTGCATCGGCTCGACCACCTACAAGGAGTACCGCCAGTACTTCGAGAAGGACCGCGCCCTGGTGCGCCGGTTCCAGAAGATCGACGTCAACGAGCCGTCGATCCCCGACGCGATCGAAATCCTCAAGGGCCTGCGCCCGTCCTTCGAGGAGTTCCACAAGCTCAAGTACACGACCGAGGCGGTGAAGGCCGCGGTCGAGCTGTCGGCCCGCTACATCAACGACCGCAAGCTGCCGGACAAGGCGATCGACGTGATCGACGAGACCGGCGCCTCGCAGATGCTGGTGCCGGAGGGCCGCCGCAAGCGCACGATCGGCGTGAAGGAGATCGAGGCGACCATCGCCACGATGGCCCGCATTCCCCCGAAGACCGTCTCGAAGGACGACGCGGAGGTGCTCGCCCACCTCACCGACAACCTGAAGCGGGTGGTCTACGGCCAGGACGCCGCGATCGACGCGCTGACCGCCTCGATCAAGCTCGCCCGGGCGGGCCTGCGCGATCCCGACAAGCCGATCGGCGCCTACCTGTTCGCCGGCCCGACCGGCGTCGGCAAGACGGAGGCCGCCAAGCAGCTCGCGTCGAGCCTCGGCGTCGAGATGCTGCGCTTCGACATGTCGGAATACATGGAGCGGCACACCGTCTCGCGGCTGATCGGCGCCCCTCCGGGCTATGTCGGCTTCGACCAGGGTGGCCTCCTCACCGACGGCATCGATCAGCACCCGCATTGCGTGCTGCTGCTCGACGAGATCGAGAAGGCCCACCCGGACCTGTTCAACATCCTGTTGCAGGTGATGGACCACGGCAAGCTCACCGACCATAACGGCAAGCAGGTCGATTTCCGCAACGTCATCATCATCATGACGACGAATGCGGGCGCGGCCGACCTCGCCAAGGCGGCGTTCGGCTTCACCCAGAACAAGCGGACCGGCGACGACCAGGAGGCGATCAACCGCCTGTTCGCCCCGGAATTCCGCAACCGCCTCGACGCGACCGTGTCCTTCGGGCACCTGCCGAAGACCGTGGTGGCCAAGGTCGTCGACAAGTTCGTGCTCCAGCTCGAGGCGCAGCTCGCCGACCGCAACGTCACGATCGAGCTCTCCGACGAGGCGCGGGACTGGCTGGTCGAGAACGGCTACGACGAGGCCATGGGCGCCCGCCCGATGGCCCGCCTGATCCAGTCGACCATCAAGACCCCGCTCGCCGACGAGGTGCTGTTCGGCAAGCTCAAGGACGGCGGTGCCGTCCGGGTGATCGTCAAGCGGCCCGACGGCGAGAAGCCGAGCCTCGGCTTCGTCTTCCCGGCCGGTCCGGTGACGCCGCGGCCCGAGAAGGACGTGACGATCGCGGCCAAGAAGGCGGCCAAGAACGCCGCCAAGAAGCAGAAGCGCCCCCGCGCCGCCGCGCCGAAGAAGCCGAAGGACGGCGGCTCGGGCGGCGGCGAGGGCGGGGTCCGCACGGTGCCGAAGGTGCCGCTGGTCCGGGCCTGATCCGGACGGGGCCGGGGGCGAGAGCCCTCGGCCGCGCGGATCGCAGGCTGCCCCCTCGATCCCGGACCGCCTCCCGTGTATGAGGTTCCGCGAGACGCGCACATCCCGGCGGGGCCTCCCCGCCGGGATGTGCATTTGAGGCCCCGGCCGCCCTCGCGGCGCCCCGGGGCCCCCGTGACGGATGCGCCAGGGCTCGCGGGCCCGGCTGCCCAGGAAGCGTGAGACGATCTCCATGAGCGGTGATCTGAACGAGGGGCCCCTCGCCCCGGCCGCGACGGTGACCCCACCCTCCCCGAAGCTGACGGGGCGCGAGAAGCGGCGCCAGCGCCGCCGCCGCCGCAAGATCGGCGAGGAGATCTTAGGGTGGATCCTGGTGCCGCTGATCCTGTTCGCCTGCTACTGGTCGATCAATGCCGGCTTCGCCTTCTTCGGCACCACGCCGGGCGCGGTGTTCGACCAGCTGAAGCAGGTGAAGACCCAGCTGGAGAAGCGGGAATCGCGGTAGGCCGTGTTGAATACCGAGAGCGGTATTTGATCGGCGTGAGCGGACAGAATTGAAACCCGTTGCGTCATTCCGGGCCGCGCAGCGGAACCCGGAATCCATCAACGCTGAGCTTTCAGAAGAGTCCGAACGCGCACCGCCTCATCCGAATCCGTCGGCGGTTATGGATCCCGGGTTCCGCTGCGCGGCCCCGGGATGTTGGGGTGGACGGCCCCCGCCGGCATCATAAGTGCCAGGTTGAGGTCGTCTGACACCCAACCGAGGAGACCGTCCGTGACGCAGATTAGCATCATCGGCCTGGACATCGCCAAGTCCGTCTTCCAGTTCGAGGCCCAGGACGCGCAGGGCGCCGTGGTGAGCACCGAACGCGTCTCGCGCGACAAGCTGCTGCCGGCGCTCAAGAAGATCCCCGCCACCATCGTGGCGATGGAGGCCTGCGCCACCGCCCATCACTGGGCGCGCCAGATCCGGGCTCTGGGCCACGAG